>CAYGLT010000189.1:0-1565 GCA_964350875.1 uncultured Phycisphaeraceae bacterium | reverse complement strand
GCGACGGCCAGCGCCTCGAGCGCGCCTTGGGCGGCGGGCGTTACCGGCTGGTCGCGTAAATCCCGACCGGGTGTCACCGGAGAATTCTTGGTGATCCGCGCGTCGTCTGATACGCTTCACGCATGAAGATCCGCCATTCCGGTGCGGCGATACTCGCCCTTACAACTCTCGGTCCCGTCGCACTCGCCCAAGTTAATTGCAACGAGTCTTGGCGGTACGACATCTCTTCAGATGCGCCGTTCGTGCGCGCCGGAGCGTCAACGCTCGTCGAGACACCCGAGGGAACGCGCCTGATCGTGCTCGGCGCCGCGACCGCTTCCGGCGTATACCCCGAACGATGGCTCATCGCGATCTGGGACGGAAGCGTCTGGGAGTCGATCGAACTCCCCGAGGATGTGCTTGAGATCATCGGGCCTTCGCTCGCCGCTCGCTCGTCACCCGATGGCTTGGAATGCATCGTCGGCGGATCAACATTCTTTGACCCCTTCATCCGTGCAGGAACCCACGGCACTCCTCGCTACCGTGCCGGGTTTGGCTGGGATGTGGTGACGCACACCGATCCGGTCCTCTGGTACCTTCAGGTCGTCGCGATTGACGCGCCAAACACTCCGCACTATCTCGCATACGAACGCGGTCGTGTCGACGCTTCTGAGTCGGTGCTTGTCGAGGTGTCGTCCGATCGCTGGAGCGTTGTCACGCCCACGACTGGACCGACGGACTGGTATTTCCCGCGATCCGGCTTCGTGGCGAATGACGGAACCGGCGAGCGGCTGTATCTCTCCAGCGACGGGCCCGCCAGCGTCTTCGATGCCGCTACCTCAACCTGGAGCGATCTCCCCTGGTTCGAGAATTCGTATGTGCCCATGCGCGGCCCAGCGATGCTCAACGGCGAGCACGCCGTCATCCTTGACAGCGGCTACCGCCAAAGCGGCCCGAACGAGCCGGTGCGCGTCATGAGGAACGGAAACATCATTGAGGCTTTCCCCCCCTTTCCCGCTGAAATGCTGCTGACGGGCGTCGGGTCCATCTTCACTGAGTTCACGACCGATTTCGTGCGCATCGCCGCGGTCTGCGGCCGGGACACGCTGGTCGCGTTCGGACCTATCAGCGCGAGAGTTGGCGCCGCGTCCTACCAGCGCGCGTTCGGCTGGGACGGTGAGAACATGGTCCGCTTCGGCCAGGGCATCTCGTTCGAAGGTATTCAGGGCGCAGAGCATCACCGCGGCTCGTTCTATGTCGTCGGCAATTTCTCGTCGGTCGACGGGGTCGTTGTGCCCGGGATCGCCCGCTGGGGCGGACCGTCCGATCCGCTCGCGTGCCCGGCCGACGCGACCGGCGATGGACGCGTCGACTTCGCTGACCTCAACGCCGTGCTCTCCTCCTTCGGGAATCAGCAAGTCGCGCGCGAAGCAGGCGATGTCACCGGAGACGCGATCGTCGATTTCAGCGATCTGAACGAAGTGCTCACCCGCTTCGGCGACGAGTGCGACTGACGCTACACGCCAGCAATCGCCTCGCGCACACGCCGCGCGACCCCCTCAACATCGCCCACCTCTCCATCAACC
>CAYGLT010000188.1:0-1576 GCA_964350875.1 uncultured Phycisphaeraceae bacterium | reverse complement strand
GCTTCGCGCCGTGTCACCAACCCGCGCGCCGTCGAGTTGCGCCCCACCGCGTGAATCCCGGAACTTTCGCCATCGCCGTCGCCTGCTCCCGCGAGGAACTCGGCAACGCCGAGGACCGTTTCGTGCTCGACGCCTTCGCGCGGCTGGGCGTCGATGCGCACCACGCCGTCTGGGACGACCCGTCCGTCCAGTGGGGCGCGTTCGGCGCGGTCATCGTCCGCCACGCCTGGGACTACTACAGGGGCAAGCGCGAGCCGTTCTGCGAGTGGGCCCTGCGCGTCGGCGCCAAGACCAACCTCTACAACTCCGCCGAGACGATCTGGCGCAACACGCACAAGTTGTACCTCAAGCAACTCGAAGACCGCGGCGTGCCGACCATCCCCACGCTCTTCGCGCGCTCGGGCGAGCCGCGCGTCGACCTGCGCGAACTCTCGCGCGAGATGGGCTGGACGGGCGGCGTGATCAAGCCCGCGATCGGCGGCGCCGCGTGGGGCCTCCGCCTGTTCGGCGCCGACGACGTCGATGATGCGGAACATCACCTCGCGAATCTCATGGCCGACGGAGATGTGCTGGTGCAGCCGCTCGTCCCGAGCATCCGCACGAAGGGCGAGACCTCGCTGATGTTCGTCGATCGCGAGTTCACCCACGCCGTGCGCAAGGTGCCGGCTGGGGATGATGTGCGCTGTCAGGACGACCACGGCGGCGCGGTGTTCGCGCACGAACCATCAGCGCGGGAACTCGAGGTCGCGCGCCGGTGCAACGACGCATGGATCGCCGAGACGGGCGATGTCCCCCTCTACGCGCGGGTCGATCTCATTGATATTGAGGAAGAAGGCGACGCCTCGATGCGCGAGGAGGCCGCGCGTGTGACGCTCCTCGACCCCCGCGTGGTCGAGTACGAGGTGGTGGAGCCGGAGATGTTCTGGCGCTTCCAACCCAAGGCCGCGGAAGCCCTTGCCCGCGCGACGCTGCGCCGGCTCGGGTGACACCCTAAAATAATCCGAAAAGCATATTGACAGATCGCGCTGATCCTGTATTCTCGGCCCATCGCCGGACGGTGGGCTCGGAGATGGGCTGCCGGCGACGCTCCCCCGATCAGAGAGACCGATCATGGCGAACAACGCGAACATGCCCAAGGGGCTCGTCCCTCACCTCGTCGTCAACGACGCCACCAAGGCGCTCGACTGGTACGCCAAGGCCCTCGGCGCCGAGGAACTCTGCCGCATGCCCGCGCCGGACGGCAAGCGGCTCATGCACGCCGAGATGAAGATCGGGAACAACACCTTCTTCCTGTGCGATGACTTCCCCGAGTATTGCGGCGGCAAGTCGCGCACCCCCGCCGCCCTGGGCGGCTCGACCGTGACCATCCACCAGTATGTGGACGATTGCGACGCCTCCATCAACAAGGCCCAGAAGGCGGGCGCCACCGTGTCCATGCCCCCCGAGGACATGTTCTGGGGCGACCGCTACGGCAGCGTGACCGATCCGTTCGGCCACACCTGGTCCTTCGCGACCCACATCAAGGATGTGAGCCCCGAAGAGATGGAAGCCGCCGCGGCCGCCGCGTTCGGAGGGT
>CAYGLT010000187.1:0-1600 GCA_964350875.1 uncultured Phycisphaeraceae bacterium | reverse complement strand
ACGGATACTCCTGCCGCGTGCAGCGGATCATCACATCATTCAGCAGCACATGCGGCGGCTGGCTCGCGATGAACGCGATGGTCCTCGCGATGTCCGCCGGGTCGAGCACCGGGCCGATCGACGCCATGAACTCGCCGAAGGTCTTCGGGTCGTACCCCGCGCTCTCCTGAAACTCGCTCTTCACCACGCCCGGGTGGATCGCGCTCACGCGCACGCCCGAGGGCGCCAGTTCGCGGCGGACCGCCTCGGCCACGCTCGTGATCGCGAACTTCGTCCCGCCGTACATCGACGAGAACGGCGAGATGTGCTTGCCCACGCTGCTCGAGAGCACCACGATGTCGCGCGACTTGCCGGGCCAGTCCTTCTTCGCCTCGGCGTCGGCGCGCAGGCGCGTCCCCGCCGCGCGGATCAATCGCGACGCGCCGAGCAGGTTGAGCCGGATCATCGACT
Source organism: uncultured Phycisphaeraceae bacterium (assembly GCA_964350875.1). Classification (GTDB taxonomy): domain Bacteria; phylum Planctomycetota; class Phycisphaerae; order Phycisphaerales; family UBA1924; genus JAHBXC01. The sequence continues at coordinate 1,150 of CAYGLT010000187.1, read as the reverse complement.
CCCACTCGGACTCGTCGGAACTCAGCGGCGAGCCGCGCAGGCCGCGCCCCGCGTTGACGACCACCAAGTCGGCCGGGCGCTGGAACTCGCGCTCGGCCGTCGCGAACAACTCCTCGATCGTGCCGTGCTCGACGCAATCACCCACGACGACCGCGGCCTTCCCGCTCCCACTCCCGTTGGCCGCGCGGCTGTTGATCTCCCCGGCCAGCGCGTGGAGCCGCTCGCCCCGCCGCGCGTTCAGGACGACATCGGCGCCCAGCGACGCGAGTTCGACGGCGGTCGCTTCGCCGATCCCGGCGCTGGCGCCAGTGATGATCGCGAGACGGTTCCGGAGGGGCGAAGAACTTGGCATACTGGGCGTCCCATGGTGAGCGAGGGTGATGAGATCGACGATGGCACAGAGGGTACCCCGGCGCCGGAGCGCAAGGGGATCTGGACAGTCGCGCTCCAACCCGAGTTCGGCGTCGGGGCCGCCTCCTCCCTGCGCGTCACGGTCACGCTCTTTGGCGGGATCCTGCTCGCCCTTTTCGTTTCGACCCTCCTCGCCCTGGCATTCAGAATTGTCACAGCGCTCAACGGCACGCAATCGTTCATTCTCATCGTCAGCACCATTGTCGCGACGACGCTCCTGCCGGCCGGATTCGCCCTGTATCGAGCGCGGAAGCGCTGGCTCGCGCTTTCGACGCCCGAGGGTGTCCAACGCACGATCGAGAGATACGGCGATGAATGGCCTGACAACGCGCACGACCGCGCGAACGGCGCGGTGCGTTCGGTGTGGAGGCCGTTCCGTCGCCCGCATTGGGAACAACTCCCGGCCGCGGCCCGCGCGTTCGACCTTCCCGCGCCGCGCTCGCTCGTCATCGACCCAACTGATCGCTTCAAGTCCCTGCCGCGAGTGATCGCGCCGGACATGCTCGAGCCCGAGGATGTGGGCGAGCACGCGTCGGGCGCCGCCGCCAAATCGCGTGCGCTGTCGATGGGCACGCTGGCCGCGATCGTTTTCCTGCTCATGCTCGTCATTCCGAAGTTCTTTCAGCCCGGCTTTGTCTTCCAGCCGGGCCAGTTCATTGCATTCAGTATCGTGCTGCTGCTCTGGCTCTACGGCGTGTTCAGCCCCGCGAAGGGGCGCTGGATCCCGGGACTCGCCGAC
>CAYGLT010000186.1:0-1696 GCA_964350875.1 uncultured Phycisphaeraceae bacterium | reverse complement strand
AACGCCGTTCTCGCGGCGTTCGGTCAGACTGGCGCGGGCAACCCCGCCGATGTGAACGGCGACGAAGTCGTCAACTTCACGGACCTCAACGCCGTCCTCGCCGAGTTCGGCGCCGACTGCAACTGATTCGACACCGTCGACTCTCGTCCCGCTCGTCCTGACAGACGACGCGGGGCATTCCGTTTCGCTGTCCTCATTCCGTGTGTTCTTTCCGGGCGCGTGAAAAGGGAGATTGATCCATGCACATCGCGTTCCACGCCGCCGCCGGCCTCGCCGTCGCGCTCACGACCGTCGCGCACGCCGAAACTCCGGCGAATGTCGTCGATGACATCCAGAGCGCTCTTGCAGAATCCGACGCCGATGTCTCGACGCTGAGCCGCCTCGTCATGGTCCTGCGCGATATGGGCGAGCACGATCAGGCGAACGCGCTCCTCGCCGATCTCGCCAAGTCGGGCATCGAAGTCGACTCGTTCCACGACTTCGCCAAGGGCGCATCGCTCACCGGCTACGAGGGTGAGCGCGGCGGCATCGGCCCCGATGTCATCGTCGGCGACCTCACCGGCCCGGGCACCTACGGCGTGTCGAACGGCATCGCCGCCTACTCGATCGGCACGACCTCGTGCAACATCGGCGACGCCGAACTGCTCTGGATCTCGAGCAACAACCAGCACCCGGTGATCGGGCAGAACTTCTACCGTCTCAAGGACGGCGTCTTCCAGCAGATCGGCATGTCTCACCTCAAGCACGGCTTCACCGCGCTCCAGGGCTCGCTCTGCGCGACCGCGCAGAACCCGTGCTTCTCTTCCGGCACCGGCTCGCGCCTCGGCGTCGGATGCTCTGACCCGTACTCCTCGAGCCTTAACGGCGGGCAGCACCGCCTGGGCCCGAAGTGGCAGGTCAACGCGCACACCGGCTTCTACCCGTACCCCTTCACCAGCCCGGGCGCCGAGGCCACCATCGGCCGCCGCCTGCAGGTGAATGTCGATGATGTCAACCCCGCGCTCAACGCCGGCGCCGTGTACTGGTCGGAAGGTCACTATGTGACCCCCGACGACGCCGCCGCGGGCAATCAGGACAACAACGCGTCGTACCGCCGCGTCCAGTTCTCGAGCAACTCGTCGTTCAGCGCGTCGTTCATCGGCTCGACGGTGCGCCAGAAGCCCGCGATCCGCGCGTGGAAGGACTTCGACTCCACCGTGAACGAGCAGGATGTCCAGATCCCCGGCGAGGGCCTCTTCATCGTCTCGTCCAAGGCCACCGACAACGGCGACGGCACCTGGACCTACGCCTACGCGATCCACAACCTCAACAGCGACCGCTCCGGCCAGTCGTTCAGCGTCCCGACCGGCGGCGCCACGCTGACCGATGTCGGCTTCCACAGCCCGTTCTACCACTCGGGCGACGGCCTCAACAGCAGCACCTACCCCAACACCGACTGGACCTACTCCGACGCGGGCGGCGTCGCTTCCTGGGCCGCCGAGACCTTTGAAGTGAACGAGAACGCCAACGCGCTGCGCTGGGGCACCACCTACTCGTTCTGGTTCACCTCCGACGCTGCGCCTGAAACGGCCACCGCCTCGATGACGCTCTTCAAGCCGGGCTCCCCGGACGAGGTTTCGTTCGAAGTCGTCGCGCCCGCCGGCTGCTCGCTGAACGCGGACACCAACGGCGACAACATCGTCAACTTCACCGACCT
>CAYGLT010000185.1:0-1718 GCA_964350875.1 uncultured Phycisphaeraceae bacterium | reverse complement strand
CGCCACGGAAGCACGCGATATCTCTGGGATGATCGTTCTGTCCATGACGCATGCAGATACGTGCGCGACGGACAAGACGAGTTACGCTTTCAGGATCGCACGCGCTAGCGCCGCGTTCTCCCGAACGCGGCTCTGTTTCCCAGGCTCTGTCAGAGGATGATCGTCACCGGTCCCTCGTTCACCAACTCGATGCGCATCGACGCGCCGAACACGCCGCGCGCGACCGTGATCCCGTGCTTCTCCTCCAGCCGTTTCGCGACGCGCTCCACCATCGGCGCCGCGAGGTCGGGCGCCTCGGCATTGACAAACGACGGGCGGTTCCCCTTGCGCGCGTCGCCCGCGAGGGTGAACTGAGAGACGATCATCACCTCGCCGCGCGGCGAGAGATCGAGCACCGACAGGTTCATCTTGCCCGCGTCATCCTCAAAAATGCGCAGGTTCGCGAGTTTGTCCGCGAGCCAGTCCGCCTTGTCGAGAGCGTCGCCGCGCTCGACGCCCACAAGGGCCATGAGCCCGCGCGCGATCGACTGATCGTGCCCGGCGCCCTGGCCTTCGTCGACCCACACGCGTGCGCGCGAAACCCGCTGGACAACGCACTTCATAGAAGCATGTCCGACGGAATGACCGGCTTAAAGAAGCGGCGTGATTGTTCACCTCTTGTCTCAACGGCAATCGTGCACCCGCTTAGGTATGGCAACGCTTTCAACGGCGCCGGAAGGCGGTCGAGAATGTCTTGAAGTTGCTCTTCAGACTTCGCCACACCCAACATGATGGCATGCCACGACCCGAGCAGGAACACACATGACCAATCAGAGCGGATGCCCATTCGATGGGTGAAGCGAAGCAATCCACTCCTCGAACGGAGCTGCACGGTCTGTCGGTAGGAATGCACGCTGATAGTCCAACCTTCAAGATCGTTCTCGAATACAGGCGCCAACTTGCCCCTGCGCCGAATGTGGATTCGAGGTTTACCGTCGCGAGTCTTGACCAGGGTGGTTTGCCGAAGTGAGATTCTTGCGACGAGCCACCAAGCGATGCCAACCGGAATCGTAAGCCCTACAAAGATGCTTGCGAAGATAATGCCGCCAATCAGTCCGCTTGACGAATTTGGGGCATTCGCAGGAGGTGGCACGAGCAAAGCAAACCCGACCGCAATCGCGGCGCAGAGCAATAGACCCACAACCGAACCCAAGAACCACGGCCTCGCGGCGTCTGCCAAGCCCTCACGCAGTCGCCAAGCCCCGGATTGATGCCGCCAGCGCAAACACCCCGGTGGTTGCATAACGCTCAGTATGGCGCTGCTCAGAATCTGAGCCGACTCGTCGCGGAGCGCCGCTTGTACTTCTGGCACAGCGGCTTCACTGAATAGTGCGTCGCCCCGAACCATCGTAGTTGGCACATTGGTGAGTGCCGCATCAGAAAAAAGTGGAGATCCCGGCGGAATCATCGTCGCGGCGTAAACTTGTGGGCGCAGCGCAGCGATCCGCTCACATAATTTGGCGAGCTCTGCCTGCACCGAGCGCGGTGATGAATCATCCCGCGCCAATTGCTCAATGTGCGCGGCTTCTCTCAGAAACTCAAAGAACTTTTCACGCGGATCGCCTTCGATGCCTTGACGCAACAAGAGTGAGCCAAAGCGTTGCCGGCGCATACGCGTCCTTTTACACCACCGCGGCCGAGATGCACGACACCATGGCCATGCCCTGCTGGTCCATCGC
>CAYGLT010000184.1:0-1724 GCA_964350875.1 uncultured Phycisphaeraceae bacterium | reverse complement strand
TCGACGCTCTGCTTCGTCGTGATCGCGGCGCCCTCACCCCCCATTCGCGTCTGCACCCACCCCGGGTGCAGGTTCACGACCATCACCTTGTCGGCTTCGAGGTCTTTGGCGGCCAGGCGCGAGAGCATGTTGAGCGCGGTCTTGCTCGCGCGGTAGCCGTAGTGCCCGGCCCCCGCGTTGTGCAGACTGCTCATCTGGGTGGAGATCTTCACCACCGTCCTGCCCGTGCCCTTGCGGATGTTCGGGAGCAGCGCGTGGAGCACGCGCATCGGTCCCACGGCGTTGGTCCTGAAGAACTGTTCCAGCTCGTCGAGGTCGAGGTCGTCGAGCGAGCCCGCCCCGCCGCCCATCGCGCCGTTGTTGATGAGCAGGTCGACCGGGCGGCCGTCGAGTTTCTTCACGAACTGGTCGACCGACTTCGGGCTGGTCTTGTCGAGGGCGATGACCTCGCTCGCGGCCTTCTTGAGTTCCGGCGCGTCGGAGGGATCGCGGGCCGTCCCGATGACGGTGTACCCGGGATGCCTGGCGCGGAGTTGGCGGACGAATTCCAGCCCGATGCCGCGGTTGGCGCCGGTGACGAGGACGGTGAGGTTGTCGTGGTTCGTGAGGATGCCCATACGGGCATTGTTCGCCGTCACACCTTCGGCGTCTTGCCCTTCACCAGCCCGAGCACGAGCATGACCACGAAGACCACGAGGAAGATGAAGAACAGGATCTTGGCGATGTCGGTGGCGAAGTCGGCGATGTCGCCGAACCCGAAGATGGCGGCCACGATCGCGACGACCAGGAAGACGAGGGCCCAACGGAGCATGGGAGCCTCCTTTCAGCCGTCCAGTGTACCGGCCTCTCCGGATCGCGTGGCGCGCACAACCAAGGGGAAGTGCTGGGGCAAATTGTCCCGGAGCGCAAGCGGCGTCTGGTAGAGTGAAGATTCGCCCGGCGGCGCTCGCCGCGCCTTGGCCGCGTGGATCATTGCGCGGCGGCGCGTCATCCCGGGCGGAGGGAAGGAAGAACACCATGAACACTCGTCTCGCATTGTGCGCGGGCGTTCCGCTGGCTTTCGCGCTGTGCGCGTCGGCCGCGAGCGCGCAGCGCATGAACATCGACATCAACTCGAACTCGCTCAGCGCGCCCCTCGGGGGAGGGGTACCGAGCGCCACCTTCGGCGCCGCGTCAGGGCAGGCCGGCGTGTGGAACGACTTTGTGGGGACGGCCAACGGCGTGCCCTCGGGCGCATTGTTCGATCTGAGCGGCGCGGTCACCGGCGCAACCATCACCATGACCAGCGCGTCGGGCGGGTCGATCCTCGGGTTCAACAACGCGACGAACAGCGGCGACTACGCGCTGCTCATGAACGACGCGAATCAGGTCGGCACCGTCATCCAGGGCGGTTCGCGCGTGTACACGCTCAACGGGCTCATCAACGGGATGTACTCGCTCTACACCTACGCGGCGCCGCCCCAGGGCATCGCGGGGCAGACCACCGTGAGCGTTTCCGGCGCCACGAGCCCGAACCCCCAGGTGGCCATCGGCCCGGCGATCAACAACACCTTCGCCCTCGGCGCGACGCACACCATCCACGATGTGCTCGTGACGAACGGCACGCTGACGATCACCGTGACCGCGCCCGTGAATCAGGGGCTCAGCGCGTACATCAACGGCTTCCAACTCGTGCCGACGCCCGGTGCGATGGCCGTGCTCGCCGTGAGCGGGTTGTTCGCGGG
>CAYGLT010000183.1:0-1738 GCA_964350875.1 uncultured Phycisphaeraceae bacterium | reverse complement strand
CCACCCCCGCTAAACTACGGCATGACCACCGCCATGCCCAACGGTTCCGTGTCCACCAGTTTCGCCGGCCCGGGTCTCGACAACCTCGACCCCCAGGCCGTCACGATCTCGGGTCTCGTGCTCGAGCCGGTCTACGGGCCCGAGTCGCTGGGCGGGTCGGGGCTGACCGAATCGCTGAATCATCCCGAGCGCGACATCGCCGCCCCGGGCGAGTTCCCGTACACGCGCGGGCTGTTCCCCCAGGGGTACCGCACGCGGCTGTGGACGATGCGCCAGTTCGCGGGCTTCGGCTCGGCGGACGACACCAACGCTCGGTTCAAGTACCTGCTCAGCCAGGCGAAGGGCACGAAGGCCAACACGGGCCTCTCGACGGCGTTCGACCTTCCGACGCTCATGGGTCGTGACAGCGACGACGCGCTCAGCGCGGGCGAGGTCGGCAAGTGCGGCGTGGCGATCGACACCATCGAGGACATGCACCGCCTGTACGCGGACATCCCCGTCGATCAGGTGACGGTCAGCCAGACGATCAACGGCCCCGCCGCGGTCATCTGGGCGATGTACCTCGCGATGGCCAAGCAGCGCGGCATCTCGTGGGACACGCTGGGCGGGACGCTCCAGAACGACATCCTCAAAGAGTTCCACGCGCAGAACGAGTTCATCTATCCGCCCGAGGCGAGCGTGAAACTCGTGGTGGACACGATCGAGTTCCAGTGCCAGAGCGTGCCGCGCTGGAACAGCGTGTCGATCAGCGGGTACCACATCCGCGAGGCGGGGAGCACGGCGGCGCAGGAACTGGCGTTCACGCTTCGCGACGGCATGGAGTATGTCGAGGCGTGCATGAAGCGCGGGATGGATGTCGACGACTTCGCGCCGCGCCTCTCGTACTTCTTCAACAGCCACAACGAGTTCTTCGAAGAGATCTGCAAACTGCGCGCCGCGCGGCGGATCTGGGCGCGCATGATGCGCGACCGCTACGGCGCCAAGAACGAGCGCTCGTGGTTCATGCGCACCCATGTGCAGACCGCCGGGTGCTCGCTGACCGAGCAGCAGCCCATGAACAACATCGTGCGCGTCGCCTATCAGGCGATGGCGGGCGTGCTGGGCGGGTGCCAGTCGCTCCACACCGACTCGATGGACGAGACGCTTGGCCTTCCCACGGAGGAAGCGGTGACGGTGGCGCTGCGCACCCAGCAGATCCTCGCGCACGAGACGGGCGTGACGCGCGTGGTCGATCCGCTGGGCGGGTCGTACTTCGTCGAGGCGCTGACCGACAAGATCGAGGAAGAGGCGCTGGCGTTCATTGACGAGATCGACCGCATGGGCGGCGGGTCGTGGCCCAAGGGCTACGGCGGCGTGGTCGAGGGCATCAACAAGGGGTACTTCCGCCGCCAGATCGCCGAGGCGAGTTACCGCTTCAGCGAAGAGGTGGAGGCGGGCGACCGGATCATCGTGGGCGTGAACGCGTACGCCGACGGGGACGAGAGCCGCCCGATCGACATCCTGACCATCTCGGACGAGGTGGAGACGGATCAGGTGCGGCGTCTGGCGGAGTTCAAAGCCAAGCGCAACGGCGCCGAGGTGGAGAAGGCGTTGGAGGGCATCCGTCGGGCCGCGCGGGAGGACGAGAACACGATGCCCGCGCTGATCGCGGGGGCCGAGGCGAACTGCACGCTGGGCGAGATGGTGCAGGCGCTGGCGGATGTGTACGGGCGCTACACCGGCGGGCCGGAGTGGTAAG
>CAYGLT010000182.1:0-1749 GCA_964350875.1 uncultured Phycisphaeraceae bacterium | reverse complement strand
GACCTCCGCCGAGACCGAGTTCCGGGGCGAAGGGCTGACGGCCGTGTACAGCGAGTCGGACCGCAAACTGCTCTACATGCGCATCGAGAAGGGTGAGTCCCTCTCGTGGACGCCCGCCGACCCAGCCGCGCCCGACACGACACGCACGACCGGGCAGAGCGCATCGACGACGGCGCGCGCCGCGCAGACCGACCATTACCGTGCGGTGTTCACCGGGCCGCTGACCATCGAGTCTGGCACGCGCACCGTTGAAGCCGAGCGGCTCGAGATCTGGTCCACGCTCATCGACGGCGCGCTCTCGTCGGAAGCGATCTCGCGTATCCGTGTGGCGACGGGCGGGACAACGCAACAGGGCGAGCCGACGCAGGCGCAGGAACTCGTGGCCGCCAGCAGCGACGAGCCCGTGGTGATGCGCTGGAGCGGACCGCTCGAGATCCAGCCGCTCGCACAGAAGCCCGACGAACTCACGAACGACGAACTCTTCGTGCGTCTCGCTTCGCCCACGCAGGGTCTCGTCCGCGTGCGCGACACGGAAGCGGACGCAGAAGCGTCGGGCGTCTCGTTCGAGTACGGCCTGACCAGCGGCGCGTTCACCATCGCGGGCGTCGGTCAGCGCGGCGTGACGATCCGCGCGAACGATCAGGGCGAAGCGCTGGGCGGCCGCTTCGAGGCAAACCTGCTCGAAGGCGTCGGCGCGTTCCCCGGGCCGGGCACGATGCGCATGATCGGCGCCGCGACGAACGACTCACCGCTCGACCAGTACGGCCAGCCGCTGCCCAGCGAAGTCTCGTGGCAGGGCCGCGCCGATTTCACCATGGCCAGGGCCGCCGACGGTTCGATCCTCGGGGCGTTGACGCGCGCCGTGTTCACCGACGGCGTGATCGCGCGTGATCGCGGCCAGGAGGCCGCGGGCATGGTCGTTCGTCTCGACTTCCTGGAGCGCGAGGGGCAGAGCGTGCTCTCCCGCGTCGCGCTGGTGGATCAGGCCTCGCTCATGGCCGACGACGGCGCTCGGATCAGCGCGAAGCGCATCGACCTCGCCTTCGACACTGACGAGGGCAGCACGGATTCGCCCATCATCACGACGGCTTCGGCCGAGGGCAATGTCCGCGCGACCGACGGCGACGATTCGATCTACGCCGAGTTGGTCGAGGTCGGCTTCAGACAAGGCGACGATGACAAGCCCGAGGTGAACGCGTTCCGCGCCGAACTGGGCGTGGAGATCGCGCTGGGCGCCGGCGAGGAACGCATCACGGCCGTCGCCGACTCCGTGCGTGCCAACCCTCTGGACAACACAGCAGAACTGATCGGCGAGCCCGCCGTGCTCCGTCGCGGCAGCGCGACGCTTCGCGGCCGTGCGCTGCGCCTCGACGGTGAGCGCGGCGCGATCGACGCCTTCGGCCCGGGCGAGGCCGAGTACCTGCTCGCCGGCGCGGAAGACGGATCGCTCCCCTACGAGACGATCCGCGCGACATGGAACAGCGCCATGTCGTTCGATGACTCGACCGGCCACGCCGAGTTCGCCGGCGACGCCACGCTCCAGGGAGATCAGGGCACGCTTCTTCGCGACACGGCGCGGGCCGAGCGGATCACCGCGAGGTTCGAACGCGTCGAGGACGCGCAACCCATTGCCGACGACAACGGCGCCATCCCGGGCGGCGATCGCCGCCTCGTCCGCGCGGAGTTCTTCTCCGCACGCTACGAGGGGACTAGCCAGACCGATGTCGAGATCGAGTCGCGCCGCTACGA
>CAYGLT010000181.1:0-1753 GCA_964350875.1 uncultured Phycisphaeraceae bacterium | reverse complement strand
GTTGAACGGGATCACCGGCTGGATGTTCAGCGTGACATTCGAGGCGTTCTTCGGCCCATAGGGCTCGTTGTAGTTGAACTGGAGGGGGACGCTGATCAGGTCGGCGACGGGGTTGTTGAGCTTCTTGGCAAGGTCGGCGTCGCCGCCGCTGGCTGAAGGGTCCTCGGGCTTCGCTCCCGCGTTCAGCGTGGCTTCCGTGTCTTGCTCAAAGTGCAACGACGCGAGTTCGCTCGACGAGAGAATCGCGGCGGTGTCTTCGGCGAGGGCGGTCGTCGATGACGCGAGCGCGCCAAGGAGCGGCGCCGCCGCTGCAAGCGCAAAGAGGTTGATCGGTCGTGAGGGCGCCGTGCTGACTTTGTTGGGCGTCATGGGTGTCTCGCAAAAAGCGGCGATCAGGGCGAGGCGTTGGGTCCAGCATACCGGCGCGGCAGCGTTTGATGGTGAAGGTTGACTTCATGAAACCATGAACGGCCAGACCACCCACACGACCGCCACGAACACGGTCAGCAGGCCGAACGACGCGAACATGATCCGCCTGAGGCGTGCGTTGGCGAGCGACGCCACGATCATGCCCTTGGCGATCATGTTCGAGGCCGCGGCGATGAGGATGGTCCTCCACGCGACGAGGGGCTGGATCTCCTCGGAGTGCGCGAGGCGCGCCGTCGAGAGCGTGATGGCGTCCATGTCGCTGAGGCCCGAGATGCCGGCAACGATGTAGAGGCCCGAATCGCCCACGAATTCCTTGGCCAGCGCGATGAGCAGCAGGACCAGGGCGTAAATGAAGGCAAAGAGCAGCGCGAACTTGAGTTCGGTCGGGTTCTCCTGCTCGGGGATGGTGAGTGTGGCGCCGCGGCTGCGCAGCGCGAGGATCGCCGACGCGAGCGCGGTCGCGAGCAAGACGGCGGCGATGGGCGGCGCGATCGCGAGGAACTGCTCGCGCGAGACCACGAAGACGAAGATCAGCACGCGGACATACATCACGCAGGTCGCGATGAGCAGGACGACGGCGGCCGCGAACGCGGCGTTCTCCGCGTGGCGTGTGCGCTTGGCGTACGAAGCGGTGGTCGCGGTGCTCGAGATCATTCCGCCAAGCACGCCCCCGAGGAAGACACCCGCGCGGGCGCCACCGAACTTGTAGAGCAGGTATCCGCCGAGCGAGATGCCGACCACGAGCACGACCATCAGCCAGATGTTGTGTGGGTTGAGCACGCCCAGCGGGCCGAAGGTCTGGTTGGGCGCGAGGGGGAGGATCACGAAGGTGAGCAGCGCGAAGGTGATGATCGCGCGGACATCCTTCTCGCCCAGTTTCTCGGTGAGCGAGTGGAGGAAGTCCTTGGCCTGGAGGAGCACCGCGACGCTCACGCCGATGGCCGCGCCGAGTTCGCTCTGCCCCGTCGCGACGAGCGCGCCGACGGCGAACATGACGAGCGCGCTGACCTCGGTGGTGATGCCCGGGTGTGTCGCGCCTTGCTTGATGGCGATCGCGTTGCCGATGACCAGCGCGACGCTGAGCGCGAGGATTCCGGCGGCGACGATCCACCCGCCCGCGACGGGCACGAGCAGGCCGCAGATCGCGCCGAGGAGGGTGATGAGCGCGAAGGTGCGCACGCCCGCGAGCAGGTGCTGCTGGAGTTGTCGCTGAACGCCGACGAGCAGCCCGAGGAGCAGCGCGAGCCCGACGGCCAGGAAAGGAGCGGGCAGGAGCGACTCAACCGGAGGGGGTGGGAGCGCGGCCATTTCCCCCAAGATATCG
>CAYGLT010000180.1:0-1753 GCA_964350875.1 uncultured Phycisphaeraceae bacterium | reverse complement strand
CTATGTGATCATCAAGGACCCCGCCGGCGCGGTCTGCGCGCTGTATCAGCAGTGAGGCCCGTGGGTGACGGACGACTGAAACCGCAGCCCGAGACTCCGGAATAACGGGACAGAGGGGGCGTCGCTCCGCGGCGTCATCGCACTCCGTACCGGAAGGCTCGACATGGTCCTGCGCTTCGCTGCCGCCTCTCTCGCCGCTGTCTTACTCTCCGCCCCCGGCTGCGGCGTCCAGCCCTCCTCCGATCAAGCACTCGAAACACTCATCGACGACGCATTCCAACGAGGGGCGCTCCACGGCGTCGTCGTCATCATCCGTACTGACCAGCCCGACCTCGTGGCGACTCACGGCCGTGCGAGCGAGCCGGATGGCCCCCCCATCACCGCCGACACCCGTTTCAGGATCGCATCGCTGACGAAGGTGTTCACGCGGCTCGCGCTCCTGCGGCTCGCGGAGCAGGGCTTGCTCGATCTCGACGACACCCTCGCGCAGCACCGTCCGAACCTGGACGCGCCCTGGGCCCAGAGCATCTCGCTCCGTCAGATGATCGAGTTCCGCTCCGGCCTCCCGCGAGAACGGGCGGGCGGTGCGAACCCGATCGAGACCGGCGTGGTCTACGACGAAGACGGACGGGCGCTCGACTTCCTTGATGCGCTCACGGATGACGGACCGAGCGTCGAAATCGGCACGCGAACCCTTTACAGCAATCTCGGGTACATGCACCTCGGCGCGGTTATCGAGCAGGTGACCGGGACGGACATCGAAACAGCCTTTCAGACGCTCGTGTTCGTTCCGGTCGGGATGACGAGCACGGGGATTTTCGGCGCTGACACGCTCGACGGAGAGACGCATGCCGCGGGGCACGCAAGGGCGGAGGGCGGCGGCTACCAGATCGTTGCGGATGTCCCGATCTCAGTGCGATATACCGCCGGGGGGTTCTACAGCACCGCGACCGACCTCTCGCGACTCTCGCACGCGCTGCTCGACGGCCGCCTGCTGAACGACGATTCGCTCGCGATCCTCCTGACCACCGAAGACGACGCTCCCTCGCGCCGCTTCCGGGTCGCCGGACTGGTCCCCGGGTTCGCCAATGTCTGGGTGATCTCGGAGGAGCCCCCCTACGCGGTGATCTCACTGAACAACGCCGTGGGAACGCCTGAAGATGTCATCGATGTGACGGATCAGATCTGCGCAACGATTGATTCGAACGCAGCCAGCGATGACTCGAATTCAGCCGACGACGCGGCTCTGAAGCGAGAGGGATGGACGCTCATCCCGGACCTCGAAGCGATCCCGGCGCACGCTCTGCGCGACGCGGCTCTCACATATCTGGAAGTGTTCGAAACGGGTGATCAACACGCGCTCTACGACGCCGGGCTGCGAGTGCGTGGCATCTCGTCGCCCGTGACCGACGAGGATGACCGCGCCCAGTACGAGTGGTTTGCGCGCTACCAGACGGAAATCGGCAAGCGGCGAGGACCGTTCAGCCCGCACGCGTGGCGACTGGGCGAGAACAACGCGCTCGAGGTGTACATGCGCGGCCCGCAGGAGACCGCCCTCGTCTTTCGATTCCGTGTGTCGAGCCGGGATGATGGGCTCGTCGGATCGCTCTCGATGGCCACAATCGGGTTCGAGCCCGACGCGGACCTCTTCGAAGACGGTGGGCCGACACGCCGGTGACCAGCCGGACGATCACGACCGCTTGAAGGGCTCGACCAGCCGGTGATCCGGGTCCCACTGGGGGATCTGGCGCCC
>CAYGLT010000179.1:0-1757 GCA_964350875.1 uncultured Phycisphaeraceae bacterium | reverse complement strand
TGCTCCCTCCCCTATCGAAGATGGGGGAGGGCTGGGGAGGGGGTCTTACCCACCCATTCTCTCGCGCACCGCGTCGATCGCCTCGCCCTTCGCGCGCTCCAGTTCATCGTTCACGATGAACCGCTCGTACACGCCGCACACCTTCGCCTCGGCGGTCTCTTCGCGCGCCCGAGCGAACCGTTTCTGAATCACCTCTTCGCTGTCGCGCTTCCTCGCGCGCAGACGCTTGAGCAGTTCATCCTCCGTCGGCGTCAGCACGAACATACCCAGCGCGCCGGGGATCTGCCCCTTCACCTGCTTCGCCCCCTGCACATCGATCTCCAGGATGACCAGCCGCCCCAACGCCAGCCCGTCCTCCACCGGCTTGCGCGGCGTGCCGTACCTCCGCCCGTACACCCCCGCGTGCTCCAGGAACGCCCCCTCACGCACGCCCTTCTCGAACTCCTCCTCGCTCGCGAAGTGGTAGTCCACGCCCTCCTTCTCCGTCGGGCCCATGGGCCGCGTCGTGAGCGAGAGCGAGAGCACCGACCCCGGGAACGCCGCGTGGATCGCCCGCGCGATGGTCGTCTTCCCCGCCCCCGAGGGGCCTGAGACGATGACCAGCAGACCGTTCTGTCCGTTCGTGTTCGGCATGAAGCAGCAGGGGGAGGAGTCGAGGCGGGGGAGGGGCCAAGGGTACCGCGCAGAACCCGCGATGTCTCTCGCACGATCCGCCGGCGTCGATACCATCCCGCCGTGAACTGGCCACTCATCACGCTCCGCGGCGACACCCTCGACCTCGACCCCCTCAACCCGGACGAGCACGCCGCCGCGCTCTTCGAAGCAACGCCCCCCGACACCTTCAAGTACTTCCTCTCCTGGCCCGAGGGCTGGAACATCGACGACTTCCGCGATTGGCTCATCGGCCGCATGTCTGACGAATCCTCGCGCATCTTCGCTGTCATCCACCGAGAGTCCGGCCGCGTGCTCGGCTCCACCGCCTACCTCGACATCGACGACGACAACCGCACCGTCGAGATCGGCACAACTTGGTACACCCCCGACGCGCGCGGCAAGGGCGTCAACCCCGAGGCCAAACTCCTCCTGCTCCGCTACGCCTTCGAGACCCAGAACCGCATCCGCGTCACGCTCAAGGCCCACTCCCACAACCTCGCCAGCCACCGCGCGATGGCCGGCATCGGCGCCACACGCGAGGGAACCCTCCGCTCGAACCGGCTCTCCATCGACGGCACGCCGCGCGACACCGTCTACTACAGCGTCCTCGACTCCGACTGGCCGCGCGTCCGCGCGATCCTCGAAGCGCGACTCAAGCCGCCCGTCAAACACAACTTCACCGTCCGCCCCGCGACCATCGACGATGTCCCCCTCGTGCTCCCCCTCGTCGAGGAGATCACCGAGCAGCACCGCGCGATGGACCCCGAGCGCTTCACCTTCAGGCCCGACCTGCTCGAGATCTACGCCGAGTGGCTCCCCGAGCGCGTGAAGGACGAACGCTCGCCCTTCTTCGTCGCCGAGAGCGAAGCGACCCCGAACGCGCCCGCCAAGATCGTGGGGCACATCGTCGGGACCGTCGAGCCCGAGATCCCCATCTACTGGACGCCCGAGTCCGGCTGGATCCACGACCTGATCGTCCAGCACGACTGGCGCCGACGCGGCGTCGCCCGCGCCCTCGTCAACGCGACCACCAACCACTTCAAGCAACTCGGCGTCTCGCGCATCCGCCTCGAAACCGCCGCCCCCAACGACGCCGCCCGCGA
>CAYGLT010000178.1:0-1761 GCA_964350875.1 uncultured Phycisphaeraceae bacterium | reverse complement strand
GGTCCAGATCCCCGTCCGGCTCGCCGCCGCGCCCACCAACATCGCCGCTCGATGACCACGCGACACGACGAACGCCCGAATTCGGGCCGTCAAGCCGCCGCGACGACGCACGCGGCATGACCGCGCCAGAGAACAGCCCGTCGCACGCGCTCTCGGCGACGATCGACGGACCGGTCGACCGCCTCCTTGTGGTGTTCGGTGATCAACTCGACGCGCGGTCGCCCGCGTTCGACTCGCTCGACCAGCAACGCGACGCCGTCATCATGATGGAAGTCAGCGACGAAGCGACCCATGTCGCGAGCCACCGACAGCGAACCACGCTCTTCCTCTCCGCGATGCGTCACTTCGCACTCGACCTGATAGCGAAGGGTTGGCGCGTTCGCTACATCAAACTCGACGAGCCCCACAACACGCAATCGTTCGACACAGAGGTCAGGCGATCGTGGAAAACGCTTGGCGTGAAGCAACTCGTCGTGCAACGCCCGGGCGAGCACCGCGTGATGGCGATGATCGACGGCTGGAAGCGCGATCTGGGCGAGGTGGAAGTGCTCGAAGACCGGCGATTCCTGGGGACGACCGAGCGGTTCACCGAGTGGGCGGAGGGCAGGAAATCGCTCACGATGGAGATGTTCTACCGCGAGCAGCGCCGCCGGCACGACATCCTGATGGACGAGGACGGCGGCCCCGCGGGCGGGACATGGAACCTCGACAAGGAGAACCGCCGCAGTTTCAAGAGCGAGCCGGACCCGCCGTCGATCTACCGCGCCCGCCCCGACGACATCACACGCGAGGTCATGTCGCTCGTCGAGCGCCGCATGCCCGACGCGCCGGGACGCATGGACTCGTTCGGATGGGGAGTGACGCGAGAAGAAGCAAAGCGCGCCCTGCGTGACTTCATCGATCGCCGCCTCGACCGTTTCGGCGACCACCAGGACGCGATGTGGACGGGCGAACCATGGCTGTATCACGCGCAGTTGTCGCCCTATCTCAACCTCGGCTTGCTCTCCCCGATGGAGGTGATCCAACCCGCCATCGAGCGGTGGGAATCCGGAGACGCGCCGCTCAACGCCGTCGAAGGCTTCGTCAGGCAGATCATCGGCTGGCGGGAGTTCATCCGCGGCGTCTATTGGCTCGAAGGCCCGGACTACACCGAGCGAAACGAACTCGATCACCACGGCGCACTGCCCGACTTCTACTGGACAGCGCAGACCGACATGGCCTGCATGCGTGACAGCGTCGGACAGGTCCTCGATCACGGCTACGGCCACCACATCCAGCGACTCATGATCACCGGGAATTTCGCCCTCATCGCGGGCGTCAACCCTCGCGAGGTGAACGACTGGTATCTTGGAATGTATGTCGACGCCGTGGACTGGGTCACCGCGCCCAACACCATCGGTATGGCCCTGCACGCCGACGGCGGCGTCGTCGGGACCAAGCCGTACGCCGCCAGCGCGAACTACATCAACCGGATGTCCAACTACTGCAAGGGCTGCCGATACGACCCGAACAAGCGCACAGGCGACGACGCCTGCCCGTTCAACACCTTGTACTGGGACTTCCTCCTTCGCCACGAAGATCGCTTCAAAGGCAACCGGCGCATGAGCCTCATCCTGAGCCATGTCGAAAAGATGAGCAAGAATGACAAGGTCGAGGTCCGAGTCAGCGCGAGGAAGCGTCGCGAAGAATTCGCCATCGGCGATGCGGAGGAGGCGTGATGCGATCACTGATGTGGTTCCGAACCGACCTGCGGGTGCGCGA
>CAYGLT010000177.1:0-1846 GCA_964350875.1 uncultured Phycisphaeraceae bacterium | reverse complement strand
TCCTGCGCCGCGCAAGGTGTCCCACTCGAATGCCCGAGATCCGCAACTTCTCCATCATCGCCCACATCGACCACGGCAAGTCCACCCTCGCCGACCGACTCCTTCAGGCGACCAAGGCCGTCTCCGACCGTGAGGCCCGCGAGCAACTCCTCGACTCCATGGACCTCGAGCGTGAGCGCGGCATCACCATCAAGGCCTCCGCCGTCACGGTGAACCACACCTACAACGGCAAGGAGTACATGCTCAATTTCATCGACACGCCCGGGCATGTCGATTTCACCTACGAGGTCTCCCGCTCCCTCACCGCGTGCGAAGGCGCCGTCCTCGTCGTCGACTCCACTCAGGGCGTGCAGGCCCAGACCGTCGCCAACGCATACCTCGCCGTCAACAACGACCTCGAACTCATCCCCGTCGTCAACAAGATCGACCTGCCCTCCGCGCGGCCCGAAGACATCGCGATGGAAGTCGAGCAGGTCCTCGGCCTCGACGCGACCACCGCCATCTTCGTCAGCGCCAAGACCGGTCAGGGCATCACCGAACTCCTCGACGCCATCTGTGAGCGCTGCCCGCCCCCGCGCAAGAGCGAGATTACTCAGACCCGCGCCCTCATCTTCGACGCCACCTACGACGACTACCGCGGCGTGATCGTCTACTTCCGTCTCTTCGACGGCGAACTCAAGGTCGGCGACAAGATCCGCATGATGGGGATCGAGCGGTCCTTCACCGTCACCGAACTGGGCAAGTTCATGCCCCGTCCCACCAAGGTGCAACGCATCGGCGCGGGCGAGACCGGCTACCTCGTCGCCGCCATCAAGGCCCTGAAGGATGTCCGCGTCGGCGACACCATCACCCTCGAGCACGACCCGGCGCCCAAGCCCCTCCCGGGCTACGAAGAACCCCGCCAGATGGTCTTCTGCGATTTCTACCCCGCCACCGCCGACGCCGAGTCGGGCGGCCGCGGCGCCGACTTCGACACCCTCCGCGACGCCGTCGAACGACTCTCCCTCAACGACGCGTCCTTCACCTACTCGGTCGTCCACTCCGAAGCCCTCGGCTTCGGCTTCCGATGCGGCTTCCTCGGCCTCCTCCACATGGACATCGTGCAGGAGCGCCTCGAGCGCGAGGGCGATGTCAAGATCATCCAGACCGCGCCGACCGTGACCTACGAAGTGCTCATGATGTCGGGCGAGGTTGTCGAGATCCACAACCCCGCAGACCTCCCCGACATGGGAACCATCGAGGAAGTCCGCGAGCCCATGGTCAAGGTCGACATCATGGCGCCCACCACCGCGCTGGGCGATGTCATGAAACTCTGCACCGAACGCCGGGGCGAGTTCCTGTCCCAGCAGTATGTCTCCGACCAGCGCCAGATCGTGACCTGGAAACTCCCCCTCGCCGAGATCATCTACGACTTCTACGACAAACTGAAGTCCATGACCTCCGGCTACGGCACCATGGACTACGACCTCATGGGCTACCACGAGGACGACCTGGTCAAACTCGACATCCTCGTCAACGGCTCGGCCGTCGAAGCCCTCGCCGTCATCGTTCACCGCGCCAAGGCGCAGGTCCGCGGCCGTCAGTTGTGCTCCAAACTCCGCGAGCAGATCCCGCGGCACCAGTTCGAGATCCCCATCCAGGCCGCCATCGGCGGGAAGATCATCGCCCGCGAGACCGTCCGCGCCATGCGCAAGGATGTCACGGCCAAGTGCTACGGCGGCGATGTGAGCCGCAAGCGCAAACTGCTCGAGAAGCAGAAAGAGGGCAAGAAGCGCATGAAGACGGTTGGCAATGTCGCCATCCCTCAGGAGGCCTTCATGGCCGTGCTGGAGCAGGGGGATTGAGC
>CAYGLT010000176.1:0-1856 GCA_964350875.1 uncultured Phycisphaeraceae bacterium | reverse complement strand
TCAGAGGCAATCGTTGCCGAACGCGGACAGCACGCCGTTGAGGTCGGTGAAGTTCACGACCCCGTCGCCGTTGATGTCGCCCGCGAGCCCGACGCCGGCCTGACCGAACTCGGACAGCACGGTGTTCAGGTCGGTGAAGTTGATGACATTGTCGCCGTTGGTGTCGCCCGGGCACGCGGCCGCGACGCCGAGCGTGCCGTCGCCGTTGACATTCTGACCGTAGATGTCCCCGTCGCCGTTGCGCGCGTCTTCCCAGAACACGCGAGTCACGGCGTCCGAGTCAACGGTCGCCAGCAGGCGCGACTTGCCGCTCGGGACATCCGACGCGATGACATTGCCGCCCTGGTCCTGCCACACCGCGCCGCCGCGATCGGTGACGCGCACGGCGACGATCTCGGCGTTGAAGTTGCCCTGCGCCGACTCGGGCTCGACGCCGACGACCATCACCGCGCCGCCCGGGACGGGCACGGCGCGCGGCGCGGACTTGTTCTGGTTGTTGAACTGGAGCACATCCGTCGGGATGTCGCCGATGCCGCGGTCGCCGTTGGCGTCGAAACGCTGCACGCCGATCGAGCGCAGCGACTGCGACCCGTTGCGGTCGTTGAAGAAGCACAGGAACGAGAGGGTGTCGTCGACGAAGGCGATCGCGGGCTCGAACTGCTGGCGACCGGTCCGGGTCGAGGCGGTCACGCCGTTCGCGGGGAACTGGATCGCGCCGTTCGCGTCGACGCGCTGCGCGTAGACATCCGAATCGCCGTCGCGGAAGTCGGACCACGCGAACGCGGCGCCGTTGTCGGGCGCGAGCGCGATCTGCGGGTACTGCGCGATCGGGATCGAGGACGCTTCGGAGATGATCACCGGCGCGCCGCCGTTCCACTGCGCGGCGCCCGTCGAGTCGTACTTCTGCGCGCGCACATGGCGCGGCGACGAGAAGGTCCGCGTGTCGCGCACGTACACCATGATGAACCCGCCCGTCGTCGGCGCGACGACATCGTGGAAGCCCGGACCTTCCGTACCGTCGCCGGCGATGCGCACGCCGCCCGCGGCGACCTGCTCGGCGCCCGCCGCGTCCAGACGCTGGTAGTAGATGCCCCGGTTCGCGTCGGAGCGGAGCCAGGTGATGTGGTACTCGCCCGTCGACGCGTCCTGCGAGACGCGCGGCGCCGCCTCGAAGTCGTCGTTGGTGGAGATCTGCTTGCCGTCCTCGCCCCATTGCATCGCGCCCGTCGGGGTGATGCGCTGCGCGATGACATCGAGGTCAGAGCCGCCGCGCGTGTCGGTGAAGACGACCACGCACGCGCCGTCATCATCCGCGATCAGGTCCCAGTCCACGAGCGAACTCGACTGGGGCGCGTCAGACACGAGCAGGCCCGCGTCGTCGAACGACTTCTCGCCCGCCGGGCTGAGTCGCTGCACGAAGAGTTTGAAGCCCGACCCGTCGTTGTCGAACCAGCCGACCCAGGTCGTGCCGTCCGCGAGGGTGGCGGCCTTCTCCACGGTCTGCGATCCCGCCTTCATCGCGACAGGCAGGTTCTCGGATGGGTTGTCGGGATAGGTCGTGCCGGCCGAGGCGGCGGTCCCGGCTGCAAGGACAACGGACGCAACGACAGCGGCGCGGGCCGCGCGGGCAGGGTTCACAAAAAACGGCATGGACACAGTTCCTCTCAGTCAACAAAGGCGCACACGGCGTCACGGCCGCGTGCTACGAAGACATCCCGTCCCGATCGAGCCCGGCGCACACCACAGCGCCTCACAGCCTCTCGGGACCGCTCTCTGCTTCCTCCACACGATCGACACGATGACGACCGGTTCCTCCGCCGGTCGGCGCGCCGCACCGCGACCCCCGGAACACGGGC
>CAYGLT010000175.1:0-1883 GCA_964350875.1 uncultured Phycisphaeraceae bacterium | reverse complement strand
ATGTCTTCGAGCGTGCCCTGCGCGACGATGCGCCCGCCGTGCACGCCCGGCCCGGGGCCGACATCGAGGATGTGGTCGGCCGAGCGGATCATGTCCTCGTCGTGCTCGACGACGATGACGGTGTTGCCGATGTCCGCGAGGTGGCGCAGGGTGGCGATGAGCCGGTCGTTGTCGCGCTGGTGGAGCCCGATGGTGGGCTCGTCGAGCACATAGCACGCGCCGACGAGGCCCGAACCGACCTGCGTCGCCAGGCGGATGCGCTGCGCCTCGCCGCCCGAGAGCGTCGCGGTCTTGCGGTCGAGCGAGAGGTATTCGAGTCCCACGCCCTGCATGAACCCGAGGCGGTTGCGGATCTCCTTCACGATCGGCTCGGCGATCGCGAGTTGCTCCTCGGAGAGGTCCATCGCGCTCACGATGCGCAGGGCCTCGTCGATGGTGAGCGAGGTGAAGTCGGCGATGTTGAACAGGTGGTCGTCGCGCGTCAGGCCGTGGGCCGCGCGGCGGGCCATCTGATCAGGCGGAAGCGGCTCGGTCGCGCGGATCAGCACGCTGAGCGCTTCGATCTTCAGCCGGTCGCCGTGACAGGTCGCACAGGGCGAACTGCTCATGAAGCGGCTCAGCCACTCCTTGATGTTCGCGCTGTCGGTGCTCTTCCACCACGCGGCGGTGATGGGGATCACGCCGTCGAACTTCTTGGACGCGCCGTATTTCTTGGTGTCGGCGGGCGTCGAGCCGTGGAGCAGGATGCGCCGCTTGTCGGGGTCCATCGCGCTCACGGGCGCGGTGTACGACACGCCGAATGCCTTGCAGAACTTCTTGAGTTTGCGGCTGAACCACACACGCACCGGCCCGACCTTCGCCCACACCTCGACGGCGCCCTCCGACAGACTCAGCGAGTCGTCGGGCATGACGGTCGATTCGTCGAACTCGAGCACCGTGCCCAGCCCGTCGCACGAGGGGCAGGCGCCGAAGGGCGAGTTGAACGAGAACAGACGCGGCTCAAGTTCCTCGAGCGCGCAGTGGGGGTGGATCGAGCAGGCGTGCTTCTCGGAGTAGACCGTGTCGGTCCAGGTGGACTCGTCTTTCTCGTTCTTCTCCTCGCGCGAGACGATCACCGCGCCCTCGCCGATGCGCAGGGCGGTCTCGATCGAATCGGCGATGCGCTGGCGGCTCTCGGCGTTCACCACCACGCGATCGACGACCGCCTCGACGGTGTGCTTCTCGTAGCGCCCGAGGTTGAGCGGGTTGTCGCCCGCTTCCTTTAGCGCCTCGCGGAGATCGACGACGGCGCCGTTCACGCGGGCGCGGACGAACCCCTGGGATTGCAGGGATTCGAGCACCTCGCGGTGGAAGCCCTTCTTCGCGCGCACGGCGGGGGCGAGCAGCATGAGCCGCGAGCCCTCGGGCAGCGACGCGACGGCGTCCACGATCTGGGACGCGCTGGTGGCGCGGATCGGGTTGCCGCATCGTTCGAGCACTTCGCCGTTCTTCCCGAGTTTCGTCGGTTCCCAGCAGGTGGCCTTGCCGACGCGCGCGAAGAGCAGACGCAGGTAGTCGTAGATCTCGGTGGAGGTGGCGACGGTCGAGCGCGGGTTGTGGCCGCTGGTGCGCTGCTCGATGGCGATGGTGGGGGGGAGGCCCTCGATGTCGTCGATCGCGGGCTTCTGCATGCGGTCGAGGAACTGTCGCGCGTACGCGGAGAGCGACTCCATGTACTTGCGCTGGCCCTCGGCGTAGATGGTGTCGAACGCGAGCGAGGACTTGCCGCTGCCGGACAGCCCGGTGACGACGACGAGGCGGTCGCGCGGGATGTCGACATCGATGTTCTTGAGGTTGTGCTCGCGGGCGCCGCGCACGCGGATCGCGCGGAGCGGGTCGAGCCG
>CAYGLT010000174.1:0-1994 GCA_964350875.1 uncultured Phycisphaeraceae bacterium | reverse complement strand
CCCAGCGGATGGCGTTCGCGCTCTCGTACATCGCGCTGCGCAAGCAGAACCGCGTCTCGATCAGCGCGGCGACGCGCGGCGGTTCGCTCCGCTCGCTCGGCGAGATGCGCGGCCGGCGGAATGTGCAGCGCGCCGGGAAGTTCATCGTGGACGCCGTGCGGGAGGAGGAGACCGGGGCGGCGTCGAACGCGGCTGGGATCAACGACGCGCTGCGCGAGTTCGCGAAGGCGCGCAGGGGCGCGGGCGTGAGCGTGGTGCTCTCAGATTTGCTCGCACCGGGCGGTGTGGGCGAAGGGCTCCGCGCGCTGGCGTCCGGGCAGGGGGGATCCGGGGGTGGATCGTTCGACGGGTTCGCGGTGCAGATCCTCGCGCCGGGCGAGTTAGAACCAGAGCGCGACGCGGCCTCCGGGGGCGGCGGCGGATTGCACGGGGACCTGCGGCTCGTCGATGTCGAGACCGGCGCGGGCGTCGAGACCAGCGTGAGCGCCGCGCTGATCAAACGCTACCGCGAGAACCTCGAGAAGTACCTCGCGGAAGTTTCGTCGCAGTGCGCGAAACGGAACATCGCGCATGTACTCCTGCGCACGGACACGCCGCTCGAGGAAGCGCTCCTGCGCACGCTGAGACAACGCGGGTTGGTGAGGTGAGTAAGAAAACAGAACCCCGGGCGCGAGCACGGGGCGCGGCGATGTTGGAGCGTTCAGAATTGTTCGTTATGGATGCACGTCCGCGCCGCGTTCTTCCGAACGCGGCTCTGTCAGACACGCTCTCGTCGCGCTGCGAAAGCCCCGCTGAGGACGAACAGCCCAGCAACGCCCGGCATGGGCACGAATGTCGCGAGGCGAAATGCGTTTGTGCTTTGTGCTTCACCCGCCAAGCTCCACGCGTCGACAAGCCCTGCCCAAGAGTTGTCACCTACGACGACGCGTCCGATGACGCTCACATCGCCGTCAACGACCAGCAGGCCGTTCGGCGTTTCCACCCATTCAGAATCGGTCCCCACGATGTCAAGAAGGCCCCAATGGCTTGCGGTGTCCGGGAAACGTCCCGCGGCCAGCCGTTCCCAAACCGGAGCGCCGTCCTCGTATCCCCAGTCGCCTTCTCCGGGCGGGCCGAACCACGGCTTACTGTCCGATTGGTTCGGGTATGGCCAGTATCCTTCGACTCCCTCGCCGTACCGGTCCGGGTCGTAGAAACCGGCCTTGAGGTACTCGTCGAGTCCCGGGAGCCAGAACCGTGCGTCCGCGTTGCGCGTGATGGGCGTTCCGCGGCCGGTGTGCGTGAAACTCTCGTCGGTGAAGGTGTACGCGCCGGTGTGAAAGGTGTCCCACGAGAGTTCGACCGGGTCGGTCGGCGCGCCGTTGTGGAGCCAGTTGGCGTACCGCGCCGCGCTGCGCCACGAGACGGTCATGGCCGAGTTGTTGTAGTTCGGATCGACATCAAAGCCGCCGAAGATGCTGATCCCGATGCCTGTGAAGGCGGTGTCAACGGGACTGCCGGACTCCACATGCCCCGGGATGTTCGCCATCGAGAGCCAGAACGGCCTGAACGCTTGCACGAAGTCCACATAGTGGGTCTGCACAACCTCGGTGCGCATGATGCGGTACGAGTAGTCCACACTGCCGCGGTCGTTCGTATGGTTGAGAGATGTGCCGTTGGGGAACAGCCGCTCGCTCGCATTCCACGACCGGTTGCCCGGGGAGCCGACCGTCACCATGTCAAACCCGAACCGCTCGATCGTCGCATTGACCGCGGTGATGTCCTGCCCGTTGTACACGGGAGCAGGAGGGCGAGGCGCCGCCTGGTTCTGCGCGAACAGCGGCGATGCGATCGCGCAGGAAACACACGCGGCGACCAAAGAACAGACTGAATGGCTCGGCATCGTTGACTCCGGAAGGATGACTGACCTGACCTGTACAACCACAAGGTACAGCCAACGCACCCGATCTCCAATATCCGAGAACCGGAATGTGGAAGGAATCTGATCCGAGCCC
>CAYGLT010000173.1:0-2012 GCA_964350875.1 uncultured Phycisphaeraceae bacterium | reverse complement strand
CTAGGACACCTCGGCCATAAGTGCGGCGGTGCATTCTGATGCCGATTTCCGTGCGATTCCGTGGGCCGGCGCTCAGAGGAGTGCCCTACGCCGACGGTCACGCATGGTGATGAGCTGGACGCCGGCGGATGGCTGGGCATGCACCGCGGCGTCAGTGATGTTTGCACATCATCGCACTCGCTCCGCGTTGG
The DNA here is from genome assembly GCA_964350875.1 of uncultured Phycisphaeraceae bacterium. Taxonomy (GTDB): domain Bacteria; phylum Planctomycetota; class Phycisphaerae; order Phycisphaerales; family UBA1924; genus JAHBXC01. The sequence continues at coordinate 1,821 of CAYGLT010000173.1, read as the reverse complement.
CCGGTGAGCCCTTGGCGCCGAGCGCACCTGCACGCTCGCCGGTGGCGTCGAGAACAAGTGGGTGCTGGCGAAGGGAGAGGGGGAAGCGAGCTAGGCCGTCGCGGCCGCGCGTAGTGTGAAGAGGCGCTGGAGGTTGTAGGCCGCGGCGACCATGAAGGCCTGCATCTGGACCCGCGCCATGGTGAAGAAGCGGGCGTGGCGCATGCCCATGCGGACCAGGTGCGAGATCAGCCGCTCGACGCTGGAGCGGGAGCGAAGCACTTGCTTGCCTCTCTGCGTCTTCGCAAAGGCGCGGTTCGCCTGGATCTCGCGCTCGTGAGGGTTGAGCCGGATGACCCGACGACCACCCTTGGCCGTGGCACGACAGCATCTGTCGCGCATGGCGCACGCCTGGCAGTCGTCCTTGGCGAAGCGGAACTGGGCCACGGGTCCGCCAGGGTCGTTCGTGCCGACGATCGTGTACTCGTCGATCGTGATGCCGGCGGGGCAAGTGACCCTGAGCGCGTCGACATCGATGTCGAAGTCCTGCTTGGGGAACGCTCCGCGTGCCGAAGGGCGCGGGACTTTGGTGTGCAACTCGACGCCCCGCTTCGCGCTGTCGCGAATGTTTGCTCCCGCGCCGTACGCGCTGTCGCCCACGAGCTCGTCGGGCCGGAGGCCGCGGGCTTGGGTCTGGTCGAGAAGCGCGCCTGTCGGTTCCGCGTCGTGGGTGGCCGCATCGGTGAGGGCGATGCCGGTGACGAACTGGCTCTCGATGGTGCCCACCACGTGGGTCTTGAAGCCGTTGATGGTCTTCGACGCGCTCTTGCGCCCGTGACGTGCCTCGGGATCGCTGACGCTGACAATCCGGTCCGAAGCGGTGCCGCGAGCGATCTGGAACGTGCCGTCTTCGAGCTCCTCGACATCTTGTCGGGCGACCTTCTGCAGTAGCTTCGTCGCCTGCTCGATCTCCCCAGGCAGATGAACTTTCTTTGCGAGATCGCGAATCCTCTCGACGAGCGCACCCGCGTCGCGGACCTCGCTCGTGAGCAGCTTGTTGCGCTGCTTCTCGTCGCTCCAGTCGATGTCGGCGGCACCCTTGATGCTGCGAGCCATGTAGCGACTCAGCTCCCAGTCGCGCGCCAGGTCTGGGGAGCGACGCCCGAGACACCGAGCGGTCACTCGGATGACCTGACGGATCGCTGCGGCCACGAGGTTGAACGTATCGATGATCGCCCCGCGGCAGTCCGTATTCGTCGAGTCCACGGCTTGCAGCGCCGTATCGTCGAGCACTCCGGCGGCGACCGCGGCGCGCAGGCTGAGAGCGAGCAGGTACTCCTGACCCTTCACTTTGAGCAGGTGGTCCTGAAAGCGGCGGAACGTTCGCTCCGAGGGCGGGTCCTCGCCGTCCTCGAGCCCCAACGCATAGCGGAAGCCCAGGTCTCGCCGGCATCGCTCGACGAGCTCCCGCTCCGACAGGTCGTAGCGAAACCGCAGCAGCAGCATCGCGAGCTTGCTCAGCACGCATCGCGTCGGCGCTCCCTCGGACGAGCCTGCCAGCGCACGAAGCTCCTCGGCCGAGACCTCACCGACAAGGAACTCCGGTAGCTGCCGCTCGAACGCGTCGGGCGCCAGCCCGATGCGATCCGGATCGACCTTCGTGAGGGAAGCCTGGTAAAACGAGACGCGCAGCATCGGGACTCCGATTGGGATGAAATCAGTGAGATGACTCCATCAGATCGCATCGCGATCTCTCTGCCAAGCGGGTCCCGGGCTGCTCCTACTCCCAATCCTGTGCGATGCGCTAACCGATCGAAATCACAGCGCGCCGCAGTGTCCTAG
>CAYGLT010000172.1:0-2045 GCA_964350875.1 uncultured Phycisphaeraceae bacterium | reverse complement strand
ACCCATCGCGCCGCGCCTCGGCCGGGCCGCGACACCCCGCGCACGACGCTCGGAACCGCATGACGCAGACCACCGCCCGACTTCTCGAACTCGTCCCCTTCCGCCAGAAGGCCGACGGCGCGCGCTCGCCGCTGGGGAACTCCCCCCGCGCGGACATCCTCTCGGGGCTGACCGTCGCGCTGGCGCTCGTGCCCGAGGCGGTCGCGTTCGCGCTGCTCGCGGGCGTGCCGCCCCTCGTCGGGCTGTACGCGGCGTTCATCATGTGCCTGCTGACCTCCATCCTCGGCGGGCGCCCGGGCATGATCTCGGGCGCCACCGGCGCGATGGGCGTCGTCGTCGTCGCCCTCGTCGCGAACTACGGCATCGGCTACCTCTTCCCCGCCGTGGTGCTGTGCGGCGTCATCCAACTCGCGATGGGCCTGCTGAAACTCGGGCGCTTCATCCGCATCGTGCCCCACCCGGTCATGCTCGGGTTCGTGAACGGGCTGGCGATCGTGATCCTGCTCGCGCAGTTCGGGAGTTTCAAGACGCTCGGCGAGGGCGGCTCGCTCGTGTTCCTGTCGGGCGGGCGGCTGTGGCTGATGCTCGCGCTGGTCGCGGTGACGATGGCGATCATCGCCTTCCTGCCGCGCATCACCCGCGTGATCCCCTCGTCCCTCGCGGGGATGCTCGTCATCTCGCTGGCGGCGTTCGCGATCAACGGCGCCGCGTCGAAGTCGAGCGACGGCGGCCCCGCCGCGCGCCCCGTGCTGACCGTGGGCGACATGCTCGTGGACAGCACGCGCGCGAAGGCCGTGACCGACGCGCAGCGCGCGAAAGACGCCGCGGCCATCGCGGCGATCGACGCCTCGCTCCCCGAAGGGCTGGCCGCGCTCCCCGATCGCGCGGGGCCGCTCGCGCCGCTGACTGACGAAGAGATTGATGCAGCGATCGCGTCGGTGGATGTCGAGGAGGTCGGCATCGCGGGCGGCCTGCCCCGTCCGGCGTGGTGGGACTACACGCTCCCCCCGTTCACGCTCGAAACGCTGTGGATCATCCTCCCGGTGTCGATCGTCCTCGCCGGGGTCGGTCTGATCGAATCGCTGATGACGCTCACGCTCATCGACGAACTCACCGAAACGCGCGGGCGGAGCAACCGCGAGTGCCGCGGCCAGGGCATCGCGAACATCGTGTGCGGGATCTTCGGCGGCATGGGCGGGTGCGCGATGATCGGCCAGTCGCTCATCAATGTGAAGTCGGGCGGCCGCGGGCGGCTGTCGGGCATCACCGCGGCGGTCGCGCTGCTGCTGTTCATCCTGTTCCTTGCGCCGCTGATCGAGGCGGTTCCGATGGCCGCGCTCGTGGGCGTGATGTTCATGGTGGTGATCGGGACCTTCGAATGGACGACGCTCCAGACCTGGCGTCGCATCCCGTTGCCCGAGGTGCTGATCATGATCGTGGTCGCCGCGTACACCGTGGTGATGCACGACCTGGCGACGGCGGTGCTGATCGGCGTGGCGCTGTCGGCGCTGGTGTTCTCGTGGAACAAGAGCAAACACCTGATCGCGACCAAGGAGATCAACGAGCAGGGCAGCAAGGTGTACCAACTCCACGGCGTGCTGTTCTTCGGGAGCGTGACGCGCTTCCGCGACCTGTTCACCCCGGCCGACGACCCCGACGATGTGGTGATCGACTTCTTCTACAGCCGCGTGTACGACCAGTCGGGGCTGGAGGCGATCAACGCGCTGGCCGAGCGGTACCAGAAGTTGGGCAAGCGGCTCCACCTGAGGCACCTGAGCGAGGATTGCCGCAAACTCCTCGACCGCGCGGGGCGGCTGGTGGAGGTCAACATCAGCGAGGACCCCCATTACCATGTGGCGATGGAATACAACCGGGTGATCTGAGGGGCGGGTCTGGTACACTGCGCCCGAAGGAGGCGCGGTGGGACTTGTTGACTGGCGCATCGTGGTGGCGGTCGGGGTGGTGGGGCTCTTGGTCCTGCTGATCGGCTTGCGCGGGAAGCGTGCGGACCTGTTGCCGCGCTGCAGGCGCAGGCGGTGCCGGTA
>CAYGLT010000171.1:0-2118 GCA_964350875.1 uncultured Phycisphaeraceae bacterium | reverse complement strand
CGACGCCGAGCGGGCGAAGTCGCTGGCGAAGAAGATCGCGGAAGCGATGTGAGCGGTCAGTAGTCCCGTCCCTGCGCGCCGGATGGGGTGTCGTGGAGGCGGAGCGGGGACTGCTCGGGCAGCAGCGCGTTGGGAACCGGCTCGCTGGCGTCTTGCGGGTTACGCGCTTCGCCGTGGCCGTCCGCGAACGCCATGGCCACCTTCATGTTTGGGAGCCCGTCGATTCGCGGCGGCGGCTTGCGCACATACGAGGCATCGCCATCGTACATCCCCACCTTCGACGCGGGGAAGGACACTTCGCTGCGCCTGATATCTGTCGCGAGCGCGGCGAGTTGCTCCGGAGTCATCGACGACGCCGCGGGCGTCCACAGCACGCCCTTCACCGTGAATGCGGGCATCAACAGGTAACTCGCCACGAATCCAGCGTCTGAACTCGTGCGTCCTGGGCTCTCAAACACCGCGCGAAACTCATGGAACGGGGCGATGTCACGCACAACGGCGTACCAGTGCCCTGTCGTCAGGAACGACGCGGCGACTTCGTTCGACACCGCGATCCCGCCGCCGCCGGGCGGCCCGTACGGCGTGTCCGGTCTGCATCGCGGGTAGTAGTCCTGATTCGCCGTGGCGTAGTCGTCAACGATCGACCAGCATTGCCGCGCGTTGTTCAGACTGACGGCTTCGAGCGCCAACCCGCGCGCGCCGGTGAGCACGGGCGTCAGGATCGCGATGAGCAATCCGACCACGCCGATCACGACGAGCACCTCGATGATGGTCAGGCCACGGCGCATCGGAGTGCTCAATAGACCGGAACCCACGCCTTGCTCGGTCGCTCGAAGTCATAGAGCGCAATCCGCCACAAGCGCCACGGATCGCCCGGCTTGTGTCGCGCCATCCAGAAGCCCACCAGCGTGTTCGATGCGGTGCCCTTCTCGTGGTTCACATACATCACGGGGACGATCGTCTCGACAACCATCGCCATGCGTTCGCCCTTGTCTGGCAGGCCGGGAAATCGCTCCGGAAACGACGACCAGCCGAACACAATGTCGTCCTCCGGCGCGTCAAAAGGTCCCTTTCCATTGAGAAACCGCAGGCGCGTGCGAACGCCGGATGGATCGACCGGCGACCCGACCAGCCCGGCTCCGTTGTGCGTCCAAACTCGCATGGCGCGCGCGGCTTGCTCGCCCGACGGATCACTGAGAATCGGATGCACCGCGCCAACATCGCCAAGCCACGCCGTGTATGCCTCGGCCGAACCCGAGAGCATCACACCGACGATCGCCGCCGTCTCGCGAGCGATCTCCGCGCGGTCCGTCGCACTGATGGCCGAGCGAATACGCGCATCATCGGGCGCACGATCACGCTTCGCCGCTTCAACCTGGGAAAGCGCCTGCGCGAGCGCGGCCTCGTCGCCGGTCGTCACGGTGTACTGCGGGCTTTCAAGTTCGGTCTCGACAACGACATGCTCAACCGGCTGCGGCTTGGGCCGCTTCCACCATCTCTCCAGCGCAGGACCGAAGACGATCCACGACGCGGCGCAGATGCCCATCGCTGCAAAGATTCCCGCTATGAGAGTGCGCATCTTTGGCGACATGGTCTACTCAGAAACGGATCAGGGGAGTTGCGGAGGGTCGGGATCGAATCCGCCCGGCCCACCACCACCAGTCGACTTGCAGAGGCATCCACAACTGATGACATCCCCGTTGGCGTCCTTGACATCACACTTCGCGAGAACCGTTCCGCTCGGGCAGACGGCCCCAGTGCAGGGGAGTGTGATGCCCGCTGCGGTGCACGACGCTCCGCCCCCTGAAGCATTCCCTCCGTTAGGCGTACATGCCCACACCGATCCCGCGAGTCCGAAGCCGAGAAGTCCGACGGCTGTCAGTACGAGTGCTTTCATTTTTCTGCTCCCTTCAAGTTCGGATGACCTCCCGAGAATTCGGAGGCATCTTCATAATCTAGAGAGAGAGAGAGAGAGAGAGAGAGAGAGACGCAACTGTTGTTTTTGCTAGTTCTCAAGTTGTTTTTGACACACTTCTGTGTCAAGACACCTGCACGCCCGCCTTACACCACGCTGGCGAGTTTGTTCACCGCGTTGAACGCGGCGACCTTGTAACACTC
>CAYGLT010000170.1:0-2122 GCA_964350875.1 uncultured Phycisphaeraceae bacterium | reverse complement strand
GCGAGGTCCTCGAAGGCGAACTTCATGTTCACATTGGAATCGATGTTGCGCTCTGCGTCGCCGATGGTGTCGATCGTTGACAGCGCACGCTCGGCGTGCGCGTTCGACTTGGCGCTGCGCAGGTGCTCCTGCGCGCGGTGCGCGAGCAGCGCGAACATCTGGCGGGCGCCGTCCTTGTTGGCGGCGTCCTTGCTCGCGTTGTCGTGCGCGTCGACCCACGCCTGCGCGTAGCCGTCGACGAGGTCGGCCATCGTCTTGCCCAGTTCGACCGTGAACGAGCCCTTGTCGGCCTCGGCGAGCATGGGCGCCAGCGTGCGCCACCATCCAAAAAGGCCCATGCGCTGGGCGAGGTCGAAGCGGCCGGGGGCGCCGTCGGCGAAGCGGACGAGCCAGTCGCGCTGTTCCTGGCCGATCGCGGCGCGCTCGGGGTCGAGCGTGATCCACTCGCGCATCGACTGCTCGTCGAGCGGTCCGAAGGCGACGCGCTGGCACCGGCTTCGGATCGTCGGCAGGAGTCGGTTCTCGCGGCTGGTGACGAGGATGATCACCGTTCCCGGCGCGGGCTCTTCGAGGGTCTTGAGCACGGCGTTCTGGGTGCCCTCGTCGAGGAGTTCGGCCTCGTCGACGATGAAGACCTTGCCCGCGCGGGCGCCGCTGGGCACGCGCGCGGTGAGCGCGGCGGGGCGCACGAGGTGCTCGTCAACGACCTGACGGGGGATGGTGATGAGTTTGCGTGAGCGGACGGCGGAGTCGTCGCTGAACAGCGCGAGTTCCTTGGTCACGATGTGCAGGTCGGGGTGGACGCCCGCGGCGATGAGACGCTGGGTCTCGCTGTCCGGGTCGGGCGCGAGTTGGCCCGTGAGGTCGGTCTCGACGGTGGGGTCGAGGAGCGTGGCGGCGAAGGCGCGGGCGGTGGTCATCTTGCCCACGCCCGACGGGCCGTGGAACACCCACGCGTGGTGGACGCGTCCGGCGCCGAGCGAGGAGCGCAGGGCGGCGACCGCGCGGTCCTGGCCGAGGATGTCGGAGAGCGTGGGCATGAGGGGAGGATATCAGGGAGCGGGAGCGATGGTCTGTGGCGTAGCGGTGACTGTCACGGTTCGCGATTCGAAGATGTCGCCGCCGAGATGGACCTTGGTGAAATACGGGAATCCCGATTCCACGCGCCATTTCGCGGAGAGTTCGACGCGATACTTGCCCTCGGTTGTCGGCGCGGCGAGCGCTGCGTCGAGGGCGGGATCGTCGGGGGGCAGCGAGTAACGCACGCCCGCTGTGCCCCCGAGCATCGCGCGATTGACATTTGTTCGCACGGGTCGCCGATTGGACAGATCCGTGCGCCGGTCGTTGACCACGAGCCGTTCGAGGAGGAAGACCATGCTGGCGTCACTCACCCCGCCGCGCGTTGTGGTGAGCGGGCCGGGCGCCGGGCCGCGGTACATCGCGATGATCTCGATGGGGATGCGTGCGCCGGGCTCTGCATGTGTCGGAATATTGATCTCGAAACTCCAGAGGCGCTGCTCGGCGAGTTCGGCGACTTCGGGGCTGAGCAGTTTCGCGTCGACGAGCGTGTAGAGCGCTTCGGCGAGCGGGCTCAGCGCGAAGAAGGGTTCGTTCTGGACCTCCATCAATCGTTCCGCGAGTTCGTCCGCTTCGGCGCCGGTGAACTCGCCTCCGTGCACTCGGCGGAGCAGTTCACGGCCCGAGCCGTATCGATTGTCCGTGGTGGCGATGCGCAGGAGAATCGATGTCGGTAGATTGCGGAGCACGAGCGGCGACGGCGCGCGCAGCATGTTGGTCCCGATGAGCAGCGGAGCGCCGATCACGAGGAGCGCGAGGCCGAGGTAGACGCGTCGCATGCCGAACTTGCGGTACGACCAGCGGGCTTCGACGGGAGAGCCGGTCATGCGGCCGCACTCGGGGCAGACGATGGGGTAGCCGTACTCGGCGCCTTCGTCTGTGTCGGCGCGGCGTTCGAGGGAAGCGCCGAGCGGGTAGAAGCAGCGCGGGTTGGGACAGCGCGGCCCGTGCGTCGGGACGACGCGGCCTCTGAAGCCGAAGAGCAACGCGAGCAGCCCCGTGGCGATCAGGATGAGGGAGAAGGGGATCATGGATGGTCAGCGGG
>CAYGLT010000169.1:0-2123 GCA_964350875.1 uncultured Phycisphaeraceae bacterium | reverse complement strand
CCCACGCACCGCTCCAGCGCGGCCATGCGCACCGCGACCCCCGCGCCGACCTGGCGCAGGATCACGCTGCGCGTCGGGTCGTCCGCGACATCGGGCGCCAGTTCCACGCCGCGGTTCACCGGGCCCGGGTGCATGATGATCGCGCCGTCCTTCAGCAGGTCCGCGCGCCGCGCGTTGAGTTGGTACCCCAGCGCGTAGTCGCGCGGCGAGGCGATCGTCGCGCTGCGCTCGAACTGGATCCGCAAAGTCTGCACCGCGTCGACCGTGGGCAGCACCGCGTCGAGGTCGTGCGACACATCCACACCCAACGCGCAGAGCGTCTCGGGCACGAACGCGGGCGGCCCGACGCACACCACCTCGGCGCCGAGCGTCGTCAGCGCGGCGATGTCCGACCTCGCGACGCGCGAGTTGCGCACATCGCCCAGGATCGCCACGCGAAGCCCGGTGAAGTCGAAGTCGTTCTCGACATTGCGCGCGATCGCGAGCGTGAGCGCGTCCAGCAGGCCCTGCGTCGGATGCTCGTGGCGGCCGTCGCCCGCGTTCAGCACCGCGCAGCGCACGGCGTTCGCGACGGTCTCGCACGCGCCGGAGTTCTCGTGACGCACGATCAGCGCGCCGGCGCCCATCGCCTCGACGACGCGCGCCGTGTCGATGAGCGTCTCGCCCTTCTTGAGCGACGACGAACCCGTCGCGAGGTCGAGGACTTCCGCGCCCAGCCGCCGCGCGGCCAGGGTGAAACTCATCCTCGTGCGGGTGCTGTCCTCGAAGAACAGGTTGGCGACGACCGACCCCCGGAGGGTGTCCTTCCAGCCGCCCCCGGCCTCGATCGCGTTCAGGTGGTCGCGGGCCCTCGCGAGCAGCGCCCTCAGGTCGGCGGGCGGCATGCCCCGGAGTTTCAACAGCCCACCCCCGCGGCCCGTGGCCGCTCCTGCGCCGCTCCGCCCCCCGCCGGGCAGCCGGGATGTCGTCGAGTCCGCCATTCGGGGGCCATCGTAGCCGACCCGGCCCCTCCGAAGCGGCCCCCGAATACCCCCAGAAGATTCTTCCGGCCGACGCCCGAACAGTCCGAGAATGTCGCCGTTCTGACACTCAGAACTCGGTTTTTCCCGCCCGTCGAGATAACCACGCCCGGGCCTTCGACCCCCGGCGAACGGCCCCTACGATTCCTGCGTAGAGCCAAAGGGCGGCGAAGCGGGCCCGTGAGACGCCTCCGACCATCTCACCCCGCCGGTACCGCCCACTCCGGACTCGGCCACAATGCCCACCTCCTACGGCGCCCTCTGCACGGGTTTCACCGCCTCGCAGAAACTCCTCGTCTCCATGTCCCTCCCCACGGACCGCGACCCCGTCCTCGGGCTGTTCGAGCGCGTCCGCAAACAGCGACCCGCACTCCGCCGCTTCAAGCGGTACTCCAACGAACTCGCCCTCGAATCGGGCCCGATCTCCACGAGCAATTCGCGCAGTGAAGATCCGTCGTCCGACAGCGAGGAATGGGTCGCGCTGCGCAAGCGCTCCGTGCGCTCGGGCTCGGTCAATCCGTCATCGATGAAGTCCGCGAAGGACCTGCACGCGCTCGTGCTCCAGACCTCGCCCTTCTACCTGGGCATCAACCCGCTTGAGGTCGAGTACCTCGAAGTCACCTTCGCGTTCGAGATGGAAGCGACGGGCAATCACAATCAGATCGTGGCCGAGGCGCTGCTGGGCAACGGCCCGCTCGCGAAGTTCCTCGAGAAGGAAATGGAAGAGCACGGCGCCCACGCGATCGACATCCAGCCCTTCGTCGGGCTCGCGTTCGGCAAGGCGCTCGACATCGAGGCGTACCTCGAACTCAAGACCAAGCCCGGTCCGGGCGCCGCGGCCATCGCGACCTCGGGCGACGAGTTCGACGACTCGTTCTCTTCAGACAACGGTCCCCGGGGGATCGAGTTCGACGCCGACTCCGAGGACGACGACGCCTCATCAACCGACGACGAGCCGATCACCGTGCACCTGACCGTGCGGCGAGTCGGCCCGCTCACCAGCGTGGACGAACTGCCCGCGTGGTTCGACGACCTCTGGGCCCGCGCCGAGCGGCTGACGAACGACCGCGTGGCGCCGCTGATCCTGAAACCCCTCCGCCGCGC
>CAYGLT010000168.1:0-2156 GCA_964350875.1 uncultured Phycisphaeraceae bacterium | reverse complement strand
CGCGGAGCGGGATGTCGCGAGCCGGCTCGTCGAACATCGCGAGGAACGCGTCGACTGATTCCGTCGGCATGTCGCCATGAAGCGCGAGCAGCGAGATGTTTCGATAGGTGATGATCTCCGCCTCCACGCGCCTCTTCAGCGAGGATTGAAACGGCGCCGCGCCGATGTGCTCAGCGAGCGTGAACATGCGACGGTTCGCGTCTATGAGGCGTTCACAATCTCCGGACTCGAACGCGTCGCGCGCCTCGAAGAGAAGCAGGCGGTGGAGATAGGGGAACTGGAACCCGCCCACCGCGGAGTAGGCGTCGAGCGGGCTGGCCGAGGTCTCGTCGCTGACATTGAACGACATGTCAGGCCCGGCATAAAGCAAGGTGTTGTGAGATAGCATCGGCGTGCGGCACGCGGGCGCATCGGTCGCGTAGCGCAGCGCTTCGAAGATCGGCTGCAGTTCGGGCAACAGTGCCTTCGCGTTGTCGAGGCGCGGGTCGTCCCACTCTCCGATGAGCAAGATCACAAATTCGGCACTTCCGGCCCTGAAGTACAGACGGGACAGGTCGCTGGCGTCGCGGTCCCCGAAGTGTTTCATGCCGAGCGTGTCGCGGTAGAGCGCGACATAGCGCGGCCAAGCGTCTTCACCCTCGGGCTGGAGCGCCTCGCGCGCCTCGATCAGGGCCGCGACGGTGTCGATGCGCGGCGGCGGGGCGGTCTTCCACCACACGAACCCGCCGAACGCGACGGAGACGAGCAGGACGAACGCGATCACGCCGAGCAGGACTTTGGACAGGCGACGGCGGTGTTTCATTCCAACCCCTCATCAAACGCACGGCGTTCGGTGAACACGCGATCGAATCCTGTCCAGCGGCTCTGCACGGGCCAGCGCAGCGTGTAGGGAAAGCGTCCGGTGGGTTCGTTGTCGACGACGATCGTGCCGCCCGAGATCGGATCGACGCGGAGATCCGCGGGCAGCGCGGCCAGCGGGTCGGCGGGGATCACGCTCGTCTCTGCGATCTTGAGGTTGAGATGCAGGAGGATCTTGATGGCCGCACGCTGGCGCAGCAATCCGTCGCGTGCGCTGACCATCATGTCGAAGGGGTCGGTGAACGATGCCTCGACAACCAGCCGCGGCGTGGGATCCCTTTTGGCGTCGCGTTCCTTGGGAGGAAGGTCGATGACCGAAAGGGTCGCGTCGTTGAACTTGCGCCAAGCGCTTTCCATCGCGCGATACGACGGTGTGCCGAGCCAGTCGCCCCAGGAATCCGGATCGAGGATGTCGAACTCACCCCGTTGGTCGCGCAGATACTCTGTCGTAAAGCCGCGAGTGCCGAACCTCTCGCCGACGATCGCGTCACTGAGCGGCGGGGGTTTGCCAAGTTCTTCACAAAGCGCGAGAAGATCTTGGATCACCTCATTCGACGGCGTCCGCTCGGTGAGGACACATTCGAGTTCGCTCCATGACATACCTTCAACGGCGTATCCGATCACGCGCGAGATCAAGAGCGGTGTGCGGCCGATATGCCGACCCAGGCGCACGCCGGTGGTGAGACGCCGCATGACCTCCGCCCAGTCTTCGCGGTCAGCGGCGAGGCGCATGTGCGCGGAGTTGAGCGAGTTCAGTTTGCGAGCGGCGGAGCACGCTTGGAGCAACTGATGCATCGCTTCGCTGATCGTTCCCGATGCGTTGTCCCGTTGATGGAACTGGAACACGAACGATTCGGTCGTGGCGATGGTGTCGAGTTCCGGGAGGAGGAACGCGAACGACTCCACGGCCGCGATGGATTCGCGCATGCGGGGATCGTCCAGTTCGCCGGTCTGAAGCTTCGCCGAATGCCGGTCCATCAAGCGGTAAGGCTCGGCCGACTCTTCGAACCATGGAGACGCTGCGAAGATGTCGAATCCGAGCCGCTCGCGTGTAAGGGTCTCGAACGCGGGCCAGCCGTCCTCGCCGCCCCCGGAGGGCTGGAGCGAGCGCGCGTACTCGTTGAACGGCGTGATCTCGTCGCCGACGGACGGCACACGAAAACGCCACCACACGAACCCGCCGAGGGCGATGGACACCACCAGCACTGCCGCGACTGTTCCGAGCAGGAACTTCGGCCAGCGCCGGCGCGGGCGGCGTCGGCCCCCGGATGGTGGGCTGGTGGTCATGCGCTATGAAG
>CAYGLT010000167.1:0-2158 GCA_964350875.1 uncultured Phycisphaeraceae bacterium | reverse complement strand
ATGCCCCGCGCGCAGATGCAAGTACGCCCTCGGCAGCGTCATCACCGCCAAGCGCAAACACAACAAAGAGCCCTTCCCCCTTACTTGCCCCGAATGCGGCAGAACCATCGCCAACCAGCGCGCCCTGCGCGTCGGAACACGAAAGAAGATCAAGACCATCGTTGTGCTTGGAGTCGCGATGCTGCTCGGTGGCGCGAGCACGCTCGGATACGAAGTCTGGCAATCACCCGCAGCCACGCGGGCGAAGTATATGCCATTGTCGGTGCTCCTTTACCTCGCCGAACGCGACACCGGCGCGAGCAGCTGGGTCCATCAGAAGGAGTTGCTCGACCGCGCCACAGCCGGTCGAATCTCGCCGGTTCGAGCCCCCCAAGTCATCGACCGACTGATCGCCTTGCAGGAAGACCGGCGCCGCGAGCCTGTCTTCATCGGTCGCGTGCTGGACGCATTCGCTAGCCGCGGACTCATGACCATCGAGCAGCAGAACCGAGCGTGGGCCAACCTGTGGAGTTTCTCGGCCATTGCGCCGGCTACCATTTCACCGACCGAACCAATCCCGCTGACATTCACCGCGCGATACAAGCCCGGTGTGCTCGGGAGTCTGCCCATCGCCGATCCCTCATCGCCGTGGTTCAATACACCGGGTGACCTGAGCATGCTCCAGCGAACACACATTCGGGTGGAACGACTCAGCATCAACGGGAATGAAATCAGCGCCACGGATCGAGAGCGATGGCTCGAGGTCGCCCCGATCACAAGATGGGGCGACATTTTCAAGGGCCCGCTGCGCTGGTTTCCCGACACCGGCGCGCCCAAGTCGCTCGTCGCGCCCGAGGGACCGTCCGGCACAACGGTCACCATCGAGATCGATGTTCATTGGGACATCGCAGACTCCGGAATACTCAGTTTCCACCCGGACCCTGAACACGCAGGGACGGTGGTTGCCCTCGATCAATGGCTTGCTGACCAAGGCACGCCGATCAGGGGACGACAAACCGTCCGTGTGACGACCATTCTCGTGCCGAAGAACTCCGGGCCCCCCGCTGACCATCCATGATCCCCCTCTCCCTCATCCTGATCGCCACAGGGCTGCTCGCGTTGCTCTTCGGCTTCAGAGGCCGCGTCGTCCCGACGCACGGGCCGCGCTGTCCCAACCCGCGCTGCTTCTACCCGCTCGGCGCTTCCCTCGAACGCCGCGCCGACACAGACGAAGGCGCCGAGTACGGCTACCCCATCGTCTGCCCCGAGTGCGGCCGCATGACCGGCTCTCCCGTCGAAGCCCGCTGGTCGTACCGCAAGTTCGGCATGCGACGCGTCTACCTCGGCCTCGCGCTCCTCGTGATCGGCGCTCCGCTGCTCATCGGGGCGAGCGCGCTCAACAACCCTTCGCCGCTGATCCTGCGCAATCTGCCGACGCCGATCCTGCTCCACCTCGCCACCAAAGGCGATCATTACACTCCGCGCGCCGAACTTCTGCGGCGAGTAGATGCGGGCGAATACACCGGCGCCGCAGCCGAGCGCATCGCCGAGCGGTTGCTGGAAGTGCAGGCCAAGCCGTTCTTCGCGAGAGGTCCACTCGCTGAGTCGCTTTATATTCTCGTCGACACGAATGCGCTCAAGCCGGAGCTTGTGGGCAGAGCGCATGAAGGTATCTGGTCTTTCCAGATCGATGCGCCGCAAACCGTGACACCCGGCGCGATCATCCCGCTCGAAGTGATCGCGCACTACCGGGGACCGTCTTCGCGTTACCGGGCAACGGCTCTCAAGTTCCTGCACATGTCGGACATGATCTTTACCTTGGATCGAGTCGTGATAGGAAACCGAGAAGTTGATCTTTCCGATCGGCAACCCGTGGTCACGCCATTAAGCAGCACGATCATGGGCCACACCGGCGGCGTGCGCTTCTCACTCGACGATACTGATCCCTGGGTGAAGGAAGCATTCGCAGCGCCGGATACGCATGGTGACCTCACGATCAAGATCCACGCTCATTGGAATGTTGGAGTTGGGACCGGCCCCTCCCGTGTCATCCATTTCCACGGCAGCCTTCGTGAAGCGTGCGCCGTCACAGTCACCTCCACATCACAACCCGCCGCTCCCGCGCCCTGATATCCTCCCCTCATGCCCACGCTCTCCGACATCCTCGGCCAGGACCGCG
>CAYGLT010000166.1:0-2192 GCA_964350875.1 uncultured Phycisphaeraceae bacterium | reverse complement strand
TCAGCGACCCCACGCGAACAAAGGCTCGCCGCCGAGATCGCAGCGACAGACACACAGACTTTCAATGACATGCATCAACCCTTCATACGCGCGCAACCATTGGACCAGCGCCACGCTAGCCGACAGACCTAGGCCGAACTCCGACGGCTGCGCCGCTACCTGCGCCTTCTGCCCCTGCAGCCAACGACGAGGGCGGCCATTGACGCGAGCGCCAACCCACCGGGGGACGGAATCACGAGAGAGAACGAGTCGAGGAACGCCGATTGTCCACCCGGGATCTGTGAATCCTGACCGTCGACCATCATGGCCGTCACCGTGAGCGTCTGCCCGGCCGATACTCCGACAAGCGTGATCGAGAACGGCGTGCCGCCCGGGTTACCCGAGGCCGCGCCGCCCAGGTTCCCGTCCGGGATCGCGGCGGCGAGAAGGTCCACAACCACCGAAGGGCTCCCCATCCCGTTGGACGACAGCGACACGAACCATTCCCCCGCGATAAAGTTCGTCTCCCGCCCGGCGACGAACATCAGGGTGTAGTCGCCGTTCACCGGGGCCATGACCGACTGCGTGAGCATCGCCTGCGCCAGCGGCTCACCCGAGCCTCCCTGATCACCCTCGAATGAACGGAACCAGATCCCGGCGCCGGTTCCGGCTGGCTCGGTGCCGCCGACCGAGGTGTTCTGCGCGTTCGCGAACCCGCTCTGGAACTGAGCGCCCAGATTGTTGCCGTCCGGCGTGTTCGCGGTCAGAGTCCACGCGGAGTTGCTGATGAGGCCGCCCGATGTGGCCATCGAGAAGTTGCCGTCGTCGAGAAGGTTTCCCGGGCCCGCGAGCGCCGGCGCCGACGCGAGCAGACCAAGCAGCGCGAATCGCGCATTCGAGTGTGTCATTGCAGACTCCTGATTCTCAAATTTCGCGATCGGCTGTGCGGGCGACCGCGAGAAACTCTCCCAAGTGCACCCTCGTACCCTACCGGCGCCTCGGCGAATCCAAAAGTCAAACTTTCGCTTTCTGACCCTCATTTTCTGCTATCGCACTCTCCCTATCTCCCCACGCCCCGACCATGGGGTATGTTGCCGTCACGCTGCTCGTTGCGCCCCCCGCAGAAACTCTGGGCAATGACGACACTGCGCCGCGCCACCGAAATTACGGACCGGGCGTGAGATGCAGACCCGATCGCGGATGACTGCGCCCTGTTCGCCGTTCCGGCCGACATCCGATACCATGCGCGGCATGAAGCACGGCTTGTGGCGCGTCCCGGTCGGGAGGAGCAGGGCGGTGGTCAGATCCAATCACCCCAGGTTTGACGGTGAGCAACGCTCATCGGGCCTCGCGGCAGGGGCAATTCCGTGGACGCCGAAGAGAAGCACGAAGAGAAAGTCCAGTATCTGACCGGTGCGCAGCATTATCTGCATCGCCGCGCCCCGTGGATCAAGCAACACAAGACTCCGCGGACGGGGTCCGCATTGCTTGACGGCATGATCGACATTTCCGACATCGAAAAGGCGGCAGCACTAGTCAGAAAGTGGGGACGAACCCCGCCTCCCCAGCGCATGCTCAAGATTCCCACATTCGCCGAGTATGTTCTCGACGCTCCGGTCCAACCACGCACCCTGACAGTGAAGAACTCCTTTCGGAGCGACTCCATCAAACCCCTACGCTTGGTGGTGCAGATCAACGGAAGTGCGCAACAATGCACGGTGAGGTACGCAAATTGGAGTTGGTCATCCGGGCTTCGAACGACACTCCCCGCAGTGACCGAGTTTCTGCGAAGGGGCGCCCTGCTCGCGGAGTCAGATATTGATATTGAGTATGTTCTCAGCATCGCCGAGGCGATTGTCACAGATCGACTTGCACTCATGCGATTCGTCCGAAGAGAGCACTACGGCTATGCAGGTGATTTGCGCGCCATTACGCGAGATGTGATCGTCAAACCGACAGATCCCATTCAATTCCCTCCGGGAACTCCGACCATCGACGACGCGCTCGAAGCGATCATCTACACCTGGACGGGCGACGGCGACCGCTATCTGATTGAACCACGATACGATTCGCTCGCGTGATCGCGCACGGACCACATGCGTCATCTGGAGTGTCACCCATGCCCCACACCATCACCATCCATCGTGTCTTCAAGGCCCCGCCCGAGCGGGTCTACCGCGCGTTCCTCGACCCCGACGCGTTGGCCCGCTGGA
>CAYGLT010000165.1:0-2211 GCA_964350875.1 uncultured Phycisphaeraceae bacterium | reverse complement strand
GCGGGGCATCCGCGAGGATATGCCGTCCTGGGCGTTTACTCGCAGGATCGGCCGAATTCGGCGAGGACGGTGTTGAGTTCGGTGAAGTTCACCACGCCGTCGCCGTTGATGTCCGCGAAGTCGGCGAACGCGCCGCCCTGCCCGTACACGGCGAGGACCTGATTGAGATCGGTGAAGTTGACGACGCAATCGCCCGAGACATCGCCCAGCGGACGGACGAAGAAGTGGGTCGGCCCGGAGGAAGGGGCGGTTGATCC
Organism: uncultured Phycisphaeraceae bacterium; assembly: GCA_964350875.1. Classification (GTDB taxonomy): domain Bacteria; phylum Planctomycetota; class Phycisphaerae; order Phycisphaerales; family UBA1924; genus JAHBXC01. The sequence continues at coordinate 1,954 of CAYGLT010000165.1, read as the reverse complement.
GCCGCTGTTTCGCGCGACGACCTCCCAGCGATAGCGTCGGCCGGGCTCGAAGGTGTCGAGCGAAACGATCGCGGCGAGGGCGGTGAGTCCGAGTGACTCGAAGACGACCTGATCGGTGGCGTCGATCCGGACGCGCAGGTCGTACTCGGCGGTGAAGGGCGGGCGCTGCCAGCCGAAGGTGACCGTGTCTCGCGGGCGGCCGGAGGCGTCCTGTTCGGGGATGAGCGTCGCGAAGTGGCCGGGGCGCGGCACATTCGCGACGACGGCGGGGTAGGCGCGGACCATGCCCCATCCGGTTTCATCGTCGAAGCCGGGCGCGGCGAGGTCCAGCGCGGTGGACTGCATAATCCATTCGATCTCGTCGACGGAGAGGCCCGGTCGGGCCGAGAGCATCAGCGCGGCGACGCCCGCCGCGTGGGGCGATGCGAACGAGGTGCCGTTGGTGTAGACCCAGTCGCCGGGGAGGTAGCCGACGGGACCGCTGCGGTCGGTGGAGATGACATTGACGCCCGGCCCGCTGAACGCGAGTTGGTTGCTCCGGTTGCTGAAGACGGCGCGGCCGCCGTCGTGCTCGACGGCGGCGATCCCGTTGACGGTGCTGAGGCTCGCGGGGTAGGTGAGTTGGGTGGCGGACTCGTTGCCGCCGCTGGCGAAGTGGACCATCCCGTTGTCGCGGGTGTGCTGGTACATGCTCGAGATGGCGCCCGATGCTGTGAACCCGTACCTATTGCTGTTGTTGGTCACGCGGACGCCGAGCGACTCAGCCCACGCGAGCGCTTCGACGGTCCACGACGCCTGACCGGTCCAGTTGCCGCTGGCGTTTGTGCCGATGAACGGACGCGCGGAGTACAACGAGACCTCCGGGGCGACGCCGACGACGCCCTCGTCGTTGAGCAGCGCGGCGATGCAGCCGGCAACGGGCGTGCCGTGGTTGTCGAAGGAGTTGACGGGCTGGCCGCCGCTGGCGCCGGGATCGTTGGTGAAGTCCTGCCCGCCCGCGATGGAGAGGTCGCCGTGCGAGAAATCGACGCCGGTGTCGATCACGAGCACGCGGACATCGGGCGAGCCGAGGGTGATGTCCCAAGCGGGCGCGGCGTTGATGTCGATGCCGATCGCGCCGCCTTCCTGGCCGACATTGCGCAGGCCCCACTGGTCGACGAAGTAGAAGTCGGTGGGGATGAGCCCGGCCGAGCCGGTGAACACCATGTCGGGTTCGGCGAATTCGACGGGCGCGCGCGCCGCGAGCGCCATGGTCTGCTCGAAGACCTCGAAGCCGTCGCGCGCATCGCTCCGGAGTTTGTAGGCGGCGGGCATGCCGGCCCAGTTCTCGCGCACGACGCGCAGGCCGTCGGCTTCGATGGTGGCGCGCTGCGCGGCGAGCGCAACGCTCGGGGCGAAGCGCACGAGCACATCGCGTGTGGGGATCACGGGTCCGCCGCGTTCATCGACGAAGACGGGCGCGACAAAGCCGTCGTCGCCGATGGCGCGTGACGCCGAGGCGACCAGTTGGCGCATGTTGTCACGCGAGAGCGTGGCCGGGAGCCGCGCGATGGTCCACCGGCTGCCGGGCAGGTCGTGGACTTCGAGCGCGTCGACGCCGGAGAGACCGAGCGCCGCGCGGATCGTGAGGCTGTCGATGCTCGCGGCCTGGCGTGGGAGGATCGCGACGCGATTGCCGTCGAGCGTGAGCGCGCGTGTCTCGCCCATCGAGACGATTGTGTAATCGCGTTGTGTGTCGTCAGGGCGCGCGGCTGCGCAGAGACTCGTGAACGAGACGATCAGCGTTGCGAGAATCCGGGTGTGCATGCGACCCCTTCCGGAGAATGAGAATGACACCGCTGAATTGTCGCGCAGAGCCGGGCCTGACGCAAGGAATTTCTGACGGATCGCCCCGGTTTCGTCGCTCAGTCGCACTGCTCGCCGAAGGACGCCAGGACGACATTGAGGTCGGAGA
>CAYGLT010000164.1:0-2231 GCA_964350875.1 uncultured Phycisphaeraceae bacterium | reverse complement strand
TCAGGCGCTCCTCGAACTCGCCGCGGAACTTGGCGCCCGCGAGCAACTGGCCGACATCGAGCGCGACGATGCGCGAGTCGCGCATGCCCTCGGGGCAATCGCCGTCCACGATGCGCAGCGCGAGCCCCTCGGCGATGGCGGTCTTGCCCACGCCCGGCTCGCCGATGAGCACGGGGTTGTTCTTCGTGCGCCGGCTCAGCACCTGCATGCAGCGCCGGATCTCTTCGTCGCGGCCGATGACGGGATCGAGTTTGCCCTCGCTGGCCTTCTCGGTGAGGTCGATGCCGTACTTCTTGAGCGATTCGTAGTTGGATTCGGCGCCGGGGTCCTGCACGCTGGAGACGCCGCTCGCCGCGCGCAGGGCCTTGATCGAGTCCATGAGTTTCTTGCGCGAGAGCCCGACGACGGTGATCGCCTCTTTCGCTTCGCTGTTCACATCGCTGAGCGCGAGGAGCAGGTGCTCGGTCGAGACATACGCGTCGCCCATCTCGCGGGCGTCGGCGTCGGCCTTCTGGAGCACGCTGAGCATCGCGCGGCCGGGCTGGGGGGGCGCGCCGCTCACCGTCGGGAGACGCTTGATCTCCGCCTGCACGATCTGCGCGAGCCGATCGGCCTGCACGCCCGTCTTGGAGATGATCGACGACGCCGTCCCGCCCTTCTCGGCGAGCAGGGCGCTGAGCAGGTGGAGCGGCGAGACCTCGGCGGCGTTGCCCTGCATCGCGAGCGATTGGGCGTCGGCCAGGGCCTGCTGGGCGAGGGTTGTGAATCGGTCCATGCGCATGCGGCGTCTCCTCGGTGGTGTCCCGAGGAACGGTACAAGCGCGGCGCCAGCGATGGCCAGCCGGGAGAGGTTCAGACGCCGCCCACGGGCCGCGAGGGGCGATCGGGAGCCCAGATCGACGCGAATCGCTGCCAGAGCGGCAGGCGAACTGCGCTGGTGCGCGTTATCTCCGCCGTGGCGCGATCGCGAACCATCCAACGAGAGCGGGCATACCGACGCCCGGCGTGGGGACGATCATCGCGAGTCGCAGGCCGGCGGTCGAACCGTCGGGCGCCCCATTGCCCTGCAGGCCGAATCCGAGCAGATCCCTGTACTCGACGAGCTTCGGATCCTCGAAGTACGACGAGCCCAGCGTGAAGCGGGCGATCTCGAAGAGATCGCTCGTCCATGTCTCAGACCATTCCTGGTGGCCCCCCGACGAATCGAGCACGCCGTAGTAGGATGCTGCGTTCTGGTACGAGCCCACATCGAAGGGGATCTCGCCTGGGCCCTCGTAGTCCTGTCCGCCCGCGTTGGTTTCCCCGCCCTGATCGGGCGGCGCGACGACGAGCGGGTCCTCGTTCATCCCCGGGAATTGCCAGTAGCCGCCCTGCCCTTCGCCGAAGCGGTTCGGGTCGTAGTACGCGGCCTTCACCCACTCGTCCTCGGAAGGGATCCAGAACCTCGCGCCGTCAGAGCGTGACGACTGGTCGGTGTACTCCTGAAAGCCGAACTCGCCGACCTCTATCCCGAAGGTGGAAGCGTCGTAGGCGCCGGACTCGAACGCGTCGGCGGTCAGCGCCTTGCCGTTGTGGAGCCAGTTGCAGTACCGGGCCGCCCAGCGCCAGCCCATGCGCGCGGGGTAGTTCTCTTCGCCAGACCTCGCGGCGAACACGGGCAGGCCACCGACAAAGTTGAAAGTGAGCGAGGGGGCAAAGTCCGACCCCCATCCACCGATCGAGTCTAGGTGAGGTGTGATGGCGTTGGTGAACTCGGCCCATTGCGTGTTGGTAATCTCGGTGACCGCGATGCGGTAGCGGTTGTTGACGCCCCCGACGGAGCGTGTCGGGCCTCCGGGAAAGAGTTCGTAGGTGTAGTCGGCGTTGCCGGGGTTGCCGACCTCGGCGTAGGTCTGGCCGTAGACGGTGGTGAGGCGGGGGGTGGCGAATGCGCACGATGCGAGCGCGAGGGATGCGATGGCGGCGATGGCGCGCATGGGTGACTCCTGCGTGGTGGCCTGTGCGGGTGCAGGGTAGTGGAAGGCGGCGTGATCTCCAAGATGCGAGAATTGGAATGTTGGACAGAGTCTGATCTGAGCCCCGGTCGCAAGACCGGGGTACCTATGCGCGAACACGCCGAGGTCCCCTCGGCTTGCGCCTCGGGCTCGGATCGGAGTGAAAGAGGTTGAAGCAAGAACACTGGCGGGCGAGCCGCCAGTGGCACGCGGAGAAGAAAGAGAAGACCCTCCCCC
>CAYGLT010000163.1:0-2280 GCA_964350875.1 uncultured Phycisphaeraceae bacterium | reverse complement strand
GCGCCCGGCAAGTGCAAACTCGTCTACGACGTCAGCGCAGGCGTGGTGGTGTGATGTCCGCACCCTCTCCCGTTGGGAGAGGGTGGTCGGCGCAGACGACCGGGTGAGGGCTATACCTCTACAGATCCACGCCTCCGATCGCTCGTGGGTAGATTCAGTCGTCAGCGTTGATCGCGGCACAGACTTTTTGCAACTCCGACAGCGCGGACCGCAGAAAGGTCTGATCGGTGTCGAATTCGAAGGTCACCGTGGCTCGAAAGGGCGACTGATCCTTCAGTTCCCCGCGGCAAGAGTTGCGCGTAACCGTGCACTGAACTTGTTCCTCAAGAGTCGTCAGTCTCGCGTCCACCCGCGATCCTTCCAGCAGCCCTTGCAGTTCCGCGGCGAACGCCTCCAGTTCACCGGAATGGAAAAAGAGTGAGACCAAGTAGTTGAGGTTCGGCTTCTTCAACGATGCACGAGCGGTGATCCATCCCTCGTCGTTATAGCGATTCGGAAGTGAATCGATCTTGAGCACGCATCCCATCTCCCCACGGATTTCAATCGCGTCACTCATTTCGCCAGCCCGTCTTTCATCATCCTTCTCAGCGCCGCGTTCGTTGTTCTCGGGAACATCGCCGCGAAACCGAACGCCACGCGCGTCGGGAAACTCGTCCACACCTCGGGCTTCGGCTTCCTCAAACACTTGACGATCGCGTCCGCGACGCGCTCGGGGCGCTGCATCGCGAAACTCGGCGTGTTCTTCCGGAGCGTGTCCGCCTCGCTGCGCTCCTTCGCCGTCTCGAAGAACTCCGTCTTCGTGCCGACCGGATGAACCGTCGAAACTCGCACGCCGCGCCCGCGCAACTCGATGTCCATCGCGCGGCCGAGGTGGTGCTGCGCCGCCTTCGTCGCGGTGTACGCCGCGTGAAGCGGCATCGGGAACCGACCCAGGCACGACGAGCAGATCACCAGATGCCCTCGACCCTCGCGGAGCATCACCGGCGCCGCAGCGTCGAGCAGGCGGATCGTCCCGAAGAAGTTCGTCTCGAAGATCTCGCGCCAGCGCTTCATTCCCGTGTTCAGCGCCGACGCCTCGATGCCGTACCCCGCGTTCGCGTACGCGGCGTAGAGCGGGCCGAACCGTTCCCCACACAACTCGATCAACTTGTCGCACTCACCGTCCCGCGAGACATCGCACTCGATGGCCGCGGCGCGGCCGCCGAGCGATTCGATCTCGCGCGCGACCTCGTTCAGTTTGTCGATCCGCCGCGCGCCGAGCACGATCGGCATCCCCGCGCGGGCGCACGCGAGCGCCGTCGCGCGGCCGATCCCGCTGCTCGCGCCGGCGATGACGATCGGTTTGCCCGTCAGGTCGATCGCCACCGTCTCACTCCTTGCCCAGAAGACTCTCGCCCGTCATCTCGGGGGGCTTCGCCATCCCGATCATGTCGAGCATGGTCGGCGCGATGTCCGACAGCCGACCCCCGGATCGCAGCGTCCGCCCCCTGAACGCTTCGCCCACCACCACAAGCGGCACGGTGTAGGTCGTGTGCGCCGTGTGCGGCGCGTTGGTCTCGGGGTCCCACATCTGCTCGGCGTTCCCGTGGTCGGCCGTCACGATCGCGCTCCCGCCCAGCGCGAGGACCTCGGCGAGGATCGCGCCCACACACTGATCGACGACCTCGCACGCCTTGATCGCCGCGTCGAGTTTCCCCGTGTGTCCGACCATGTCGCCGTTGGCGAAGTTCACGACGATCACCGGCTCGCCCGGAGGGCCTGACACATCCTCGCGGTTCTTCCACGCATGCAGGCGGCCGAGCACCTGATCGCGCACCTCAAGGGCGCTCATCTCTGGCTTGAGGTCGTAGGTGGCCACACGCGGCGATTGCACGATGTTGCGCCGCTCGCCCTCGAAGGGTTCGTCGCGGTAGTCGTTGAAGAAGAAGGTCACATGCGGGAATTTCTCGGTCTCGGCGCAGCGGAACTGCGCGACGCCGTGCGCGCTGAGCCAGTCGCCAAGGATGTTCGCCATCTTGGGCTGCTTGGGGAACGCGACCTTGACATACGGCCGCAGATCCTCGGCGTACCCGGTCATCGTCGCGAACTCCAGCGCCATGCGCGGCCCGCGATCGAACCCGCGCTCGCCCGTTTCGGGAGAGGGTTTTACCGCGCCGTGGAACTCGGGGAGCACGAACGCGCGGCAGAGTTCGCGAGGGCGGTCGCCCCGATAGTTCACGAAGATCACGCTGTCGTTGTCGGTGATACGGCGCGACAGCGCGTCGCCCAGATCGGCGCCGA
>CAYGLT010000162.1:0-2310 GCA_964350875.1 uncultured Phycisphaeraceae bacterium | reverse complement strand
TACTGCGCGCAGGCGAGGATGCCGTCGACGATGCGCGGCGCCTCGGGCAGGTAGTCCAGTTCCAACTTGTAGTACGGCATGATCGTGTCGAAGCCGGTGACGCGCTGGATCGGCGCCTTGAGGTGCAGGAACGCGCGCTCCTGGATCATCGTGGCGAGTTCGGCGCCGAAGCCGCAGGTCTTGGGCGCCTCGTGCACGATGACGCATCGACCGGTCTTCTCGACCGACTCGAGGATGATGTCCTCGTCGTACGGGTAGATCGTGCGCAGGTCGATGAGTTCGACGGAGAGGTCCTCGGGCAGGTTGTCCATCGCGGCGAGGCACTGGTAGACCGGCGCGCCCCAAGTGACGACGGTCAGGTCGGCGCCCTCGCTGACGATCTTGCCCTTGCCGATCGGGATGGTGTACTCGTCCTCGGGGACTTCCTCGCGGAACGAGCGGTAGATGCGCTTGGGCTCGAAGAACATCACCGGGTCGGGGTCGCGGATCGCGCTGATGAGCAGGCCCTTGGCGTCGTAGGGCGACGAGGGCATGACGACCTTCACGCCCGGGTGGTGGGCGTAGATGGCTTCGGGCGAATCGCTGTGGAGTTCCGGCGCGTGGATGCCGCCCTGCACGGGGACGCGGACGGTCATCGGCACGGTGACGGCGCCGCGCGAACGCGTGCGATACCGGGCGGCGTGGTTGACGATCTGGTCATAGGCCGGCCCGAGGAAGCCATCGAACTGGATCTCGGGGATGGGGCGCATGCCGTTGATCGCGAGGCCGATGGCGGTGCCGATGATGCCCGACTCGGCGAGCGGGCTGTCGACGACGCGGTCCTCGCCGAAGCGGGCCTGCAGTCCTTCGGTGACGCGGAAGACGCCGCCGTTCTTGCCGACATCCTCGCCGAGGATGACGACGCGGCTGTCCTTCTCCATCTCCTGAGAGAGGGCGAGGGTGATGGCTTGCACGAGGGTGAGGTTGGCCATGTGAGTCTCAGTCGTCGTGCGCGGTCCGAGGGGACGCACGCGTGTGATCATCGGGGCAATCGGGAATCGGCAATGGGCAATCGGTCAGAAGCGGGGGAGGGCAATCCCATTGCCTATTGCCCATTCCCCATTGCCTGCTTCAGGAATACTGCTTCGCGCGGGAGAGCGTTTCCTGCTCGGGGAACTGCCCGAGGCCGTGGGTCTTCATGGTCTCGCGCTGGCGGATCATCTCGGCGGGGAGTTCGGCGTAGGTGTAGTCGAAGATGTCGTCGATCGCGGGCTTCTCGATGCCCTCGGAGTTCTTGACGACTTCGGAGACCAACTGCTTGGCGAAGTCCTCGAGGTCGGCCTGCTTCTGATCGTTCCAAGCGCCGCGCTTCTCGAGGTACTTGCGCGTGCGGATGAGCGGGTCGCGGCCGATCCACTTGTCGACCTCTTCCTGAGGGCGGTAGCGCCGCGCGTCGTCGGCGGTGGTGTGGTCGCCCAGGCGGTAGGTGACCGCCTCGACCATGGACGGGCCGTCGCCCTTGCGGGCGCGATCGACGGCGTCCTTCATGACCTTGTACATCGCGAAGATGTCGTTGCCGTCGCACCGGATTCCCGGCATGCCGTAGGCGAACGAGCGCTGGGCGAGGGTCTCGCACTTGAACTGCTTGCTGCTCGGGACGCTGATGGCCCACGAGTTGTTCTGGCACACGAAGACGACGGGGGCCTTGAGCACGCTGGCGAAGTTCATCGCCTCGTGGAAGTCGCCCTCGGAGGTCGCGCCGTCGCCGAAGAAGGTCGCGACGACGGTGTCTTCCTTGCGGAGTTTGGCGGCCCAGCCGATGCCGGCGGCGTGGAGCATGTGTGTGCCGATGGGGATCGAGATCGGGGTGATGTTCACACCCTCGGGGATCTGGTTGCCCCGCTCGTCGCCCATCCAGTGGAGGAGGATCTTCTCCATGGGCAGGCCGTGCATGAACAGCGCCGCGTTCTCGCGGTAGCAGGGGACGAGCCAGTCCTTGCCCTTGGTGAGGGCGAGCCCGGCGCCGACGGCCGCGGCCTCCTGACCCTTGTTCTGCGGGTACGTGCCCATGCGTCCCGAGCGCTGGAGTTTGAACGCGATCTCGTCGAGATGGCGGCACACGCTCATGTGCCGGTAGGCCTCGATGACCTGCTCGTCGGAGAGCAGGTCCTTGCCCAGTTTCTCGTCGAAATTGCCGTGCTCGTCGAGGATCTGGACGAACTCGATTTTGCCTTCGAATGCGGTCGTGATCGGCATCGGTGGCTCCGGTGCGCGCGAGGTGATATCGGTCGAACGACGCAACGCCGGGCGTCGTGTTCAAGGGTAGGCGCA
>CAYGLT010000161.1:0-2319 GCA_964350875.1 uncultured Phycisphaeraceae bacterium | reverse complement strand
ACAACCGGCTGAGCAAGTTCGGGAGTTCGACGGGCGGCGGCGGGGCGTACGCGAGATAAGAAGTTCACCGCAGAGGACGCTGAGGGCGCAGAGAAGAGATTGTGTCCAGACCCCCTCCCCAGCCCTCCCCCATCTCGCTTCGCTCGATAAGGGAGGGAGCAGAAGCCACCGTGCGAATGTGATCAGCGCCCGAGCGGGTTGACCGTACGTGTCCAAGCGACGCAATCGGCGCGCGAGAGGACGAGCGAATCGAGGTCGCCTGACGCGTTGAGTCGCGTGAGCGTGGCGAGCGTGGCGGCGGAGGGTTCGATCCATTCCTGCGCGGTCGGGTTAGGCGCGACATCGACGATGACGGTCTGCGGCGGCGGCGCGACGGGCGTGCTGGGGTAAAGCACGAACGCGAGGATCGCGCAGGCGGCGAGCGCGGAAACCGCACCGATCATGGCGATCACAGGGCGTTTGCGACGGGTTTGCTCGACGCGCACGCGTGCAAGGAAGGCGTCGTTGGCGCGGCCGCGTGCGAGTTCGGCGAGTTCGGCGTCGGCCCAGTTGGTGAGCGTGTCGTGATCGCGGTTATCCATGATGGGTCGCCTTGGGTGTCGGTGCGCGGCGGGCTGGTGCGGGCGAGAGGGTTTCGCGGAGTTTGTCGAGGGCCTGTCGTTTCCACCACGCGACGGTGTTGCGGTTGGCGTTCATGGCGTGGGCGGTTTGGTCGAGGGTGAGGCCGCAGGCGTTTGTGAGGACGATGACCTCGCGCAGGCGGCGCGGGAGATGCGACACGGCGTCGCGCACTTGTTGAAACTCGTCGTGCGGGGCGTGTGCGGCATGAGGATGCGCTGCGCGCTGTTCGCGCGAGCGGCGCCGGGCGTTTGTTCGTGCGATCGAGATGGCCTTGCGGCGTGTGATCGCGAGGAGCCATCCCCTGGCGTCGCGGACTGCGTCGATGTCGACGGTTGGAGCGTCGAACACGGCGAGGAGCGCGGCCTGCACGGCGTCTTCGGCGAGGTCGGCGTCGCGGAGAATGGAACGGGCGTAGAGGCGCATGGCGGGGCTGACATCGGCGAGCAACGCGCGCGCCGCCGCTTCGTCGCCCCGGCGGGAGCGGCGAAGCAGGGCGCTCAGGTCGGGATGGCGTCCCGCGCCGGTCAATGCGCGAGCGTCTCACGGAGGGAGACGATGAGTTCATCGCTGCGAAGCAGGTTGCGGTGCACGGCGGAGAAACCCGGCGCGAAGGTGGCGGCGACATCGCCGAACACGCCTGCGTCGATACCCTTCTCGAGTTCCTGGATCGCGGCGAGGTCGCGCGATTCGAGCGCGGCGGTCGCCTGATCCATGAAGAGTTGGTAGAGCGCGATCTGCGGCGCGAGGTCTTCGTTGTTGGCGATCTGCTCGGCGAGTCGACGCGCGGCGGGCGAGTCACCCGCGACGCGCACCGCTTCGAGCCCCGCCTCGCCTTGCAGAGAGGTTCGGACGAAGTCGGTGATGACGGACTTCTCGCGACGGATGCTCGCGAGGACGCGGAAAGGATCGTCTTTCGCGAAGCGGTCAAACGCGGCGCGGAGCGTGGCGCGCTGTGCGGCGTCGAAGGCGCCCTGCGCGACGCCGTACTCGATCACGGGCTGGGCGGAGGCGAAGATGGCCATGCTCACGAGCGAACTGATCAGCGTGTCTTCGTCGACGAGGTGCTCGGAGGAGCGGAGCACGGCTTCGAGCGATTCGGTCGCGTGCGCGGCGTCGCCTTCGGCGAGGTCGAGACGGGCGCGGAGGATGAGGATGAGTGCGCTCGTGCGCATCGGACCGAGGTGAGGGAGCAGCGCGTAGATGCCTCGCTCGTAGTCGATGGCGAAATCGCAATCGGGTTTGCCGGCGGCCTCGATGAGGCGGGTGACGATGTCGTCGTTGCGCACGATGGCACGAACGGATTCGTCCTCGATCGTGAAGTCCGCGGCGCCGATCGCGTCGCGGTTGAACGCGGAGATCGCCTTCGCGTTGTCGGGGGTGACGAGTGAGAACGCGCGCCAGTAGCCGAGGGCGGCGTTGTCCTTCGAATCCACGGCGTTGGCGTGGCTCACGCCGGTGAGGGCGAGGAGCGCGGCGGCCAGGAGCGGGCGGGCGATTCGTCGGGTGGTCATGGCTGTTCCTCTTCGTGCATTGTGCCCCGGCAAGGGGTCGGGCGTGGTTTCTGGGGAGAGGTCGCTGCGGAGGGAAGGGTGTGTGGCGCAGGGGGGTGATTTTTTGCCGCTGAGAACGCGGAGGGCGCGGAGAGAAGAAGAAGAAGCCCTCACCCGGCCGCTGCGCGGCCACCCTCTCCCCGGGGGA
>CAYGLT010000160.1:0-2336 GCA_964350875.1 uncultured Phycisphaeraceae bacterium | reverse complement strand
GTCGTGCTCTCTTCGACCCCGTATTCGAGTTCGATCACCGCCTTGATGCGGTGCCCGAGCGCGTTCTCGATGACGGCGCGTTCATTGATGATGAGCCGGAATGTGTCCGGGCTGCCAGCGTCGGCGTCGTAGTCCCAGTCGGAAGGTGCGGAGAAGGGCATCTGGTGCTCTTCCGGCGGGATGAACAGTGATGTCGTCATCTCGGGTTCACCCGATTCGTTGGGCTGCACAACGATGCGCCGTCCCCACGGGTCTGGTTGCCACACCGTGAAGACGCTCCGATGGCTTTGCGTCACGGAGGTGAACGAGGCGGTCACGGTGGACACTCCGGCGAGATCCAGTTCGGGGCCGGTGATGCGTCCTTTGCTCGCGATCGGGATCGATCGGAGTGGATCAAGATTGCCATCAACCGCCGATCGCGGCATATGGCGGCGAAAACTCGCCGTCACTCGATCGCCCGTGCGGTTCTCGACGATCAACAGTTCACCGAGGCGCAGTTCGCCGTAGTCCGTCGGTGCGTCGCCGTCGAAGGATTGCGTGAACCCCGCGGGCAGCGTCACGGCGTACATGGCGTTGGGATCAGCAGCGGCGACCGGGGGCGGCGCGGGTTCGCGCTCGCACGCGCAGAGCAGCCCGGCAGCCGCGAGTGTTGCCAGCAGCGGTTTGGTTCGCATCGTTCACCCCCGTGAGTGCGGTTGTGTGCTTACCGATCCAACTCCGCCGCGACGATGTTCAGCGAGCCGATGACCGCCACCGTGTCGGCGAGCATGTGGCCCTCGAGCATCTTGCTCACCAGCGCGAAGTTGATGAACGACGGCGGGCGGGTCTTGACGCGCCAGGCGCGCGGGCCGCCGTCGGCGACCACGAAGTACCCCAGTTCGCCGTTGGCCGTCTCGTGGGCGCCGTAAGCCTCGGCGATCGGGGCCTGCCACCCTCGGTTGGTCATGATCAGTTCGAAGTGCTGGATGAGCCCCTCGATGCTGCCGTAGACCTCGTTCTTGCGCGGCTTGGTGACCTTCCCGTCGGCGAAGACATCGATCGGCCCGCCCGGGATGTTGTCGATGAGTTGCTCGATGATGCGCACCGACTGCTTGATCTCTTCGAGCCGGACCATGAACCGCGCGTAGACATCGCCCTCGTCGGAGAGGGGCACGCTGAACTTCACGGCCTCGCCGCCGTCGTTGTCCCAGTTGTCGGCGAAGCAGAGGTACGGCTCGTCCTTGCGCAGATCGCGGCGGACGCCCGACGCGCGGGCGATCGGCCCGGCCAGCGACCAGGCGATCGCGTCCTCGCGGCTGATGTGCCCGATGCCCTGCGTGCGGTCGATGAAGATGCGGTTGCGCACGACGAGTTTCTCGAGGTCGGCGATCGCGCCCGGGAGATCATCGCGGATGAACGCCTTCACCATGCGCTTGAAGACCTCCTCGTCGGCGAGGTCCTGCATCAGCCCGCCCACGCGGGTGTAGTCGGGGTGGTACCGCTGACCCGCGACATAGTCCATGATGTCGTAGATCTTCTCGCGCGGGTTGAACGCGTAGAGGAAGCCCGTGAGCGCGCCGAGGTCCAGCGCGGCGGCGCCGACGCACAGCAGGTGGTCCTGGATGCGCGCCAGTTCCGCGAGGATCGTGCGCAGGGCCTTGCACCTGGGGGTCAGGTCGATGCCGAAGAGTTTCTCGACCGCGCCGTGCCAGCAGATGTCGTTGGCGACGGGCGAGAGGTAGTTCATGCGGCTGACGATGGTGACATACTGGTTGTAGTCGAGGTGCTCGCCGAGTTTCTCGAAGCCCGAGTGCAGGTAGCCGATGTGGGGCGTACACCGGGCGACGCGCTCGCCGTCGAGTTCGAGGACCAGTCGCAGGGTCGTGTGGGTCGCGGGGTGCTGAGGGCCGAAGTTGAGGACCCAGCGATCGCCCGTGTCGATGTGCTGGTCGAGGTAGTCGGTGTTCTCGACATCGAGGCCGAACTGCTTGGCGGGCTTCAGGGTGTAGGGCACGGGTCTGGGTCCTTCTCGGCGGATCTGGCGGCGTGGCCGTGAGTATAGGGTTCTTCCCCCGCCCCTTCGGCGTGCGGCGGACCCCCGGGAGAGGGGCCGCCGGGGTCGATCACTGGAGAGGATCAGCCATGAGCGTGCTCGCGAACAAGGTCGTCATCGTCACCGGGGCCTCGAGCGGCATCGGGGAGGCGACGGCCAGATTGCTTGGCGAGAAGGGCGCGAAGGTTGTCCTCGCCGCGCGTCGTGCCGACAAACTCCGGTACATCGAGCGGGACATCACGGGCAACGGGGGAGGGGGGCGTGCGCTCGCGGTCGAGTGCGATGTCGCGGACCGGGCCAGTGT
>CAYGLT010000159.1:0-2338 GCA_964350875.1 uncultured Phycisphaeraceae bacterium | reverse complement strand
TCGAGCAAGGCCGGTTCGGGCTCCAGCGTGGCGGGCGGCTCCGACAGCATCCTCGCGCGGCTCGTCGTCGAGCAGAACTTCGCGACCAGCGACGAGGTCATCCTCGCGCAGAAGGAAGTCAAAGCCCTCGCGCAGCAGCGCGCCGCGGCCGGCGAGCCCGAGCCCGCGCGCACGCCGCTCGGCGAGTTCCTCGTCAGCAAGCAGATCATCACCGCGCGCCAACTCGAGCGGCTCCGCGCGCAGGCCGACGCGGAGCGCAAGGGCCAGACGATCCCCGGCTTCACCGTCCTCGGGAAACTCGGCGCGGGCGCGATGGCGACGGTCTTCAAGGCGCGCCAACTCTCGCTCGACCGCCTGGTCGCGATCAAGGTGCTGCCCCGCAAGTTCTCGAACAACCCCGACTTCATCGACCGCTTCTACGCCGAGGGCCGCGCCGCCGCGCAACTCAACCATCCGAACATCGTGCAGGCGTACGACGTCGGCAAGGCGGGCGAATTCCACTACTTCGTGATGGAGTATGTGGAGGGCGCGACGGTCTACGACCAGATCGTGCAGAAGAAGCGTTTCACCGAGCAGGAAGCGCTCGACATCATCATCCAGGTGTGCGAGGCGCTCGAGCACGCGCACGCGAAGGGCCTGATCCACCGCGATGTGAAGCCCAAGAACATCATGATCTCCAAGTCGGGGGTCGTGAAACTCGCGGACATGGGCCTCGCCCGAGCGATCTCCGACCGCGAGGCCGCGGAAGCGGAAGCGGGCAAGGCGTTCGGCACGCCGTACTACATCTCGCCCGAGCAGGTGCGCGGCGAGGTGAATGTCGATCAGCGCGCGGATATCTACTCGCTGGGCGCAACGCTCTACCACATGCTGACGGGTCGCGTCCCGTTCGAGGGCAAGGACCCGAACGATGTGATGCGCGCCCACCTGAAGAACGCCGTCGTCTCGCCCGACCATGTGAACCCCAAACTGAGCGCCGGGGTGAGCGAGGTCATCGAGATGATGATGGCCAAGCGTCCCGAGGAGCGTCACCAGAACGCGAGCGACCTGCTCGAGGACCTGCAGGCAGTGCGCAAGGGCGAGAAGCCCGTGCACGCGCAGAAGTCCTTCGCCGGGTCGAAGACCGCGTCCCTGACGGATGTCCTCCAGCAGGTCCAGCAGGCCGAGGCGGAGATCCAGCAGGACAAGACGCGCGCCCCCTCGCCTTTCAGCCACCCGATCGTTCAGGTGATCCTGGTGGCGGCGATCCTCAGCGTCGCGCTCAACATCGTGCTCCTGCTCCGCTAGGCGCCCGGTTTGGCGAACCCCTCACCCGAGGGGTGGCGCCTCCCATCCCCACAGCGCATAGGATCCGCACCGCCGCGACTGTCGCGCGGGTTCTTTCGACGCATCATCGGAGCGCGCCGCCGTGGAGATCTACATCGACACCGCCAATCTCGACGAGATCAAGGAAGCCAACGATCTCGGCGTGCTCGACGGCGTGACCACCAACCCCTCGCTCATCGCGAAGGAGAAGGTGGACTACGGCAAGCGCCTCGCGGAGATCTGCGAGGTCGTGGACGGCCCGGTCTCCGCCGAGGTGATCGCGACCGAATACAAGGCGATGGTCAAGGAGGGCCTGGAGCGCTCCAAGATCGCCGAGAACATCGTCGTGAAACTCCCGAGCACCGTGGACGGGCTCAAGGCGTGCAAGGCGCTGACGGACGACGGGATCATGACCAACATGACCCTGTGCTTCCAGCCGATGCAGGCGATGCTCGTCGCGAAGGCCGGCGCGTTCCTGGTCTCGCCCTTCCTCGGTCGACTCGACGACATCAGCGAGGACGGGATCGACCTGATCCACCGCATCCGCGCGATCTACGACAACTACGGGTACGAGACCAAGATCCTCGCGGCGTCGATCCGCCACCCCAAACACATGGTCGATTGCGCCCTCGCGGGCGCCGATGTCGCCACGCTGCCCATGAGCGTCATCAAGCAGTTGATGAACCACCCGCTCACGGACATCGGGCTCGAGAAGTTCCTCTCCGATTACAAGAAGGCGTTCGGCGGGTGAAAACTCCAGAGCAACAGAAGAAGGACGACTTCCTGTTCATGCTCGGCTGGATGGTCGTGCAGGCGGGCATGCTCATCGACGATGTCGAGGCCGACCTGCTCGACATCGACCGTGACGGCGAGCATGTCGCGGCCATGATGGGGCTGATCCAGGAGAAACTGAACTACGCGTGGCACATCCGATGCCACACGGAGCGCCTCCAGCCCGATCACCCCGCGTACGACGACCTCGGGCGCCAGATCCCCCAGTGGGACCCGGATCACCGGCTGGTCGAGCCCTTCAAGC
>CAYGLT010000158.1:0-2338 GCA_964350875.1 uncultured Phycisphaeraceae bacterium | reverse complement strand
CACGGCGTCGGCATCTCCTGCGTCAACGCTCTCTCCGAATGGGTCGAGGTCGAGGTCCGCCGCGCCGGCAAGATCCACCTCATCACCTTCGAGCGCGGCAAGGTCGACAAGCCCCTCCACATCGTCGCCGACATCGACGCCGACGCCGCACGCAAGACCGGCACCGCCGTCACCTTCAGGCCCGACACCCAGATCTTCCCCGACACCACCTTCGACTCCGCCGTCCTCGCCACGCGCCTGCGCGAACTCGCCTACCTCAACCCGGGCGTCGTCATCCGCTTCATCGACGAGCGCGTCGGCGCCGACGGCAAGCCGCGCGACGAAACCTTCAAGTTCGAGAAGGGCGTCCTCGAATTCGTCGAGCATCTCAACGAAGCCAAGAACACCTACACGCCCGCCATCTTCCTGCGCGGCGAGAACGACGCCTCCAACCTCGTCTGCGAAGTCGCCCTCCAGTACCACGACGGCTACAACGAACTCCTCCTCACCTTCGCGAACAACATCAAGACCGTCGACGGCGGCACGCACCTCTCCGGCTTCAAGACCGCGCTCACCCGCGTGCTCAACAACTACGCCAAGTCCACCGGGATCATCAAAGAGAAAGACCCGATGCCCAGCGGCGACGACCTGCGCGAAGGTCTCACCGCCGTCATCTCCGTCAAACTCCCCGACCCCCAGTTCGAAGGCCAGACCAAGGGCAAACTGCGCAACACCGAGGTCGAGGGCTTCGTCTCCTCCATCGTGGGCGAGAAACTCCAGACCTGGCTCGAAGAGCACCCCGCCGACGCGAAGCGCATCTGCCAGAAGGGAATGCTCGCCGCGCAGGCGCGCGAGGCCGCTCGCCGCGCACGCGAACTCACCCGCAGAAAGAGCGGGCTCGACTCCGGCTCGCTCCCGACCAAACTCGCCGATTGCAAGACCAAGGATGTCGAACTCTCCGAGATGTTCATCGTCGAAGGTGACTCCGCAGGCGGGTCCGCCAAGCAGGGCCGCGATGTCGTCACCCAGGCCATCCTCCCCCTGCGCGGCAAACTCCTCAATGTCGAACGCGCACGCCTCGACAAGGTCCTCGGATTCGAGGAAATCCGCACGCTCATCCAGGCGTTGAAGTGCGGCATCGGCGAAGACTTCGACATCAGCAAACTCCGCTACGGCAAGGTCATCATCATGACCGACGCCGATGTCGACGGCTCCCACATCCGCACCCTCCTGCTCACCTTCTTCTTCCGCCAGATGCCCGAACTCATCAAGCGCGGCCGCATCTTCATCGCCCAGCCCCCGCTCTACCAGATCGCCAAGGGCAAGCAGGTCCAGTATGTCCTCAACGAGTCCAAGATGGCCGATGTGCTCATCGACCTCGGACTCACCGGCGCATCGCTCCTCGTGCGCGACATCGCCAACAACGACGCGTCCGGCGCGCCCAAGGTCGAGCGCACCATCGAGGGCGACGACGCGCGCCGCCTCGTGAAAGACCTCCGCCGTCTCCGAGAACTCGCCGACATCGTCGAACGCCGCGGCATCCGGTTCACCGAACTCCTCGAGGCCCGCGAGAACGACCCCACCAACGACCGCCGACTCCCCTCCCACCGCCTCTCGTGGCGCGGCGTCGCCGCAACCTCCGATGTCGCCGAAACCATCGGCGGCGAACTCTTCGCCTGGGGCGAAGACCACGCACGCCAACTCGCCAAAGCGAACGACCTCCGCATCGCCGATGTCGCGGGCATCGAGGAAGAAGTCGCCCCCACCGCCGGCGCCGAGGGCGAAACCCCCGTCGACCACCGCGCGCCCGCCACGCTCCGCGAACTCCACGAGAACCGCGAAATCGCCGTTCTCATCAAGAACCTCGCCGCTGTCGGCATCGACATCGAGGACTACGGCCTCATCCGCGAAGAGTCCGTCACGGGCGAACTCCTCCCCACCAAGTATGTCTGGCGCGCCCCCACGCGCATCTCCGCCGCAGCCCGCAAGGCCGCGCTCAGCGGCGAGCCCGACACCGACGAAGACACCGACACCCCGGACGCCCAGCCCGAGGCGCAGGAGTCCACCGCCGGCTTCAAGTTCCACGAGGCGCCCAATGTCCCGTCGATCCTCGACGCCCTCCTCGACCTCGGCCGCAAGGGCATCGAGGTGAAGCGCTTCAAGGGTCTGGGCGAGATGGACGCCGATCAGTTGGCCGACACCACCATGCGCCTCGACCGCCGCACGCTTGTCCGCGTGACCTGGGACGAAGCGGGCGAAGCCGACCGCATGTTCTCGCTCCTCATGGGCGAGAATGTCGAGAACCGCCGCAAGTTCATCGAAGACCACGCCCTCGAAGTCAAGATGCTCGACATCTGAT
>CAYGLT010000157.1:0-2364 GCA_964350875.1 uncultured Phycisphaeraceae bacterium | reverse complement strand
ATCAGAGCAGGTTCTTGATCGCGTCGCCGATCGTGCGCAGGGTGATGATCTCGACGCCGTCGCGCTTGAGTTGTTTCACGGGAGAGCCGTGGGGCACGGCGACGGTGGTGTAGCCCAGCCGCGCGGCCTCGCGCACGCGCTGTTCGAGCCGCGATACGGGGCGGATCTCACCACCGAGACCGACCTCCCCCACTACCGCGGTGGTCGGCGATGCGGCGCGTTTGAGGTGCGCGCCGGCGATGGCGAGCGCGAGGGCAAGATCGGCGGCGGGCTCGGCGATGCGCACGCCGCCCACGGCGGACGCGAAGACATCGCGGTCGGCGAGGCGGAGCCCCGCGTGCTGTTCGAGCACCGCGATGAGCATGGCCAGGCGGTTGCCGTCGACGCTGGACGCCTTGCGCTTCGCGCTGCCGAGAAACCCGGTAGCGGTGAGGGCCTGCATCTCGACGAGGAGACACCTCGTTCCGCTGATCGTGGGACAGACGACCGAGCCGGGCTGGGGTTTGTCGGTGCGTGCGGCGAGTCCGGAGCCGTCGAGGACTTCGCGCAGGCCGGAATCGCCCATCTCGAAGAGGCCGATTTCGAGCGTGGTTCCGAAGCGGTTCTTCACGCCGCGGAGGACGCGGTGCGCGTGGTGACGGTCGCCCTCGAAGTAGAGGACGGCGTCGACGAGGTGTTCGAGGAGTCGCGGGCCGGCGAGCGCGCCTTCTTTGGTGACATGCCCGACGAGGATGACGGCCATCCCGGAGATCTTCGCGAGGTACACGAGTTCGGTGCAGCACCGGCGGAGTTGCGCGACCGAGCCGGGGGAGGCGTCGAGGTCGCCCTTGTAGATCATCTGCACGGAGTCGATGACGAGCGCGGCGGGGCGTGCGCGGCGGGCCTGCTCGATGATGCGCGCGAGGTTGGTGTCGGCGAGGAGCCAGAGTTCGTCGCGGACGGGGGAGTCGGAGGAAGCAGAAGACCCTCCCCTAGCCCCTCCCATCTCGCGTTGCTCGATAGGAGGGGAACCAGATGCGACATGCAATCGCTCGGCGCGGAGTTTGACCTGCTCGGCGGATTCTTCGGAGGTGACATAGAGCGTGCGGACATTGCGCGAGGCGAGGGACGCCGCGGCCTGCAGGAGCAGCGTTGATTTGCCGATTCCGGGATCGCCGCCGACCAGGATTGCGGAACCGGGAACGAGCCCGCCGCCGAGGACGCGGTCGAGTTCGTTCACGCCCGTGACGATGCGCCGCTTGCCCGGCGCGTCGGGGGATGTCTCGTCGATTTGTCCGATGGGCGCAGCGATGGGCGCTTCGGCGTTCGCGACGGCGCCGAGCGCGGCCTCCTCGGGATCGAAGGCGAACTTCGCGGCGAGGCCCTGCTGGGTGTCGCGATGGGCGGAGGCGTTCTCGCGGGTTTCCTCGAGGGCGTCCCATGTGCCGCAATCCGGGCACTTGCCCATCCATTTGGGGTGCACGGCGCCGCAGGAACGGCAGATAAAGGTGGTTCGGACTTTGGCCACAGTGTGAGGATATCGAGGCGGGGTGCAATACGCGCCGGGGCGCGGCGTTCTCCCGGGGCGGCGAGAGAATCGCCGGCACACGGACAAGGGAGCGAACTCTCACCAAGGAGCAGAATCATGCTGAAGGCATTCACGACTATGGCGGGCATCGCGGTTCTGGCCGGCGCGGCGACGGTTTCGATCGCGCAGCCGGGACGGGGCGGGCTGGAGGGTGAAGGACCCCAGCGCGACCCCCGAGGCCCGCGCGGGAACATGATGGAGCGCGGCGAACGACAAGCGCCTCCCGCCCTCGAAGGCGTTGGAGCGGACATCGCGACGGCGTGCATCGAGGCGATGGGCGCAGCGCGGAAGACCGCGCACGAGGCAATCCGCACGAGCGCACAGGACGGCGTGAACGCGGTGCGCACGCTGAACGAGAACGAAGCGCCCGACGAGGCGATCGAACTCGCGGGCCGCCAGGCCGCGGAAGCGATCGGCGCCGCGGCGATCGCGGGCGATCTGGAAGTGTCCACGCTGGCGCTCGAATGCGTGCAGACGCTCCAGACCAGCGGCGCGGACCAGCGCACGATCCTCGCGGTGCTCAGGGCGCGGGAAGGCAATCAGCGCGCGGTGTTGCAAGGCGGCATGCGCGGCGGGATGGCCGTGCGTCGCGCGGTCGGCGTGGCGACGGGCAAGATCGATCTCGATGCGCCGCGCGGCGATCGTCACCGCGGGCATCGCGGCGATCACGGACGCCGCGGCCCTCGCGCTCCGGTTGACGAGGACGCGGGCGATGTGAACGAGATGTGATCGTTCGTCGCCTGAGAAGAACTCCCTTGTGCCGCGCCGGGCCTTCGTTGGTCCGGTGCGGCTTGTTT
>CAYGLT010000156.1:0-2374 GCA_964350875.1 uncultured Phycisphaeraceae bacterium | reverse complement strand
GCTCTGATCGGATTCGGCCGGAATTGCCGATACTCCCCCCACGGAATGTTGCGCTCGGGCCATGTCATCGCGATCGCCACGCTGTGCCTGCTCTGTCTGGGCGCGGTCATGGTCAAATCGGCCGAGATGTCGGTGCGCTCCGACACCGCCGTCACCTTCGCGTCGATCGCGACCAGCGTTTCCGCCAAGCACATGATGGTGGCGCTCGCCTGCATGGCGATCTGCGCCCTGCTCCCCATCGAGCGGCTCCTGCCCATCTCGCGCCTCGGTGCGCCGTGGGGTTTCCCGATGCACCGCGTGGCCGTGCTGATGACGATCGCCATCGTCGGCGTGCTCACGCTGGTGTATGTCCCCGGCATCGGCCGCGAGGCCAACGGCAGCCACCGCTGGATCAAGATGCCGGTCTTCGGGAGCGCGCAGCCCTCCGAGTTCGCCAAGTGGGGCCTCGTCGTGCTCCTTGCGATCCATCTGGCGTGGCAAGGGCCGCGCATCCGCTCGTTCCCCCGGCTGATGGTCACGCTGGTCCCCATCGGCCTGTTGGCCGGGCTTGTGATCCTCGAGGACATGGGCACGGGCGTGCTGATGCTCGTCGTCGCTGGGACGATGCTCCTCGCCGCGGGGGCACGGATCTGGCACCTCATGCTCTTCGTCCCTCCGGCGCTGGCCGGGCTCGGGTTCGCGCTGATCACCAGCCCCTACCGCGTGACGCGCCTGCTGACCTTCCTCGACCCGTACGCCGACCCCCAGGGCGCCGGCTACCACATGATCCAGTCGATGGTGACCGTCGCGGGCGGCGAGGGCTTCGGCCGAGGGCTCGGCTTCGGGCTCCAGAAGTTCGGATACCTGCCCGAGCAGCGCACGGACTTCCTGTTCGCCGTGATCTGCGAGGAACTGGGAGTCGTCGGCGCCGCGTTGGTCGTGTCGCTCTACATCGCGATCCTGTGGTCGGGGCTGTCGATCATGAAGCGGCTCCCCCGCGCGACCGCCGAGGGCGCCGCGGCCCGACTGCTCACGCTGGGCATCCTGATGACCGTCTGCGTGCAGGCGGCGATCAACATCGCCGTCGTCACGGGCGTCGCGCCGACGAAGGGCATCGCCCTCCCCCTGCTCAGCGCGGGCGGGACGGGCTGGATCCTCACCGCGTCGTGTCTGGGCCTGCTCATCGCGCTCGACCGGCGCGTCGCGTACGACACGACCGAGCCGGTGCTGTTCACCGCCGATGGCGGCGAATCATCGACCGTCGCCGGGTCCGCGAGCATCGCCAGCGACGCAGCGCACGATCGCGCCGCCGCGTACAACGACGACGCGCCGCTCATCACCATCCGGCGCATCGAACCCAGCCGGCACAAGGCGGCGTCGTGAGCGGGTTCCCCGAACACCGCACGGTGGTGTTCGCGGGCGGCGGCACGGGCGGCCACCTCTACCCCGCGCTGGCGATCATGGAGCGCCTGCCCGACGATGTCGGCGCGGTCTTCCTCTGCTCGTCGCGCCCGCTCGACGCCGAGATCCTGCGCAAGGCCGCGGTCGAGTTCGTCCCGCTCAGCGCCACGCCGCCCGGGATACATCCGAAACGCGCGCTCTCGTTCGTGTCGTCGTTCGCAGGCTCGTTCCGCGCGGCGAAGGAAACCATCGAACGCCGCGCCTCACGAGGTCAGGTCGCGATGGTCGCCATGGGCGGGTTCGTCTGCCCCCCCGCCACGCTCGCGGCCCGGAAACTCCGCGTCCCCGTCACGCTCGTCAACCTCGACGCCGAGCCGGGCAAGGCCAACAAGTTCGTCGATCGCTTCGCGGCGGCGGTGTTCACGACCGCCGACGGCCCCGCCGTGCCGCGCAACTGGGCGCGCGTCGGGCCGATCCTGCGCAAGAGCGTGCTGGTGAAATCGACACGCACGAAATCGCGCTCGGTGCTCGGGCTCGACGCGAACATGCGCACGCTGTTCGTCTCGGGCGGGTCGCAGGGCGCCGGGACGATCAACGAGGCGATGGCCGCGCTCGTGAAAGCGCACCCCGACCTGTTCCACGGCTGGCAGGTGTTCCACCAGGCCGGCCCCGGGCGCGACGGCGACGAATCGCACCTCGCTCCCCTGCGCCTCGCGTACGAGAGCGCGAGCATCCCGGCGAAGGTCGTGCCCTTCTGCGACGCGATGGGTCACGCGTGGAACGGGACGGACCTCGCGCTGTGCCGCAGCGGAGCGGGGACGGTCGCCGAAGTGCTCGGCACGGCCACACCCGCGGTGTTCATGCCCTATCCGTACCACAAGGACGAGCACCAGCGCAAAAACGCGCAGGCGCTGGCCGCGGCGGGCGGCGCGGTGATCCTCACCGACAACATCGACACGGACAAGAATGTGATCGCGCTGCGCACGACGCTCGG
>CAYGLT010000155.1:0-2411 GCA_964350875.1 uncultured Phycisphaeraceae bacterium | reverse complement strand
ACCGTGAGGCCCGCCAACCCCTTCCTGCTCCTCGTCCTGCTCGGCCCCGCCGTCGCGATGTACTGGGGCTGGCTCCCGGCGACCATCGCAACCTGCGTCGCGCTCGCGATCGGGTACTTCGCGCGCCGACAGGCCGCGCGCGACGATGCGCCCCCTCGCCCGCACGCGATCTCGCTGCTCACCCATTGCGCCGCCCTCCTGATCCTCGCGCCCGTCGCCGCGCTGGTCTGCGGCGAAACCGTGCGCGCGTTCGTCTTCCCGTCGCTCACCGACTACTCCTCGCCGATCAGCGCGTGGATGCTCCCGGCCGGCGCCATCGTCCTCGCGGCGATCATTTCGTTCACGCCCGCGCGGTTCACATCGCTCCCGCTCGCCCGAATCGCGACGGCGGTGACGCTGGTTGTGCTCATCGTCTGCGCGGTCGGACTCCCGTTTGCGGCGGTCCGCGGCGTCGCGCACCCGGTCTTCGACGACACCGGCGCACGCACGGGAACCGAACGATTCACGCTCGACCTCGTCGCCGCGATGTTCGTGCGCAAACCCGCGGGCGTGCCGCCGATGCTCCCGACGATTCTGCTTGTCGTCACGACCGGCGCGCTCGTCGCGTTCCCGTGGGCGCACGCGCGGATCGCACACACGTGCCCGTCACCTCGCCGCGCGTCTGTAATTGAAGCGTGCGTCGCCGCGTTCGCGCTCGTCGCCTGTGCCGCGGGCATTTCGATGGGCACGACGCGGCCCGTGGAAGAATCCGGCGGTGGCGGCTATTCGCCGCCCGACTACTCGTCTGTCAGCGGTTCGTATGTCGTAATCAACGACATCGATGGCACGCACGGATTTCTGAGCGAGTTCCGAACACCGGATGTCCGGGTGACGACGCCGTGGGGTTACCTCCATCCCAGAGGCACGCGCCGCATTGCGCACTACTTTGCTCCTGAACACGGCCGGGTCATGGGCTGGGGATCGCGGCTCCCCGCGTACTTCTACGAAGAGTTTGATGTACTGACGCTCTCGGCGATGCGGTATCACGCCGGAATCCTCACAGAAGATATGGAACGAGGCTATCTTCGCCTCGGTCGATTCGAGGGGAACGAGCGAGTCATCTTTGACACCGAAGTCATCGCCGATCTCGAAAACGACGCAATCCAGCAAACCTTCCATCTCCCCTCCGGAACCCTGCGCTTCGACCGCTCCGGCCGCGTAGTCACCCTCACGGGCGACTTCACATACCAGAAGCAGTACCTCGGATTCCGCACGGCGAAGAACCTCCCCTCCATGGGCGAAGCCGTCGTGCACGGCGGCGCGAACCTCATCGCCGCGCTCGGAGCGCCGATCGGGGTCGCACGGCTCGTCGTCGCGTCGATGGTCGCGCTCCTCGCGTTCGTCACGCTCGAATTCGCGCTCCGCGCGCAGCGCGCCACGATCCGCGCCATCGCGTGCATCTTCGTCCCACGGACCACCGGCCCCGCCTGCGCCGCGTGCGGCTACGACATGCGCGGCGTCCCCGCCTCGTCCTCACGCTGCCCGGAATGCGGCGAATCCGACGACCTCGTCCCCGAGGGCGAGACCCGCGCACTCCCCTTCCGCGCGTCGCCCTTCAACCCCGCGCGCTGGATCGCCTGGCCACCGATCGCCATGGCCGTCGCGCTCCTGCCGCTCCCCTTCATCCTGCTCACTCCCTCATGGAGTTGGGGCCAGCAGTTCGGTTCGTGGCGTCACAAGGTCACCGCCGCCGACATCCAACTCTGGTTCCCCATGATCGCCGCGCTGAACATCGCGCTCGGCGCCGGACTGATCCTTTCCGCACGGCGGACACGATCGCGGGGTTCGTTCGCGCTCGGCGTCGCGATCATCGCGACCACCCTCGGCGCGCTTGTGTGGCTCGCGCTCCTCGTGAACGATCGGCCGAGCATCTTCTTCCTCCGCATCCCCAACGCCGGATTCGCCGCCCCGATTGTCGCCGGCCTCGTTGCGTTCGTGGGGCTGATCGCCCTCGGATGGTGCTGCTTCGCGGCCTTCCACCGCAACCCACCCTCCCCTTCCCCCAACAACCCACCAACGCCTCCCTTGTGACGCCCTCCTACCCTCCTTGCCGTGCCCGAACACACCGCCCTTATCAACGCCGTCGATGTCCACAAGTCCTACCACCTGGGCGATCGCTCCATCGACGCGCTCCGGGGCGCCTCTTTGCGCATCGACGAGCCGGGCTTCTACGCCATCATGGGCCCTTCCGGATCGGGCAAGTCCACGCTGCTCCACCTGCTCGCGGCCCTCGACACGCCCGATTCGGGCGAGGTCCATGTCGCGGGTCGGCGCATCGACACGCTCTCCGAGAAGGAACTCACGCTCTTCCGCCGGCGCGAGATCGGCGTCGTCTTCCAGCAGTTCAACCTCATCCCCACGATGACCGCGCG
>CAYGLT010000154.1:0-2545 GCA_964350875.1 uncultured Phycisphaeraceae bacterium | reverse complement strand
GCGCTTGCAACGCGGCAACTGATCCGCCCGCCTGCCGCGCAGCCCGATCAGCAGGACCAAGAGCCCCACCACCCCGACCGCCACCACGATGCGCCAGTCAACAAGTCCCACCGCGCCTCCTTCGGGCGCAGTGTACCAGAGATGGGCCGGCGCTCACTCCCCCGCGCCCCCTCTCTCTATTGCCTATTGCCGATTCCCTATTGCCCCGTTCACATCGTCTCGCACAGTTCCGCCAGCAGGCGGACGCCGAACCCCGTCGGGGTTTCCTTCGCGAACGGACCCTTGTCGCCGCTCACGCGGTGCACGCCCGCGATATCGATGTGGCACCAGGGAGTCCCCTCGGTCACGAAGTACGACAGGAACGCGGCGCCCTGGATCGGGTGCGCCTCGCGCACCGGCGCGCTGTTGTGCAGGTCCGCGATCGGGCTCTTCATCATGTCCCGATACTCCTTGTGGAGCGGCAGGCGCCACACGCGGTCGCCGCTGCTCGCCGAAGCGCACTCGACCGCGCCGCGCAGTTTGTCGTCGTCGCACCACATGCCCGCGTAAGTCGCGCCCAGCGCCACCACCACGCCGCCGGTCAGCGTCGCCATGTCCACCACCGCGCGCGGGTTCTCCTTCTCGCACGCCCAGATCAGCCCGTCGGCGAGCACGAGCCGTCCCTCGGCGTCGGTGTTCGTCACCTCGACGGTCACGCCGTTGCGGAACTCGAGGCAATCGTCGGGGCGGTACGCGTTCTCGTTCACGCTGTTCTCCGCCGCCGCGAGCAGCGCGACCACGGGGAAGTTCGGCTTCACGACCGTCGCGATCGCGTGCATGGCGCCCATGACGGCGCACCCGCCGTCCTTGTCGCCCTTCATCCCCTTCATGCCGTTGTTGATCTTGAGCGACAGGCCGCCCGTGTCGTAGGTGATCGTCTTGCCCACGAACACCAGCGGCTTCGCGCCCTTCTTCGGGTTCGCGGGCGTGTACTCGATGCGGATCAGGCACGGCTTGTTCACCGACGCCATGCCGACATTCATCAGGCCCGTCAGCCGCTCGCGCTGGAGCGCGGCGCCCTCGATCACGCGCACCTTCAGGTTCTTGTGGTGCGCGGCCAGATCCTTCGCCTGCTCGGCCATCCACGCCGGCGTCGCGACATTCGGGGGCGTGTTCGAGAGGAACCGCGAGAAGTTCGCCGAAAGCGCGAGCGCCAGCCCGCGGTCCATCCCCTTCGCGAACGCCGCGCTCGACGACGAGAGTGAGAGGGGCAGTCGGTCCTTCTCGCCGTTCACCGTGCCGCGATAGTGATCGAACACGAACGAGAGCAGGCCGATCGACTCGCCCACGCACTGACCGGCGCGATCCGGCTTGAGCGACGAGTCATCGCCCAGCGCGGCCGCGAGTTCGATGCGCACACGCTGACACTTGCACGCCGCGATCTTGCGGCCCAGCGCCGCGCCGGCGCTGCGCATCGTCTCGGCGTCGAGTGAACCCGCGTCGCCCAGACCCAGCGCCAGCACGCGCGGCGACTTGGCTGTCTTGCTCTTCGAACCGCCCGCTTCGGGGAACGCTTCGAGCACCTGACCCGCGTCGCCCGTCGCCTCGGCGCGCTGGAGCGCGGCCTCGACAGCGGCCAGCGAAGCGGCGTCGAGTTTCTTCGCTGTCGCGTCATCGATCGCCAGTTTGCCCTTCGCCGTCTTGGGCTTGAAGAACCCCACGACGAGCGCATCAACGGTCTTGGGGGCGGACGAGGCGACGCTGACGGACTTGAACATGCTGAGTATTCCTTCGCGGGGGTTGAGCAGGGAGCGTAGGGAGCCGACGCCCGCGAGGCACCCCGAACGCCGGCCGGAACGGGCGGAATAGGCGTTGATACCGCCAGTACACTGCCCGGATGACCAACCAGCCGCGAAATCTCGAAGCGCCGTGGCGCGACGCCTACCTCCGCTCGATGTCCGAGGAGGCCTCCAACGCCAAGGGCGGCGCGACCGGCAAGAAGGCGGACCACTGCGCGCCGGCCCGCTCGCCCAGCGGCTCGTTCCTCCGCGATTACTGGCTCTGCCCCGAGCAGGACGAGCAGAACCATGTCGTCGTGCGCGTCCCCAACGCGAGCGGCGCAATCGATGATCCCAACGGCGCCGGCGGGATGATTCTTCTGAATCTCTACCCCTACGCGGGCGGCCACCTGCTCGTCGCGCTCGGTGAGCCCCGCGCGCGGTTGCTCGATTACTCCACCGAGCAGCGCGCCGCGCTGTGGGATCTCGTCGCCATCGCGGCCGACCTCATGGAGCGCACGCTCCAGCCCCAGGGCATCAACTACGGCGTGAACGAGGGCCGCGCCGCCGGCGCGGGCGTGCCTCAGCACCTGCACGCGCACCTCGTCCCGCGCTGGCACGGGGATGTGAACTTCATGACCACCGTCGCCGACGCGCGCGTCATTCCCGTGTCCGTCGACGCGACCGCGCAGCGCTACCGCGACATGTGGGAGACGATGCGGGGCTGAGTCAGCCCCCGCGCTCCACATACTTCACCTTCGAGATCGCCGCGTTCGACGCCTGGCGCA
>CAYGLT010000153.1:0-2546 GCA_964350875.1 uncultured Phycisphaeraceae bacterium | reverse complement strand
GATGTGCCGCGGCCGATCTCGTCGAGGATGACGAGCGAGCGCGGCGTGGCGTTGTGCAGGATGTTCGCGGTCTCGGTCATCTCGACCATGAAGGTCGATTGCCCGGCGTGGAGCGCGTCGTCGGCGCCCACGCGCGTGAAGACGCGGTCGCACACGCCGATCTCGGCGGCGTCGGCGGGGACGAACGACCCCGCGTGCGCGAGCAGGGCGATGAGCGCGACCTGCCTGATGAAGGTGCTCTTGCCGGCCATGTTGGGCCCGGTGATCAGCCCCAGCGACGCGGGCTGGTCTGCGGTGGCGAGGGCGGCGTCGTTGGGCACGAAGTCCTGCCCGAGCGTGGATTCGAGCACCGGGTGGCGCCCCTGCGCGATGCGCAGGGTCGGCTCGTCGCGCATCTCGGGGCGCACCCATCTGCGGCGCGCGGCCTTCTCGGCGAAGCACGACAGCGCATCGAGTTCGGCGGCGATGTCGGCGAACCGGGCGATCTCCTGCGCACGCTGGTTCACGCGCTCGCACAACCCGGCGAACAGGTGTTGCTCGCGTGCGATCGCGCGGTCGCGCGCGCTGAGCACCTTGTCCTCGAAGTCCTTGAGTTCGGGCGTGGTGTAGCGCTCGGCGTTCTTGAGCGTTTGCTTGCGCGAGAACTCGTCGGGCGCGCGCTTCGCCTGACCCTTGGGCAATTCGATGTAGTACCCGAAGATTTTGTTGAACGAGACCTTGAGCGCGGGGAGGTCGTGCTTGGCGATCAGTTCCGACTGGTACTTCACGAGCCATGTCGTGGCGTCGCGTTCGAGGGAGCGGCATTCGTCGAGTTCGGCGTCGATCCCGTCGAGGAACATGCCGCCCTCGCGCAGGTGGTGGGGGGGCGCATCGACGCACCGCTCAAGGATCGCGGCCGAGAGCGGGGCGAGCGCGTCGCGCGATCGTTCGATCTCCGTGCGCGCCTCGGCGAAGGCCGGGGCGTTGCCGAGCGGTTCGAGGATGTCGTCGAACACGGAGAGCGAGCGGCCGAGGGCGACGATGTCGCGCGGCGTGCCGCGCTGGAGCGAGACGCGACCCGCGATGCGCGCGATGTCCTGCACGCGGCCGAGCGCTTCGGCGAGTTCGCGGGCGGCGCGGCGGTCCTGCACGAGGGCGGCGACGCGGGCGTGGCGGGATTCGATCGGCTTGCGCGAGGCGAGCGGGCGGCACAGCCAATCGCGGAGCATGCGCTTGCCCATCGCCGTCTTGCACCCCGCGCCTTCGAGGAGCACGCCGAGGAGCGAGTGTGCCGTTGCGCCGTCGCGGATGGTGCGCTCGATCTCGAGCGAACGAAGCGAGGCAGCGTCGATGCGCAGGTAGTCGCCCGCGTTGTCGCGCTTCGGGGGTTGAAGATGCGCGAGCGTGCGGCCGCTGTTGGCCTCGCCCGGGAGTTGCGTCTCGCTCAGGTAGAACGCGACGGCGCCGGCGGCGGGCAACGCGGGGTCGTCGTCGGTCAGGCCGAATCCCGCGAGCGTGCGCACGCGGAAGGTCTTGCACAGCGCGTCGAGGGCGTCGCCCGCGCGGAACTGCCACGCGGGGCGCGGCGTGCGCGAGGCGCCGAGTTGCTCGCACACGCGCTCGATGCGCGGCGGGGCGGCTCCGTCGGCGGTGTCCGCGTGGAGGAGTTCGGTCACGCTCCGCGCGGCGAGTTCGTCAGCCAGGTCGCGCGCGGCGCAGTCGAAGAGCGTGAAGCGCCCGGTCGAGACCTCGACGATGGCGCACGCGACCCGCGCGTCGGGTGAGTCGCCTGAATCGAGGAAGCACACGCACGCGAGATTGCAATGCGCGGCGCTGTCGAGGAGGTTCTCGTCGACGAGCGTGCCCGGTGTGAGGACGCGTGCGACGGCGCGCTCGACCACGCCCTTGGCTTCTTTCGGATCCTGGACCTGCTCGCAGACCGCGACGCGGAAGCCCTTCTCGAGCATGCGCTTGAGGTAGCCCTCGACCGAGTGGTAGGGGACCCCGGCCATGGGCACGCCGGCGGTGCGCTCGGTGAGGGTGATGCCCAAAGCCTTGTGGGCGGCGAGGGCGTCGTCGTCGAACATCTCGTAGAAGTCGCCCATCCGGAAGAAGAGCACGCAATCGGGGTGGCGCTCCTTGAAGGCGTAGTACTGGCGCATCGCCGGGGTTGCCCGCGGGTCGTTCTTCGGCTTCGAGCGTTTGGGGGCCGCCTGAGCCGTCGAGGGGGACGGCGCAAGATCGCTGTCGTCGGCGACGAAGGGGGCGGCGGGCTGGGCGGAGTCGGGTGCGCCGGGCATCGGGTTCAGGGTACGGCGGGGGGCCCGGGATTGCAGCGCGGGAGACCAAAAACACCGCCGCCGCGGTGTCTGAACCGCGGCGGACAGGGGTGCTTGGGCAAGTGGAGCGGATGAGGGTCGAACTCACAACCTCCTCGATGCGACCGAGGCGCTCTCCCAATTGAGCTACCGCCCCAAGCGATTCAGATGTCGGCCCTGCCCCCGGCAGGCCATCCCCTTGACGGGGACGCGACAGTATACCCCTCGGGAGCGGCCGTAAAGGGGCGG
>CAYGLT010000152.1:0-2556 GCA_964350875.1 uncultured Phycisphaeraceae bacterium | reverse complement strand
AGCGTGGTGAGCACGCGCGCGCCCGACGCGCCGATGGGGTGACCGATCGCGACTGCGCCGCCGCACACATTGACCTTCTCGGGGTCGATCTCGGCGGTCTTCATGTTCGCGAGGGCCTGCGCGGCGAACGCCTCGTTCACCTCGAACAGGTCCACATCCTTCACGGTCTTGCCGACCTTCTTCAGCACGCGCGGCACGGCGACGCCCGGCGCGGTGAACAGGTCCTTGGGCGCAACGCCCGCGGTGTCGTAGGCGGTGATCCGCGCGAGAATCTTGAGGCCCAGTTCCTTCGCCTTCTTCTCGGTCATCACCACGATGGCCGCGGCGCCGTCGGAGATCTGGCTCGCGTTGCCCGCCGTCACGGCGCCGGCCTTGTCAAAGGCCGGGCGGAGTTTGCCCAGCGTCTCGGCGGTCGAGTCGGCGCGGAAGCCCTCGTCGTGCTCGACGCCCCCGGCGCGCGACATGACCTGCTCGGCGGTGAGCGGGACGATCTCGTCCTTGAACCAGCCGTTCTTGGTCGCCTCGGCGGCGCGGACATTGGAGCGCGCGGCCCACTTGTCCTGCTCGTCGCGGGTGATGCCGTGCTCGCGCGCGGTGTGCTCGGCGGCGTTGCCCATGGGCCAGCACTCGAAGGCGCAGGTCAGACCGTCGGCGGCCATGTGGTCGATCAACTTCGCGTCGCCGTACTTCACACCGGCGCGGACATGCGCGAGGTGGGGCGCGAGCGACATGGACTCAAGCCCGCCGCCGATGCCGGCGTCGATATCGCCCGCCTTGATCGCCTGCGCGATGAGCATGACGGCCTGCAGGCCCGAGCCGCACACCTTGTTCACGGTCCAGCAGTTCATCGAGTCGGGGAGACCGGCCTTGAGCGCGGCCTGACGCGCGGGGTTCTGGCCCAGCCCGGCCTGGAGCACGCAGCCCATCACGACTTCCTCGATGTGGTCCTTGGCGGCCGGGACGGCGTCGAGGGCGGCCTTGATCGCGTAGGAGCCGAGCACGGGCGAGGGGACCTTCGAAAGGCCTCCCATGAACTTTCCAACGGGGGTGCGCTTGGCAGCGACGATCACGGGCGTGCGGTCGGACATGGGCAGGACGGCTCCGAAAGGGGTGCGTGGCGCTCAGACGCCGAGGGCCTCAAGGGTATGCCTCGGGCGGGGCGGGAGCGTCGCGGGCCTGCTTGCGACTCCTGAACAGGGGGCGGGCGGCGCCGCATTCCGGACCAAATTCTCTTGACACCGCCCCCCGATTGTCCGGATAGTGATGGCGCACTCTTGTGGGAAAGGAAGTCAGAGATATGAGATCAAGGAATGTGTTGGCGTGCGCCGGGTTGGCGCTCGCCGCTTCGTGCGTTGCGCACGCGGATGTCATCAACGACTGGCAGGGCCAGTACCGGCAGGCGATCCGAGAGATCGGCGGCGGTCCCGGCCCGCTCTCGCGCATCGGCGCGGTCATGAATGTCGCGATCTACGACTCGGTCCAGTCCATCAACCACACCCATCAGACCTACCGGGATCGGCTCTCGGGGTACGGGAACGCGTCGATGGAAGCGGCCAGCGCGGCGGCGGCGCACCGCGTGCTCTCCTCGCTCGCGAGCGTCAACGGCGGGCTGCAGGCCAGTTACGACGCGATGCTCACGAACCACCTCAACGCGATCGCCGATGTCAACGCGCGCAACCTCGGCGTGGCGCTGGGCCAGCAGATCGCGGACAACCTCATGGCGTTCTGCGACACCGACGGGTGGTCCAACGAGGTCAAGTATGTCCCGACGATGGAGCCCGGGACCTGGAACCCGACCTTCCCGGATTACACGCCGCCCATCACCCCCCACTGGGGCAACCTGCGCCCGTGGACCCTCGACACCAGCGACCAGTTCAGGCCGCCCGCGGCGCCCGCGCTCGACAGCGAGCGATACGCGCAGGAGTTCAACCAGGTGAAGGAACTCGGCGCGCGAAACAGCGCGACGCGCACCGCGGATCAGACCGAGACAGCCTTCTTCTGGGCGAACGACATGGACGGCACCTTCAAGCCGCCGGGACAACTCAACTCGATCACACAGGCGGTCGCCGACGATCAGAACCTGTCGCTTGAGGACAAGGCGCGGCTGTTCGCGATGGTCAGCGTGTCGATGGCCGACGCCGCGATCGTCGCATGGGACGCGAAGTACAACACCGACTACGACATGTGGCGCCCGATCGAGGGCATCATGCGCGCCGATGAGGACGGGAACGACGCGACCGACGCCGATCCCGACTGGGTCCCGCTCGCGCGCTACACCCCGGCGTTCCCGGCGTACACCTCCGGGCACGCGACCTTCGCCGGCGCTCACGCCGGCGCGATGCAGGCGTTCTTCGGCACGGACGAGATCTCGTTCACGATCGGGACCGAAGACCCCGACGCGATCGGCGTGCTCCGTTCGTTCGACTCGTTCAGCGAGGCTGCCCTCGAGAACGCCCTCAGCCGCGTGTACCTCGGCGTGCACTGGTGGTCCGACGGCGAGTACGGGCTCGAGAGCGGCTACAGCGTGGCCGACTGGCTCGCCGCGAACTACTTCCT
>CAYGLT010000151.1:0-2574 GCA_964350875.1 uncultured Phycisphaeraceae bacterium | reverse complement strand
ACGACCGGTTCCTCCGCCGGTCGGCGCGCCGCACCGCGACCCCCGGAACACGGGCTTCCTCACGGTAGCAAAAATTGCCGATCGTGCGAGACCGAACTTTGTGCGAACCTCACGGCAGGTTGCGGCGACCAGCCTGGGCTGTCCCGGCACAACTCGGCTCGTCTGTCGCCTCTTCCGCCAGCATCCGTTCCTTGAACCCGCCGCCCCACTCCTGCATCAGCACCAGAATCCGCTCGAGCGAGCGGCCGAAGTCGGTGACCTCGTATTCCACGCGCGGCGGGACCTCGGCGAACACATGCCGTGAGATCACCCCATCCGCTTCCAACTCCCGGAGTTGAAGCGTGATCATGCGCTCGGTCGCGTTGGGCACGAGCCGGCGGAGTTCTCCGAACCGCTTGCGGCCGTCGAGCAAGTGACACAGCAGCACGGGTTTCCATCGACCGCCGATGACGCTCAGCGTCGCTTCGACATTGCACCCGGTCTTCCAGTTGTAACTCCGCGTCATGGCCGCTCCCGAGGGCAGAAAAATCTTGATACTTACATTTTTGTGGGTACTTGTTGTGATCGCAGTATAGCCGTACGGTCCATCGATTCCACGCACGCTTCCCCTCGACGCCTCACGAAATCAGGACCTAACGACCATGCACGCGATGCTCCTCAACGCCTACGGCGAGAACGCCGCCTTCCAGCCCGCGGATCTCCCGGAGCCCTCGGTCAAACCGGGCCATGTGCTCGTGCGGATCGCCGCCTCCAGCGTCAACACCGTCGACACCAAGATCCGCAGGGGAGGCGACTCCATTCCGTTCGCGCCGTCCCTCCCGGCCGTCCTGGGCATGGATTTCGCCGGCACGGTCGAGGCGGTCGGCGACGGGGTCGAGGGCTACTCGGTCGGCGATGAGGTCTACGGATGCGCCGGAGGCCTTGGCGACCTGCCCGGAACGCTGGCCGAGCACATCGTCGCCGATCAGAACCTCATCGCGCACAAGCCGACGAACCTGTCGATGCGCGAGGCGGCCGCCCTGCCGCTCGTGGGGATCACCGCGTACGAAGGGCTCACGCGCGCCGGCGTCTCCGAAGGACAGAAGGTGCTCGTGCACGGCGGCTCGGGAGGCGTCGGCCATGTGGCCGTCCAACTCGCAAAGCACTTCGGCGCCGAAGTGTTCTCCACCGGCGGCGGCGACAAGCAGATGTCGCTGATCGAGGAACTCGGCGCAACGCCCATCAACTACAAGACCGAGCCCGTCGAGCAGTATGTGCAGCGACACACGGGCGGCGCCGGATTCGATGTGATCTTCGACTCTGTGGGCGGCATGAACATGCTCAACTCGTTCAAGGCGGCCGCGCTCAACGCGCATGTCGTCTCCACCGTGTCCATGTGCGAGATCGACCTCACCGAGATGCACCTCAAGGGACTCTCACTGCATGTCGTGTTCATGCTCATCCCGATGATCCACAACCACAAGCGTGAGGAGCACGCGAAGATCCTGCACACGCTCGCGCGACTCGCCGAAGCCGGTGATCTGCGCCCCGTGCTCGACGATTCGACCTTCACCCTGGCCGACGCGAACGAGGCGCACGCGCGGCTCGAAAGCGGCAAGTCGATGGGCAAAGTCGTCATCTCGAACCGCTGACACTCCACGCGTCCCCGGAGAACACCTATGAAGTCACTCGCTGCGCTCACTCTTGCCTCCGCCACGATCGTGGGCTGCGCGCATACCTCGCACACCGCACGCGTTCCGGCGCGCGTCGACGATCTCACCGTCGTGCCAGTCGCCGAGGTCCCCTGGGGCCACCTCAACCCTGCGCGCGGCGACAAGAGCCCGCGCGCCGGCGCGCTCTGGGGCGACCGCACGAAACCGGGCCCGGCCGGCTTCCTCGTGCGGTTCGATGAGGGCTTCTCCTCGCCGCCGCACATCCACAATGTCTCGTACCGGGGCGTGGTCATCGAGGGGCTCGCGCACAACGACGACCCGGGCGCCGCGTCGATGTGGATGCCCGCCGGTTCGTACTGGACACAGCCGAAGGGCGAAGCGCACATCACCGCCGCCCGCGCGCCGATCAACATCGCGTACATCGAGATCGACGACGGTCCCTACCTCGTGCTCCCCGTTGATGAGGCGTTCGACAGCGGCGAGCGCCCCATCAACATCGATCCCTCGAACCTCGTCTGGCTCGATGCGCAGGCGGACAGCGCCGGCGCGAAGATCGCCCACCTCTGGGGCGACCCGGACGGCGGCGCGCGCAGCGGCGCGCTCGTGCAACTCCCCGCCGGGTTTCGCGGCACGATCCACGCTGATGCGGGGCCGTTCCATGTCGTCGTCGTTCAGGGCATGCCCACACTGGAACACCGCGGCGGGGTGACCCTCGAACCCGGCAGTTACTTCGGCGGCGATGCCGACACCGCGCGAGCCATCCCGTTGCGCGCGGGCGCCCCGAGCATCATCTACATCCGCTCGAACGGCGGCGTGAACATCCTCTCCACGCCCGGGGAATGAACGCCCGTGTCCGAAAACGAAAGAAGCCGCGTAAACGCCCGATCATCGGGCACTTCCGCGGCTCCTCGAAAGCGGGTGA
>CAYGLT010000150.1:0-2684 GCA_964350875.1 uncultured Phycisphaeraceae bacterium | reverse complement strand
GCTTCAGTCCCCGCCCAGCGCGCGGCTGGTGCGTTCGGTCATCGCCTCGTCGATCAGCAGCACGATCTGGTCCTGCGTCTGGCGGATCGTCCCGAGCGAGACCCGCGAGGGGAAGTCGTTCACGATGATCGAGAAGGTCAGCCGATCACCGGTCGCCGCGTCGGTGACATAACCCGAGAGCGATGACACATTTCGGATGTACCCCGTCTTCGCGCGGATCTCGTGCGCCGGGCTCATGCCCTTGAAGCGGTTGCGCAGGGTGCCTTCCAGCCCCGCGATCGGCAGACTCTCGACGAACACGCGGTCCGTCTCGTCGCGCGGGTCGAACGACGCGAGCCACCGCGCGAGCACGCCCGCCGAGACGAGGTTATCGCGGCTCATGCCCGATCCGTCCGCGATCTGCACGCTCGACGCGTCGCTGGGCCCGAGCCGGCGCTGGACCGCCATGCGCACGACGGCCGCACCGCTCGTCCACGACCCCGGCCGGCCGGTCGCCTCGTTGCCCATCCGCTTGATCAGCGCCTCGGCGTAGAGGTTGTGCGACGACACATTGCAGCGCCGGAGCACGACATCGATCGGCGTGCGCACGATCGCGATGGTCTTCGCGTTGTCGAAGGTCTCGTCCCCCTGCGCCAGCCGCACGCGGGGCTTGCCCATCCCGGCGTTGCTCATGCGGTCGGCCAGCAGATCGCCCACATACATCGCGGGATCGTGCAGCGCGACCTCGACGGGTTCACCGAGCGGGAAACGCACCGCGCCGTAGACCGTGAAGTCGTTGGCGAGTTTGGGGCGCGCGATCCACATGGTGTTCGAGCCGTCGCTGCGCGTCTCGCCGCGGTTGTTGATCGTGATCCACGGGGAGACGGGTTCGACCGTGAGAGTCGGGGGCGATCCGGGCTTGCTGGGCCGCGCGTACACCGAAAGAACATTGGTGTGGAAGTTCAGCCCGCTGACCTGCGCGCAGTACCACCGGTTCAACTGGTCCGCGGGCCACGACGGGTGGAAGAGTTCGCGGTCGAACGCGCGGTCGTCGATGACAACCTCGCGGAAGGTTGCGCCGCTGTTCTTGGCCGCGTCGACCCACACGCGCACGAGGTCCTCGACATCGAGGTCCATCTCCGTCAGCAGTTCGTGGTCGGCGAGCGCGGGATCGCCCGACCCGCGCAGGATCAGGCGGTCGCCGTCGAGCAGGAGTTCCGTGCGGAACGCGTAGTCCCCGCCCAGCACGCTCACCGCGGCGCCGCTGGTCAGCAGTTTCATGTTCGAGGCGGGGATCAGCAGGTCGTCGGCGTTGATCGTGACGATGTCGTGCCCGATCTGCGGGTCATGCACGACGACGCCGACGCGTCCCTGGGTGAGGCCCGCGGAGTGCAGGGCGAGTTCGATCTGCCGCTGGAGCGACTGCGCCAGGGCCGCCGGCGCGAGCATCGCCGCGCACACGAGCATCGAGAGGACCAACGCTGCAGGACGGAATTCACGGCGGGCGGCGCTGATCGGCAAGGCTCTCTCCTCGATATGGCACGGCGGGATGTTGTTCTAGGTGGCGCCGGGCGTGGGGTCTCCCTTCACGCCGGGCGGTTCTCCGCGAACCATGCATCGGCGAACCGGGCGGCCCGGCTACACTTGCCGCCCGTCAAGAAAGCACAGCGCTGCCGGTTCTTCCGGCGACCGCCGAGAGGAGCACCCCGTGGCCGAATCCAAGCCCATGATCGCGTTCGAGGACTTCGCCAAAGTCGACCTCCGCGTCGCCAAAGTCGTCCACGCCGAGAACCACCCGAACGCCGACCGGCTCCTGAAAATCCAACTCGACGACGGCAGCGGCACGCCCCGGCAGATCTGCGCGGGCATCAAGGGCTATTACACCCCCGAGCAACTGATCGGCAAGCACATCGTGATCGTCGCGAACCTCGAGCCCCGCACGATCCGCGGCGAGGAGTCGCGAGGCATGCTCCTGGCCGCCAGCGACGCCCCCAAGGACCCCAGCGCCCCTCAGTCCGAGCGGAATGTCGTCGTGCTCATGCCCATGAGCGAGATTGCGGCCGGCTCGGTCGTGTCCTGAAATCGCGGCCATTCGGTCCCCAACCCTCTGGTAGTCTGCACGCGCGGGGTGTGCTCCCGTGCGCGATGAAACCCAGAGGTAACAAGGGGACTTGATATGAAGATCAACGCATTGGGCCTGATCGCCGGGCTTGCCCTCGGCGCGCTGTCGGCATCGCTGGTGTCCACGGTCATCGCGGACCAGCCCGCGCAGGCGGATTCGCCCACGCGCACCAACGGCGGGGCGCAGGGATTCCCCGACCTCGTCGCCGGGCTCAAAGCGATCGACGGCGTGCTGGGCGTCGAAGCGGCGCAGACGAGCAGCGGGAAGAATGTCATCTTCGCGTGGTTCGAGAACAAGGCCGCGGCCAAGCGCTGGTACTACTCCGACATGCACCGCGGTGTGATGGAGAACTTCGCGGGCATGGCCCCCGAGGCGATGACGCCCATGGAAGGCATCGCCGACGACATCCCGATCCTGTGCATTGCGAGCGTCACGCCCGCGACCAAGGATAACCCGGGACCGGACGGCGCACCGTTCGCGCAGATCGCCATCGAGTTGTACACCACGCTCCCGGGCGGCATCTCGCTCGGCGGGTCGTTCTCGCCCGATTCGCTCAAGGTGAAGGGGATGGAGCGGTTCTGAG
>CAYGLT010000149.1:0-2704 GCA_964350875.1 uncultured Phycisphaeraceae bacterium | reverse complement strand
TCACACCCGCCAGAGCGAGGCGGCCCAGGTGAGCCCGCCGCCGAAGGCGACGAACATCACGAGTTGGCCTTCCTTCACGCGGCCGGCCTTGCGGAGTTCATCGAAGCAGAGCCCGACCGAGCCGGCGCTGCTGTTCCCGTAGTGGTCGATGTTCACATAGATCTTGTCTTCGGGAAGGCCGAAGCGTTCCCGGGCGGACTCGAGGATGCGCGCGTTGCTCTGGTGGCACACATAGTGGTCCACATCGCCCGCCGAGACGCCGGCCTTCGTCAGACATTCCTCGATGACCTGGCTGAAGGTGCGCACGGCGAACTTGAAGACCTCGCGGCCGTTCATCTGGAGACGCCCGAGGCGGTTGTCGGTGATCTCCTCGCCCTCGGGGAAATCGCGCTCGATGCGAGGGAGGTAGAGGTCCTTCCAGCCAGAGCCGTCGGCGTGCATGCGTTGCGCGAGCATGCCGCGCGTCGTGTCGTCGGTCGCCTTGATGACCGCGGCTCCTGCGGCGTCGCCGAAGAGGATCGACACGCGTCGGTCGGTGTAGTCGATCACCTTGCTCATGACATCGCACCCCACCACGCCCACGGCGCGGAAGGTCCCCGCGCGGATCAGCGAGTGCGCGATCGTCATGGAGTACACGAAACCCGAGCAGGCGGCGGTGACATCGAACGCCGCGGCGTGGCCGCCGCTGAGCCGGGCCGAGACCTGGCAGGCGGTGGACGGGCACGACATGTCGGGCGTCACGGTGCCGACGATGATGCAATCGAGTTCGTCGGCGCGCATTTTCGCGTCTTCGAGCGCGCGGCCGAGCGCGGTCGAGCAGAAGTGGACGGTGTTCTCGCCCTTCGCGGGGTCGGCGATGCGCCGCTCGCGGATGCCCGTGCGCTGGAAGATCCACTCGTCCGAGGTGTCGACGAGTTTCTCGAAGTCGGCGTTGGTGAGCCTGCGCTCCGGGACGAACGAGCCCGTGCCGCAGATTCGCACGCCGACATTCGCGACGGGCTGGAGGCCGATGGCGTCTGCTTGGGGTGAGTGCGTCATTGGGGTTCCTGAGCGGCGACGGCGAGCGATTCCCCCTCGGCGTCATTCTCTCCGGCGGAGAGCGCGGCCCAAGCCTTGTTGCAGACTTCGAGCCGGCGCACGATCTCGTCGTTGAGATGCGACGCGATCTGCTCGCGGGTGTTCCGGATGGCGGCGGCGATGGTCTGCGGCTTGCTGCTCCCGTGGCAGATCACGCACACGCCGTTGACGCCCAGCAGGGGGGCGCCGCCGAACTCGTTGTAGTCGAGGCGCTTCCCGAGCGACTTGGCGACGACATCGAGTTGGAGCGCGAGGTTCGGATCGGCCTCGAAGATCGCCTGGAAGATGGCCTTCACGACGCTCATCGCGACGCCTTCGGTCAGTTTCAGCGTCGTGTTGCCCACGAACCCGTCCGCGATGATCACATCCGCGGCGCCCTCGAGGATCTCGCGGCCCTCGATGTACCCGATGTAGTTCAGGTCGGGCGTGGCGCGCAGGAAGGTGCGGACTTCCTTGATGAGGTCGGTGCCCTTGGCCTCTTCGCTGCCGATGTTGAGCAGCGCGACGCGCGGGCGCTCGATGTGGTGGAGCAGCCGGGCCATGGCGTCGGCCATGACGGCGTACTGCGCGAGGTGGAGGGGGCGGGGCTCGGGGTTCGCGCCGCCGTCGCAGAGGACCAGCGGACCCGAGAAGGACGGAATCGCGACGGCGATGCCCGGGCGGTGAACGCCCGGGAGCCGGCGCATGTGCATGGTCGCGGCCGAGACGCAGGCGCCGGTGTTGCCGGCGGAAATGATCGCGTCGGCCTGGGGGACGCCCAACTTGGCGGCCTTGGTGGGCGAGCCGAGGAGGGACATCTGGACGATGGAGGAGTCGGGCTTGGACTTGACCGCCGAGACGGGCGATTCGTCCATCGAGATGACTTCGCGGGCGTCGTGGATCTCGAGACGGTCATCGGTGACGCGATGCTCGCGCATCGTGTCTTCGATCACATCTCGTGGGCCGACGAGGACCAAGCGATCATCGGGCGCGAGGTGCACGAGCGATGCGAACACGCCCTTAAGAATGGCGTCGGGAGCGTGATCGCCCCCCATCACATCGATGGCAAGCCGCATGGAGCCCTCCAACCGGGGGCGGGGTGTTTGGTGCTCGTCACTCAGCGTCGACGCCGATGCCCAGCTTCCGGACGACGATCTTCAGGCCGGGACGGACATAGCCCGATTCCTTGCAGACGCGGTGGTGCTGCTTGGGCATGCCCGAGAGGGGGCACAGGGTGCTGTGCGTCGCCTCGAGCGCGTGGTGCGAGCGGCGACGGTTGCGACGACCCTTGGATACGCGATGGGTAGGAAGCATGGTCTGAGATCCCCGGGGGTTCGGGTTCGGCACGCCGGAACGCGGCGTGGGCAGGGTGGCAATCGACGGCGCTCGGACGACGCTGTTCCGAGCCGGGGAGGGTAGGTCGATCCCCGGGGGCGTGTCAACGAAGCGTGATCTGAGGCCCGAGGGCTCGACACGCCGGGAGGGGAGTCTATACTCGGCGTCGATCGTCGTGAGCCCGTGTTCTCGGGCCCCCGCCGACCGCCTCCCTAGCTCAATTGGCAGAGCAGCTGACTCTTAATCAGCGGGTTGAAGGTTCGAGTCCTTCGGGGGGCATTTCTACGCGCTGGGCGGATTCTGTCCGGGGGAC
>CAYGLT010000148.1:0-2775 GCA_964350875.1 uncultured Phycisphaeraceae bacterium | reverse complement strand
TCGTCCCACGACTTTGGTTCGGGCGCGTCGCCCGTGATCGGGCTGTTCACGGCGCGGGTCAGCAGGTCGTTCGCGGGCGCCGAGAGCGACTCGGCGTCGTTCACGACCTCGGGCTTGAGTTCGATGCGCACATCGCTGGGCGTGGACTCGTCGCCGAGCGTGGTGCGCACGCTGATCACGCCGCACTTCATGAGTTCGAGCAGCGCGAGGAAGATCCCGATGATCTCGGGTCGCGTCTTGCCCTGCGCCGCTTCGCGGAGGGAGACCGATCGCGGCGCGCGGGGGTTCTCGCGCGGGCCGCGCAGGTGTTCGAGCAGGTCCTCGGCGTGGAGTTCGATGGGCGTTTCGTCGGTGCCGATCTCGTGGGCGCCGCGTGCGACGGCCTCGAAGTTGACGGACTCGGCGATGCGCGCGAAGGCGCGCACGAGGTCCATGAGGTCGATGTCCTCGGCGTCGAGTTCAACCTCATCCTGTCCCTGCGCCGCGCGGAGCGCGTCCTTATCGATCGCGGCCTTGGCCGACGGGAAGCGCCGGTTCCATTCGTCGCGCCGGGCGTCGAGCGCGTCCGCGGCGTCGCGGTAGCGCTTGTACGCGAGGAGTTGCTCGATGAGTTCCGCGCGGGGGTCGGCGGGCTCGTCCTTCGCGCGGGACCGGGCGGCGGCGGCGTCCTCGCGGGCCGCCTGCTGCTGGAGGTCCGCCGGGGCCAGCAGCCGCGATTTGATCTCCATCAGGGTGGCGGCCATGACGAGGAACTCGGCGGCGGTGTCGACATCGATCCGGTCGAGCCCGTGGAGGTGGGCGATGTACTGGTCGGTCAGGGGCGCGAGGGGGATGTCCTCGATGTCGACCTCGTGCTTGCGGATGAGATAGAGCAGCAGGTCGAGGGGGCCCTCGAAGCGGTCGAGCGAGACGACGAAATCCTCGGCGGTGCGCACGGGCGTGCTCCCTGTCGGGGCTGAAAGGAACGGGTCAGGGCCTATCCTACAGGCAGTGAGCACCAGGCAAGCCCAGCCAGAGTCCAGATCGACCATGCCAGACAAAATCCCCGCGGACGCCGAGCCCAAACCCTCTGGGAATCGCGCCGCGGAGCGGGCGTACCTCGCGCAGGCGCTGAATGCCGAGGCCGACGCGATCCGGGGCGTGCTCGATCGGCTCGATGACCGGGCCCACGAGGCCGTCGATGTTTTCGAGCGGACGGTCCGGGCCGGGGGAACGATCCTCGTCGCGGGGATGGGCAAATCCGGGCTGGTGGGCAAGAAAATCAGCGCGACCATGGCCAGTCTGGGCGCCCCGAGCCACGACATCCATCCCGCGGAGGCCGTCCACGGCGACCTGGGCAGGATCCGCCGCGCCGATTGCGTGCTGGCGTTGTCCTATTCGGGCGAGACCGAGGAGGTTGTGTCGCTGGCCGCGATGCTCAGGCAGGACGGCGTGCCGATCGTCTCGATCGTGGGCGGCAAACGCGGCCCCGAGTCCTCGCTGGCGCGGTTCTCGACGGTGGCCCTGACCATCGGCGATGTGACCGAAGCGTGCTCGGAGACCCTCGCCCCGACGAGCAGCACGACGGCGACCCTTGCGCTCGCCGACGCGCTCGCCCTCGCGCTCTCCAGACGCATGGCGTTCACCGCGAACGACTTCCGCAAACGCCACCCGGGCGGCGGGCTGGGCGGGCTGCTCCGCCCGGTGACCGAGGTCCTTCGGTTCGTCGTCGGGCAGAACCTGCCCGTGGTGCGCGACGACCTGACCGTCGAGGAGGCGCTCCAGCAGGCGGCCCCGAACACCGGCGGCCTGTCGAGGCGTCCCGGCGCGATCATCCTCGTCAACGCCAAGGGAACGCTCTCGGGCCTCTTCACCGACGGCGACCTGCGCCGGCTCGTCATGAACGAGCGCAAACGCAAGGGCGACCCGCTCGCGCGGCCCATCGCGGAGGTCATGACCCGAACCCCCCGCACCCTGCCCGCGTCGTCGCTGGTGCGCGACGCCGTCCACATGGTGCAAGAGTTTCGCTCTGACGAGATCCCCGTCGTGGACGATCAGGGACGCCCCGTGGGCGTGCTCGATGTGCAGGACCTCATCGCGCTCAAAGTGGTCGCGGACTGACCCTTCACGCCCCGGTACGATCGGCCCTGCATGAGCGAACGACGCGAGAACACGGCATCACGGTTTGACGGGCGCACGGTCGGCGTGGCCGCGGCGATCGTGATCGCGGTCGGCGTGATCGGAACTTTCGTTCTGCTCGGCCTGCGTGCGCAGACCCCTGCGGGCGGGCAGCAGCGCGTGGCCCCCGCCGATGTCGAACTCCCCAAGGAAGCGCTCGCGAATCCGGGCGAGGCCCCGAGCGTGATGGAATCGCCCGTCGAGTCCCTGCGCGGCAGCGACGAGGGGCGCATCGAACTCTTCGATCAGACCACCGGCGCGCTCAAGCAGACGCTCGCGTACTCGCGCTTCGAGCCCCTCGAGTCCGGCCGCTACTCGGTCACCGATCCCCAGGCGCGGATCATCCTCGACGACGGGCGCTCGATCGAGATCACCTCGCGCACCGCCCGCTTCGTGCGCCGCGGTTCGAGCAACGAGCCCCAGTCGGGCGAGTTCCGCGGCGATGTGAAGATCCGGCTCCTCGAATCGACGGGCGTCGATGAGGTCGGGCTGACCATCGCGACCGATTCCCTCCGCTTCGATTCGACGCTCGGAGAACTGCGCACGACCGACCCGATCGTCGCGACCTCCGCCGAGACCGAGTTCCGGGGCGAAGGGCTGACGGCCGTGTACAGCGAG
>CAYGLT010000147.1:0-2787 GCA_964350875.1 uncultured Phycisphaeraceae bacterium | reverse complement strand
ACGACCGGTTCCTCCGCCGGTCGGCGCGCCGCACCGCGACCCCCGGAACACGGGCCCATGCACGGTAGCAAGAATCGCCGATCGTGCGAGACCAAACATTGTGCGAACCGTTGATTTTCGCCCCAAACGCACCAAGTCCACCCACACCGGTTCAGCGCTGACCACGAACGCGATCGCCATGTCCCGAGTGTTACTTCACTTCCAGCACGAGCTCATCGATCGTGCCCTCGAAGAGGAACGGGCTTTCGTAGGTGTACACCACGGGCG
Organism: uncultured Phycisphaeraceae bacterium; assembly: GCA_964350875.1. Taxonomy (GTDB): domain Bacteria; phylum Planctomycetota; class Phycisphaerae; order Phycisphaerales; family UBA1924; genus JAHBXC01. The sequence continues at coordinate 2,520 of CAYGLT010000147.1, read as the reverse complement.
TGCCCGTGTCCCGGCCGATGTCCTGCGACTCGGACAGCGAGTATTTAAACGGCGTGGTCTGCTCGATCTTCCCCGAGCCGACCTGCTTCCCGTCGACATAGAGCGTCGCCGTGCCGCCCTTGCCCATCTCCTTGCCGCCCTCGTACTTGAAATCGACCTTGAATTCGTGGTCGCCCGCTGAAACCGGCCCGTCGCTCGCAACGGTGTAGCGCTCGCGGTCCATGTAGTTGTGGGTGAGAGTCAGCTTGCCGTCGAGCAGGTAGAACGCCCACCCGGCGGTGTTGCCGCCCTGGGTGAAGATCATCCCGTTGGCGCCGTCCTCGACCTTCGCCTTCGCGGTGATCGTGAACGACTTGTTCTTGAAGTCCGGGGCGGCGGCTTCGGGAAGCCCGTAGAAGTCGCCCGGGTAGACGAACTTCGTGCGATCACCCGCGAGGTTCGGTTTGCCCGAAAGCTCGGCGCTGAATCGCTCGGCGCCGCGCCAGTCCAGCGGCAGCGCGTTGTTCTTGGACGCCTCAGCCCACCACAGCGCGGAAAGCTCCTGCACCTTGTCGGGGTATCGGTCCGCGAGATTGTGCGCCTGCGCGAAATCCTCGTCGAGGTTGTACAGCTCCCACTCCGCCTTGAAGGGGTCGTACTCGGCGCGCTCCGACTGCCACGGCTCGAAGGAGAGTGACGCCAACCACCACCCGTCCTTGTATACCCCGCGATTGCAGAACATCTCGAAGTACTGGCTCGTCCGGGTGTCGTCAGCGCCGTCGTCGGTCAGCGTCGCGAGGAAGCTTTTCCCCTCGATCGGCGTCTGCGCCGTGCCGTTCACGCTCACCGGTTGTTCGATGCCCGCAGCGTCCAGGATCGTCGGCGCGATGTCGATGACATGCGTGAACTGCGATCGCATCTCGTTGCCGCCGTCCATCTTCTCGGGCCATTTCACGATCATCGGGTTGCGCACGCCGCCCAGGTGGCTCGCGACCTGCTTGGTCCACTGGAACGGCGCGCACATCGCCCACGCCCAGCCGGCCGGGAAGTGGTTGAAATGCTTCTCCGTGCCGATCTCGTCGATGTGCTCGAGCATGTCCTTGTACTCGAACTGGTACGCGTTGAAGAACGCCATCTCATTGAGCGTGCCGTCGAAGCCGCCCTCGGCGGACGAGCCGTTGTCGCCGATGATGTAGATGATGAGCGTGTTGTCCGCGTCGGGGAGTGACGCGACATAATCGAGCACGCGGCCGACCTCTTGATCGACATGCGCTCCGTACGCCGCGAAGACTTCCATCATGCGCGTGTACAAGCGCTTCTGGTCGGCGTTGAGCGAGTCCCACGCGGGCATGCTGTCCGGGCGCTCGGTGAGCGCGGTGTCCTGAGGCACAACGCCGAGCCGCTTCTGGCGCTCCAGCGTCTGCTCGCGATACTCGTCCCAGCCCATGTCGTACTTGCCTTTGAATTGCTCGATCATCTCCCAGGGTGCCTGATGAGGGCTGTGTGTCGCGGCTGGCGCGAAGTACATAAACCAGGGCTTGTCGGGCTGGACGGCCTCGGTCATCTTCAGCCACGCGAGCGTTCTGTCGGCGAGGTCGACGCTGAGGAAGTACTCGCCGCCCATGTCAGGACGCGTGATCGGTGTTGTGTTCTCGAACAGCTCGGGCTTGATCTGATTGGTGTCGCCGGCCATGAACCCGTAGAAGTAATCGAAGCCCAGGTTGTTGGGCCAGTGGTCGAACGGGCCCATCGGGCTCGTCTCGTATACCGGCGTGTTGTGGTTCTTCCCGACCCACGCCGTGATGTACCCGTTCTGCCGGAGGACCTCCGCGACGGTCGCGGTGCTCTTGGGGATGATCCCGGTGTAGCCGTCGTAGCCCGTCGCGAGTTCGGTGATGATGCCCGTCCCGGCCACATGGTGGTTGCGCCCGGTGAGCAGCGCGGCGCGCGTGGGCGAGCACAGCGCCGTGGTGTGGAAGCGGTTGTAGATCACGCCGTCCTGCGCGAGCTTCTGCATGTTCGGGGAGGGAACGCCCCCGCCTGACACGGCGAACTGCCCGAAGCCGACATCGTCGAGGAGGATGAGCAGCACATTGGGCGCGCCCTCGGGCGCCTTGACGGGCTGAGGGAACCCGGCAGGATCGGAATCCTTGAAGGTGGTTCCGACATTGCCTTTGAAGTGCGGCTCCGTGCGCGGCAGCGTGGACTGTCCCATGCAGATCGCGGGCACGAGCGCCAGAACGGCGGCTGTGTGCAAAGTTCTCATCTCTCTCCATCTCCCCGATGCGTTGAGCGAAAACGGTGTGTGACGCACAAGGCCCCAAACTACAGGGGCGAGTCGGGGATGGTCAAGAACAACTCGCCCAACCGGACCGCGATGGCCGGGGCAACGCCGTTTGGATTAACGGGTTACGCACATCACGCTTTGCTGAATTCGCCCGGCGTACGAAAAAAGCCACGAGCGGGGCACTCGGGGCCTTCTTGAAGAAAGCGGGTGAACGGATTCGAACCGTCGACATTCACGTTGGCAACGTGACGCTC
>CAYGLT010000146.1:0-2831 GCA_964350875.1 uncultured Phycisphaeraceae bacterium | reverse complement strand
ACCGCTTCAACTTCTCCAGCCGCTTCACGCCCTCCGCGATCGTCTCGTCCTGCTTGCAGAACGCGAACCGCGCCATCGACGATCCTTCGTCTTTGTGCTCGTAGAAGAAACTCGGCGGGATCGCCGCCACCCCGACTTTCTCCACCAGCGCTTTGCAGAACATCGCATCGTCCGCGTCGTCGGGGAGTCCCAGGCGCCCGAGGTCGAGCGTGCGGAAGTCCGCCATCACGAAGTACCCGCCTTCGGGCCGGCGCACATCGAAGCCGATCGCCTCGAGCGCATCGCACAGCGCGTCGCGCTTCGCGCGGAACGACCGGCGCAGTTCGCCGTAGTACGAAGGGGGCGACGCCAGCGCCGCCGCCGCCGCCCGCTGAAGAGGCGTCGCGACGGCGAAGGTCAGGAACTGATGCGCCGCGCGGATCGCGCGCGTCATCGCCTCGGGCCCGATCGCCCAACCGATCTTCCACCCCGTGAGCGAGAATGTCTTCCCCAGCGACGACATGCTCAGCGTGCGCTCGGCCATCCCCGGGAAGGTCGCGAGGCGCAGATGCTCGCCCTCGAACACCAGCCGCTCGTACACCTCGTCCGTCAGCGCGAGCACATCGTTCGCGACGCACAACTCCGCGATCGTCGCGAGTTCCTCACGCGAGAAGACGCGCCCCGTCGGGTTGTGCGGCGTGTTCACCAGAACCACCTTCGTCCGCTCCGTGAACGTCTCCGCGAGCGCCGCGCGATCGAATCGGAAGTCCGGCGCCTTCAGCGTCACGAAGCGCGGCACGCCGCCCGCCATCGCCACCGCCGCCCGGTACGAGTCGTAGTACGGCTCGAAGAGGATCACCTCGTCGCCCGGGTTCACCAGACCGAGCAGCGCGGCCGCGATCGCTTCCGTGCACCCCGCCGTCACCGTGACATGCGCGCGAGGATCGCACGCGATGCCCGTCTCGCGCGACCACAACTCCCCGAGCACTCCCGTCAGTTCGGGCACGCCCGCGAGGGGCGCGTACTGGTTGTGCTTCGTCGTGAGCGCGTCGATCGCGGCCTCTTTGACGAACAGCGGGCCGTCGAAGTCGGGGAAACCCTGCCCGAGATTCACCGCGTCGTGCTGCTGCGCCAGCGCGGTCATCTCCGCAAAGATCGTGGTGCCGAACGGAGAGAAACGCTGCGCGGTGAGACTGGGCATCCCGCCGAGCATACCGAATGCACGAAGTGCGCAGAGTTCGTTCAGGTGTTTCCCCCGGACTTGAGTTCTCCGATGAGACCGCAACACTCTCGCCGAACGACTTCTTTCGGTTCGCGTCTCGCCCCGGGCCGGGCGGAACACTCCCCGCGAACCCTCGTGGATCTGGCCCGAGACAATCAATCCTTCGACCCTTCGAGGAGAGCCAATGACTTTCCGCGCGATCCTCGCATCCGCGGGGCTGGCGATCACCGCGCTCACGACGACCGCGCTCGCCGCCCTCGCGCACGACACCGTTGCCGCCATCCCGACGCCCACCCCGGGCGCCGGCGCCCTGATCCTCGCCGCGGGCCTGATGACCTGCCGGCGCAAACGACCGTAACCCCCGACACACCACCTTCCGAGCGGGCCAATCTGCCACCTCCGTCCCTTCACGACGGAACCCCTTCGACGACGAGCACCCGGCGTCCGCGCCTTGTTGAGAAGAGCGGGAAGCGCGAGAGAGCACCATGCTCACCTCCGCCCCGGACGCCCGGCGCTCCACCCGTCGAAACCTCCTGTGCGCACCGGGCCGACCTCCCCCTCAAGGGTCGGCCCGGTGCTGTTTTTCAGCCCGGCTGACCCTTTCCCCTCGCCGTCCTACCATCCGCCCCTCGGCGCGCGAATCGCGCCCGGGGGCGAATTTCCACCCACGCAGAGACCGAGAGAGGACCCCAGTTCCATGGCTCAGACCGCGATCCGTCGTCCCAAGATCAGCATCATCGGCGCCGGGAATGTCGGCGCAACCTGCGCCCACTGGGCCGCCGCCAAGGAACTGGGCGACATCGTCCTCCTCGACATCCCCGACAAGGAAGGCGTCGCCAAGGGCAAGGCCCTCGACCTCGCGTGCTGCGCGCCCATCGAGCGCTTCGACTCAAACATCACCGGCACCAGCGACTACAAGGACATCGCCGGCTCCGACATCGTCATCATCACCGCGGGCCTCCCCCGCAAGCCGGGCATGAGCCGCGACGATCTCATCAACACCAATGTCAAGATCGTCAAGAGCGTCAGCGAGAACATCAAGAAGTTCGCGCCCGACTCCATCGTGATCGTCGTCGCCAACCCGCTCGACGCCATGGTCTACACCGCCTGGAAGGTCACCGGCTTCCCCACCCACCGCATCATGGGCCAGGCCGGCGCGCTCGATGTCGCCCGCTTCCGCACCTTCCTCTCCATGGAACTCGGCTGCTCCGTCGAGGACATCTCCGCCCTCCTCCTCGGCGGCCACGGGGACGACATGGTCCCGCTCCCGCGCTTCACCTCCGTCCACGGCATCCCCATCCAGATGCTCCTCTCCGACGACAAGATCAACGCCTGCGTCGAGCGCGCCAAGGTCGGCGGCGGCGAGATCGTCAAACTCATGGGCACCAGCGCCTACTACGCCCCCGCGTCGGGCACCATCCAGATGGTCGAGGCCATCCTCAAGGACAAGAAGCGCATCCTCCCCGTCGCCGCGTTCTGCGACAAGGAGTACAAGATCGGCGGCTACTTCGTCGGCGTCCCCGCCATCCTCGGCGCCAAGGGCGTCGAGAAGGTCCTCGACCTGCCCCTCGACTCGGGCGAGTCCAAACTGATGGACGAGTCCGTCAGCCATGTGAAGGACCTCGTCAAG
>CAYGLT010000145.1:0-3101 GCA_964350875.1 uncultured Phycisphaeraceae bacterium | reverse complement strand
GGGATGTCCGGGTTCATCGTCATGCCCGCCGGCTCGAAGCGCTGGTGGGTGAACTTGTTGACGAGCGACTCGATCGGCACGCCGTACTGCAGCGCGACCGAGGTCGCGGTGCCCAGCGAGTCCATCAGGCCGCCGATGGTCGAACCTTCCTTGGCCATGGTGATGAACAACTCGCCCGGGCGGCCGTCGTCGTACACGCCGACGGTGAGGTAGCCCTCATGGCCCGCGACATTGAACTTGTGGGTGAACGACCGGCGCGTGTCGGGCAGGCGGCGACGAATGGGCCGCCAGATCTGCTCCAACTTGCTCTCGACATCGGCGCTCGAACCCTTCGCGACCGTGCGCGCCACCTCGGCGACACGCTCGGCGACTTCCTCGCGGGCGGAGTCGATCCCCTCCTGCTCGTCGTCGTCGTCCGTCAGCATTCGCACCTTGGCGTCGTCCAGTCGTCGCCCGGCCTCGTCGGCAGAGTCGGATTTGTCTCCGTCATCCGATTTGTCGGAATCGCTTTTGGAAGACAGGGGCTGGCTCAACTTGCAGCCGTCGCGGTACAGCGCGTTGGCCTTGAGGCCCAGTTCCCACGACAGGCGGTACGCGGCCATGATGTCGTCAACGCTCGCCTCGTTGGGGAGGTTGATCGTCTTGCTGATGGCGCCCGAGATGAACGGCTGCGCGGCCGACATCATGCGGATGTGGCCCTGGGGCGCGATGAAGCGCTTGCCCTTCTTGCCGCATCGATTCGCGCAGTCGAAGACCGCGAGGTGCTCGTCCTTGATGTGCGGCGCGCCCTCGATGGTCTGCGTGCCGCAGACGACCTCGTTGAGCGTGTCGATCTGCGCCTTGGTCAGACCGAGCGTGCGCAGGAGGTTGAACGACATGTCGGCCTTCGCCTTCGCGGGGTCGATGTCCAGACGCTTGAGCGCCTCATCGCCCAGCGACCACGCGTTGAGGGCGTGCTGGAGTTCGAACACGCCCGGGAGCGCGTCCTCGGCCTTCTTGAGTTCCTCGCGGGTCAGCCCCTTGGCGACCAGGAAGTTCTCGAGCGTGCCCGAGCCCTTCGCGTGCTCGCCGTCCTTGCCCGGGAGGGGCGTGTCGAAGCGCAGGGTGCCCATCACCGAGGTGATGATGTCGCGGACCTGCGCGTCGGTGTACCCGAGCGCGACGAGCGCGGGGCGGAGCGACGCGTTGGCGATCTTGAAGTAGCCGCCGCCCGCGAGTTTCTTGAACTTCACGAGCGCGAAGTCGGGCTCGACGCCCGTGGTGTCGCAATCCATGAGCAGGCCGATGGTGCCCGTGGGCGCGATGACCGTGACCTGCGCGTTGCGGTACCCGGCCTTCTCGCCCAGCGCGACCGCGTCGTCCCACGCCTTGGTGGCGTGCGCGAGGATGCCCTTCGCGTTGCTCAGCGCCTTCGTGCCGCCCATGACCTCGTGGTCGAGCGGGACGGGCGTGATCTTCAGCGCCTCGTACGCGTCCTTGCCCGTCGCGTCGCGCGCCACGCCGTGCGCGGCGCGGCGGTGGTTGCGCATCACGCGGAGCATGTGCTCCTTGTTCTTCGCGTAGCCCGGGAACGCGCCGAGTTGCTTGGCCATCTCCGCCGACTGGCGGTACGACCGGCCGCACAGGATCGAGGTCAGCGCGGCGCAGATCGCGCGGCCTTCCTCCGAGTCATACGGCACGCCGGCCTGCATGAGCATCGCGCCCAGGTTCGCGTACCCGAGGCCCAGCGTGCGGAACTCGTACGAGAGTTGCGCGATCTCCTTGCTCGGGAACGCGGCCATCAGCACGCTGATCTCGAGCACCACGGTCCACAGGTCGATCGCGTGCTCGTAGCGCTCGATGTCGAAGGCGCGGGCCTTCGAGTCGTAGAACTTCAGCAGGTTGATCGACGCGAGGTTGCACGCCGTGTTGTCGAGGAACATGTACTCCGAGCACGGGTTGCTCGCGTTGATGCGGCCCGACTCGGGGCAGGTGTGCCACGCGTTGATCGTCGAGTCGTACTGGACGCCCGGGTCGGCGCAGCGCCACGCGGCGTAGCCGATCTCGTGCCACAGGCCGCGGGCCTTGACGACCTTCGCGACATCGCCGCTCACGCGGTTGAAGAGTTTCCAGTCGGCGTCGGCGTCCACGGCCTCGAAGAACGCGTCGGGGATGCGCACCGAGTTGTTGCTGTTCTGGCCGCTGACGGTGCCGTAGGCCTCGCCGTTGAAGTCGTAATCGAGTTTCAGGCCCAGACGCTCGGCGGTGGACTTGTCGCCCGCGCCGAGTTGCTTCAGGCCCTCGACCATCGCGGCGACCTTGAGTTCCTCGCGGACCTTCCAGTTCACGAAGTTCTCGATGTCCGGGTGGTCCATGTCGAGGCAGACCATCTTCGCCGCGCGGCGGGTGGTGCCGCCCGACTTGATGGCGCCCGCGGCGCGGTCGCCGATGCGCAGCCACGACATCAGGCCCGACGACTTGCCGCCGCCCGCGAGGGGCTCGTTCTCGCCGCGCAGTTTGCTGAAGTTCGTGCCCGTGCCGCTGCCGTACTTGAACAGGCGCGCCTCGCGGACCCACAGGTCCATGATGCCGCCCTCGTTCACGAGGTCATCGCTGACGCTCTGGATGAAGCACGCGTGGGGCTGGGGGTGGGTGTACGCGTCGTCGGAAAGCCCGACCTTGCCGGTCTTGGGATCGACGAAGTAGTGGCCCTGCGCCGGGCCGCTGATGCCGTACGCCCAGTTGAGCCCGGTGTTGAACCACTGGGGGCTGTTGGGCGCCGCCATCTGGTGGACCATCATGTACGAGAGTTCGTCGTAGAACGCCTGCGCATCCTCGGCGGAGTCGAAGTAGCCGTGGGTCTCGCCCCAGTGGCGCCAGCATCCGGCGAGGCGGTGGATCACCTGCCGCGCGGACTTCTCCGGGCCGGTGACGGGGCTGCCGTCGTCGTTCTTGAGCGCCTTGCCCTTGGCGTCGAACTGGGGCACGCCGGCCTTGCGGAAGTACTTGCTCACCATGATGTCGGTGGCGAGTTGCGACCAGGTGGCCGGGACCTCGGCGTCGTTCATCTCGAAGACGACGGAGCCGTCGGGGTTGCCGATGCGCGAGGACCGCTTGACCCA
>CAYGLT010000144.1:0-3284 GCA_964350875.1 uncultured Phycisphaeraceae bacterium | reverse complement strand
GTGGAGAGCGCTTCGCCCGTGATGTCTTCCGCGATGATGAGGAGGGGCTTCTTGGCGCCCATGACCTTCTCGAGGAGGGGGACGAGTTTCTGGATGTTGTCGATCTTGTCCTCGTGGATGAGGACGAGGCACTTGTCGAAGTCGACGGACATCTCGTCGACATTGGTGATGAAGTTGGGGCTGAGGTAGCCGCGATCGAACTGCATGCCCTCGACGACGTCGACGGTGGTTTCGAGGGACTTGCCCTCTTCGACGGTGATGACGCCGTCCTTGCCGACCTTGTCGAAGGCGTCGGCCATGATCTTGCCGATCTCGGCGTCGTTGTTGGCGGAGATGGAGGCGACGGCCTGGATGTCGGCCTTGCCCTTGACGGGCGTGGACTGGCGGCGGATGTCGTCGGAGACGAGGCCGACGGCGGCCTTCATGCCTTTGACGAGGAGGTTCACATTCACGCCTGCGGCGGAGAAGCGGAGGCCCTCGCGGAAGAGCGCCTCGGCAAGGACGGTGGCGGTGGTTGTGCCGTCGCCCGCGTCGTCGGAGGTCTTGGAGGCGGCCTGCTTCACGAGCATGGCGCCCATGTTCTCGGCCTTGTCGCGAAGTTCGATCTCCTCGGCGACGGTCACGCCGTCCTTGGTGACGGTCGGGCCGCCCCAGGATTTGTCGATGACGGCGTTGCGGCCGCGGGGGCCGAGGGTGGATTTGACGGCCTTGGCGACCTTCTCGACACCGGCGAGGAGGGACTGGCGGGCGTCGACATCGAAAGCGAGTTCCTTGACGGCCATGGGCGTTGGGTCTCCGGGGACTCGGGCAGGGTGAATCTGGGTGGTTCGAAAGGACGCGGCGAGCGCGCGAGGCGTCGGCGCCGCGGGGACATTGCTTGCCAAGTGAATGGGCAACTCGCGGGCCAGACAACCGGCGCACGGAACGGTCGTTGCGCCGTCCGAAGGGCGTTTACGGACGCGCAGGAGGCATCCAACGGTGGTCAGCGCGTCGGGTTGGTGCGGGCGGGCGCCTCGCCGGCTGCCAAGGTGGCAGGCGAGCGGGAGGTAGACAGGTCTGTCTAGTTGGACGCGCGCGATCCCGGCCGCGGCGTGCTCGAGACGAAATCGCGGAGCGTCTGCCTGGGCCGGAGGAGGACCCGACCGACGCGGACGGAATCGATCGCGCTGAGGAAGGCGCCAAGCGTGAAGAGGAGCGATCCGACGACGATGAGGAGGGCGCCGCCGATGTCGAGGGGGACATCGAGCCCGGGGGGCGTGGAGAGCGTGCAGAGGCGGAGGGCGTCGCCTGCGGCGGTGAGGAGCAGGGCGCCGCACATCGCCAGGACGGTCTGACGATTGAGGCGACCGGCGCGCATCGCCATGGATCTGCGCGCCAGGCGTCGCGCGGAAGGTCGCACGAACAGCAGCGCGAGGATCACCGACGCCGTGACGAGCAGGTGCATGCCGATGCGGTCAACCGCCGGCTGCGCCACGAAATACGGCGACGGGCGCGCGGCGTCGATCACGAAGTTGATTCGATATATGCCCCAGATCGCCACGGCGAGGAACGGCAGCGAGAGCAGCGTCGCGAGCGACTGACCGACCGTCGTCGTGCGCACGGGGCGCACCACTGTGAGGATGCACACGCCGGAAAGCGCGATGAGTGCAAGCACCGCCCAGCGGATCGGCGCGCCGGTGACGATCGCCGGTGGCTCGAACGGCAGGAAGTGCGAGACCGCGTCGCCGCCGCGGATCAGCCACAAAAGCACGGTCGCCACGCATCCCGCGATGACCCCGCCCGCCAGGCCGTACGCCGTGAGTTTCGGTGTCGTCAGCGGCGAGAGTTCCTCCGCCTGAGGATCGATCTTCGCGAGGATTGTCGCCCGCACCGCGGACCCGCACTCCGGGCACAGCCCGATCACCGACAGCCCCTGCAGGTCGTAACCGCAACTGATGCACGGCATCGGGCCCGAGAGCGACAGCCCGATCGCCTGATCAGGGTCCGCCTCGGCCATCTGCGACCGCGTCGGCGGATCAATGTGCGCGCGAGCGGAACCGACACCCGATGCGTGCGCATCGGAGTCTGCTCCGGCGGAGGTCTCCCCCCCACCGCGGCCCGGCGGGTTCTTCTGCTCGTCGCGGTTGTCTGCGTCCACTATCGTTTGTGAGTCATCCTCCACTCACCCCACGCCGCCTGAAGGCGTACAGCGTAAAGGGATGGAATGCATCGAGTTCTCGACCGACTCCGCGAGAATATCCGAAGCGTGTATTTCGGCAACCCCGCCGCCGTTGACCGGCTCGTGGTCTGCCTGCTCGCACGCGGCCATGTGCTCATCGAGGATGTTCCGGGCGTCGGGAAGACCCTCCTGGCCACCGCGCTCGCCCGTTCGCTCGATTGCCGTCTCTCGCGCATCCAGTTTACGCCCGACATGCTCCCCAGCGATGTCCTGGGCGTCTCCGTCTTCAACCGCGAGACCGGCGAATTCGACCTCAAACGCGGCCCGATCTTCGCCAATGTCGTCCTCGCCGACGAGATCAACCGCACCACCCCGCGCACGCAGGCGGCGATGCTCGAAGCGATGAACGAGGCCAGCGTCTCCCTCGAAGGCCGCGTCATCCCCCTCGAACAACCGTTCATGGTCATCGCCACGCAGAACCCCATGGAGTTCGAGGGCGCCTACCCGCTCCCCGAAAGCCAACTCGACCGCTTCCTCATGCGCATCCACCTCGGGTACCCCACGCCCGACGAGGAAGCCCATGTCCTCCAGGCGCGGCCCGGCCTCTCGATCTCCGACCCCTCGCTCAACGGCGAGTCACGACTCGGCGCGATCCACCACCTCAAGCCCGTCGCCTCGCGCGACGAAGTGCTCGAACTCCAGCGCAAGGTCGACGCCGTCGAGATGGACCGCTCGCTCATCGACTACATCGTGCAGATCGCCGGCGCAACGCGCAGCCATCCCGAAGTCGAAGTCGGCGTCTCCACGCGCGGCGCCCTCGCGCTCGCGCAGGCCGCACGCGCCACCGCGCTCCTCGAAGCCCGCGACTACTGCATCCCCGAAGACATCTCCGCGAACATCGTCGCCGTCTGCGCGCACCGCGTGCGCGTGAAGGGATACACGCTCCGCGGCAAGGCCGACGCCGCCGCCGCGCTCATCCAACGCATCGCCGAAACCGTCGAAGCGCCCGTGTGAATTCTCCCTCCCCTATCGAAGATGGGGGAGGGCCGGGGAGGGGGTTCAATTCTTGTCCTCCCTCCGCACCCTCTCCCGCTGGGAGAGGGTGGCCCGAAGGGCCGGGTGAGGG
>CAYGLT010000143.1:0-3329 GCA_964350875.1 uncultured Phycisphaeraceae bacterium | reverse complement strand
AGCGCCTCGTGGCCGAGGGGTTTGCCGGTGACGCGCTCGCAGAGTTCGCCTGCGCGGTAGCGGCGGCCGTGGGAGTGGATGTTCGCGGCGGTCCAGTCGAGGAGTGGGGCGAACTCGCCGCGGGTGAGTTTGGCTTCGAGGTCGGGGATGTCCTTGTTGATCTTCTCCCAGAACTGGGCGCCGTAGAGGTTCCCGAGCGAGTAGGTCGAGAAGTAGCCGATGGCGCCCATCGACCAGTGGACATCCTGGAGGCAGCCGAGGCGGTCCTCCTTCACTTCGAGGCCGAGGTCCTTGCGCATGCGTTCGTTCCACACGCCCGGGACATCGTGCGCTTTGAGATCGCCCGCGATGAGGGCGCGCTCGATGTCGAAGCGCAGCATGATGTGCAGGTTGTAGGTGCACTCGTCGGACTCGACGCGGATGTAGTGGGGCTTGACGGCGTTGACGGCGAGGAACAGGTCCTCGGGCTTGAAGGGCGAGAACGCGCCGCCGAGGCGCGAGTTCATCTCGGGGAGGCACCAGTTCCAGAACGCGCGGGAGCGGCCCACGAGGTTCTCCCACATGCGGCTCTGGCTCTCGTGGATGCCCAGCGAGATGTACGAGCCGAGCGGCTGGCCGAAGCGGGTGCGCGTGGGCAGGTTCTGCTCGTAGAGCGAGTGGCCCGACTCGTGGAGGGTGGTCAGGAGCGCTTCGGGCACGCCCTCGTCGCGGTAGCGCGTGGTCATGCGGATGTCGCCGGGGCCGACGGACTCGCTGAACGGGTGCGTCGAGATGTCGAGGCGGCCCCCGGAGAGGTCGAAGCCCACGCTCGCGGCCACGAAGGTGTTGAACTCGCGCTGGAGGGCGATGGGGACCTTGACCTTGAGGGGGCGGTCGTCGGGCTGCTTGCCGGAGGCGCGGATCCCGTCGATGAGCGCGACCAGGCGCGTGCGCAGCGGGCCGAAGAGTTCGTCCACCTTCTCGGCGGTCATGCCCGGCTCGTAGTCGGCCATCAGCGCGTTGTAGAGGGCGGACCCGCTGGCCGAAGATCCGGCGTAGCACATCGCCTTCTGGCGGTTGAGTTCGACCACTTTGGCGAGCCAGGGGGCGAACATCTTGAAGTCGGACTTGGCCCGGGCGTCCTTCCAGACATCCATCGACTGGCTGAAGGTCTTGGCCATCTCGCCCACGAGTTTGGTGGGGAGTTTGGTCAGCCGGTCGTAGTCGTAGCGGATCTCGCGGAGGTTGGCTTGGGCTTCGGGATCGGCCTTGAGGTTCTCGTCGGCCTCGCAGGCGGCGAGGAGGTCGCCCATGCGGGGGTCGATGTGCTTCTCGTGGGCGATGGAGGACATCGCGGAGAGTTGATCGGAACGCAGGTCGGCGCCCGCGGGGGGCATCATCGTCTCCTGATCCCACCCGAGCAGCGACCGGACCGAGTCGATCACGGCGGCCTCGCGCAGGCCTTCGAGCAATTCCCGGTAGGGCTTGCAGGCGGCGGCGGTCTCGGACATGCCGAGGGGCTGGGACGACGATTCGGCGGTGGCGGCGGTGCTCATACCCGATGGTACAGCGCGGGAGGGATCGGGGTTTGCGTCTCCGCGCGGGCCACGCCGGGCGGGGCCTTGGCTACCATGCCGACCCATGGATTACCTGCTCTCCGCCCAGAACTTCGTCAGCATCATCACGCTGCTCGTGGTCGTCCATGTCATTCTGGGCACGGTGACCGTGCTGATTTACTTCGAACGCAAGATCTCGGCCTACATCCAGGACCGCCTGGGCCCCAACCGCACCGGGTTCTCCTTCGGCGTCCTGCCCATCAAGTTCGGCTTCTGGGGGCTGGGCCAGTCGCTGGCCGACGGCCTGAAGTTCCTCCTCAAAGAGGACTACGCCCCCAGCCGCGTCGACAAGGCCCTGTTCACGCTGGCGCCCATCGCGATCATCGTCCCGGCCCTGATCGGCTTCGCCGTCATCCCGTGGGGCGGCTACCTGACCGTTCCTGACATTCACCTCGGCGACTGGCTGCTCGTGAAGGGCGGCACGGCGCAGGTCATCGGCGCGAGCATCAACATCGGGTTCATCTACCTGCTCGCGGTCGCGTCGCTCGGCGTGTACGGCGTGGCGCTGGGCGGGTGGGCCTCGAACAACAAGTACTCGTTCCTCGGCGGCCTTCGCGCAACGGCGGGCATGATCTCTTACGAGATCCCCCTGGGCGCGTCGATCCTCGCGGTCATCCTGCTCTCGGGCACCGTTCGCCCGGACGAGATCGTCCAGCAGCAGGCGGCGGGCGCGTGGTTCATCTTCAGCCAGCCCCTCGCGGCGATCATCTTCTTCGTGTGCATCCTCGCGGAAGCCAACCGCGCGCCGTTCGACAACGCCGAGGCCGAGCAGGAACTCGTCGGCGGGTACCACACCGAGTACTCGTCGATGCGCTTCGCGCTGTACTTCCTCGCGGAATACGCGCACATGATCACCAGCAGTTCGTTCCTCGCGGTGCTCTTCTTGGGCGGGTACCAGATGATCCCGTTCATCAATGACCCGCTGACCAGCCCCGAGGCGTTCGGGCTGATCCCCGCGCTGGTGAAGTTCGCGGTGCTGTTCGGGAAGGTCATCACGATCATCGTGGTGATGATGTTCGTCCGCTGGACGATCCCCCGCGTGCGCTACGACCAGATGCTGAAGATCGCGTGGGGCGGGATGATCCCGATCTCGATCGTGATGGTCGTCGCGACCGCCGTGTGGGTCTCCTTCGGGTGGACGGCGATCTGGCAGATGCTGATCCTCAACGCGATCGTGCTCGCGTGCACGATGGCCGTGCTGCCGCTCATGCCCAAGGACAATGTGAACAAGCGCATCCGCCTCGCGGGTTCGCGGTTCAGCCCCCTGCGCGACGAGGATGTGCAGACCGCGCCGACCTCGGCCGCTGCGCTGCGCGAGGGCGCCTGAGACAACCGAATGGCATTCACGAAACGCGCCCGCCGCTGGCTCGCGCTCGACCTGGGCGACAAGCGCACGGGCGTGGCGGTGGGCGATGAGGAATCGCGGATCGCGTCGCCCGTGGATGTGATCGAACTGCCGTTGTCGGAGGGCGCGCGGGGCGAGGCGCTGCTCCGCGAGATCGCGACGCACGCGCGCGAGCACGCCGTCGACGGGATCGTGATCGGGCTTCCCCTGAACATGGACGACGCGAGCGAGGGCCCCCAGGCGAAGAAGGTGCGCGCGTTCGGCGAGCGCGTCGCCGGGGTCACGGGCGTCGAGGTGCGCTATCAAGACGAGCGGCTGACCAGCGCGCAGGCGGACTGGAAGATGTCGCAATCCGGGCTGACGCACAAGCAGAAGAAGGGCCGTCGCGA
>CAYGLT010000142.1:0-3459 GCA_964350875.1 uncultured Phycisphaeraceae bacterium | reverse complement strand
AGGTCGGAGAAGTTGACGAAGCAGTCGCCGTTGGTGTCGCCCGGGACGGGATCGGCGGTGACGCCGAAGTTGGTCAGGACGATGTTGAGGTCGTCGAAATTGACCGAGCCGTCGCGGTTGATGTCGCCCGGGCAGGGACGGGCGAACCCACGGACGATGATGACGCGGTTGCCGCCGTTGAATGTGGAGAACATGAAGTCGCCGGTCTCGGGATCGATGGCGGCGCCCTCGACGCCCGAGAGGTTCGAGACGAGGGTGCGGCGCGTTCCGATGATCGGGTCGGCGTTGGCGTCGATGTCGAACGCGCTGACGCGGCCTGCGCTGTACTCGCTGACGAGGAGGGTGTCGCTCGTGAACTCGGGCGACCCGGCGCGGATATAGACGAACCCTTCGGGGCCGGTCGCGGCCGGGGCGATTCGCACGGCGGCGCCGGTGACGGTGTAGGTCCCGTCCCCGTTCAGGCTGAGATCAACATCGCTCCACGCGCCGGTGTTGTAGGTCATCGTGCGGCAACTGCCGGCGCCGGGGAACCCGGGCGGGATGAAGTTCACGGCGCCGACGGAGGACGGGACGCCGACGTCGTTGAGGTCGGTGATGAGATCGGGCGCGGCGCTCCCGGGGAGGATCTGCCCGAGCCCGTTGCTGGGGTACTGGGAGAAGAAGAGCGTGCCGTTGGGCGCGTAGGCAAGCCCACCGTCGATGTTGGGCGCGGCGGCGAAGAGGACGCCCGGCCCGGCGAAGCCGATGATCTTGCCGCACGAGCGGACGAGGGGGACGGCGTAGACCGCGCCGCCGGGTTGGTTCGCGGCGCCGCCGATGAGGAGCGTGTTCGGATCGTCCGCCTTGATGACCAGCCCGCCGTAGGGCCCGGGGACGCCGTCGAGCGTGCCGAGATCATCGAGCGTGTAGAACTGATCGAATGGCGCGTCCACGACCTGCGCCGGTGCGGCGGCGGTCAGGGCGAGCGCAGGGAAAAACGCGACAGACAGACGGCGGACGATAGTGCGCATGGTTCTCTCTCCTCCAAGTAACGATGGAGTTTAGGCGAGAGAGAGCGCGCGGAACCCAAGGGAATACCCGGGGTTGTGTGCTGCAATTCAGTTGCAACCCGCGCCGAATGCGCTGAGCACCATGTTGAGGTCAGTGAAATTCACGATGCCGTCGCCGTCGACATCTGCGTCGAGCGCGGGACCGCTCTGGCCCATCGTGGCGAGCACGGCGTTGAGGTCCGAGAAGTTCACGATGTTGTCGCCGTTGGTGTCGCCTTCGCACGGCGCGGCCGCGTCCTGCACGGCGACGGCGAAGAGGCGGAACACGGAGGTGGGCGTGAGCGGGCGGGGACTCGCGTCGAAGTACACCTGCGCGCCGTCGGGAGTGAATTCGGCAGCGGTGTTGACGGCGACATGCGCGCCCTCGTCATCGACGAGCGTCTGGATCCAGAGCGGCGCGCCGTCGTCGGTGTGACGCGCTTCGATCACCGACTGCTGCTCGGCGGAATTCCACGCGTTGGCGACAACGATGGGCTCGGTCGGGCTGACGGCGGGCGTGTTGTAGCCGTAGAGCCCGAGTTGCGTCCAGATCGGATCGCCGTCGGGCGCGACCGCGGTCATTCGGATGCCGTCCCAACCGAAGTAGATGACGCCGTCGGGACCGACGGCGATGCGTGTTGCGCCGGAGCGAATGTCGGGGTCGAAGACCCAGAGGCGGTTGCCGTCGCGATCGAAGGCGTGGAGTCCCCAGCCGGCGCCGCCGATGCCGTTGAACTCGAACATATAGAAGTCGCCGCCGAACGCGGCCTTGGCGAGACGGCCCTGGCCGACATCGTTGCCGCCCGCGGTGGGGACGGCGAAGTTCTGGGAGCCGTCGTCGATGTCGAACGCCCAGTTGCGTCCGTCGCCGTTGCGGTCGCCGGTGAAGATGAGTTGATCGACGGGGCCGCCCTGTGACGAGGGGCCGAAGATCATGGCCGCGCCGGGGGCCGCGTGCTCGCGGACATAGGGATCGCCCGCGGTGGTCCAGTCGATGCCGCCCGCGCGATTGATCGCGATGACATCGAATTCGCCGCCGAGCAATTGCGCGCCGTTGAGCGCTGCGTAGAGTCGGCCGTCGGGGCCGATGGTGGGTCCGGCCTGCCAGGTCTGGCCGTAGTCGACGGTGGTGGTCCACTTGTGCGAGCCGTCGGGGTTGAACGCGACGAGTTCGAGCGTTGCGCCGAGGGGGTTGGTGGCGACATAGATCGTGCCGTCGGCGTCGACCTGCACGGGCGCTTCGTCGGCGGAGCCCTGCTGTCCGAGGAGCGCGTCGACGATCCAGAGGAGCGCGCCGTCCGGGCTCATGGCGTAGAGGAAGCCGTCGACATCGCTGAAGTAGAGCGTGCCGTCGGGCCCGGTGGTGGGCGGGAAGCCGAGGTAACTGCCGGATCCCTCGAAGACCCAGGCGATGCGGCCGTTGGGCTCGCGCGGGACGACGGTGATGGGGAACGGCGCGCTGCCGACGCCGAGGTTCTCGATGACGAGTTCGGCGGGGCCGTGCGCGAGTCCCTCGGGGATGTACGCGATGACCTGCGTGCTGGACCAATCCATGACGAGGCCTTCGACGCCGTTGACGAGCAGGCGGCCGTTGCCCTGCGCGCCGAAGTCGTCGCCGGTCACGATGACGCGGTCGCTGCCCGTAACGGTGGTGCGCGACATGCCGGTCACGACGGGCGTGGTGGCCGCGGCCTGCCCGAAGATGGTGATGGGCAGGTCGGAGTTGCTGAGGTTGCCCGTGCCGTCGACATGCTGCGCCCAGACGCCGCCCGCGAGGTTGTTGCGGAACTGGATCGGCGCGTTGATGTTGTTCGCGCGGTTGGTCTGCTTGAAGTTCCAGATGCCGCCCTCGGCGAAGGCCATCTGCACGGAGTAGAAGTGCCAGCCGCTGGCCATGAACGGCTCGGGCAGCGTGACGATGACGCGGCCGGGATTGACGGCGTTGCCGTCGTAGTTGGCGCTGTCGACGGGGATGAACGATTCGTGCTGGAGCGCGCCGGGGCCGTTGGGCGTCCACTCGTAGAAGCGCACGAAGACGCCGAGCGCGACGGCGTCGCCGCACTGGAAGCAGCCGCGGCCGGGGACATCGAGCCGCTGGACGAGGCCGGTCGCCTGGAAGTCGTCGGCGACTTCGGTGTCGCGGTTGGCCTGCGGGCCGCTGTACACCACGCTGTAGTCGGTGGTGTAGAAGGTCGCGGACGGGGGATCGACATGCCAGAGGATGTCGTTGCCGCCGAGCGCTACGGAAGCGGCGGTGAGGCAGACAAGAGCGGAAATCGCTGTCGTGCGCGGCATGGTGTGCACCTGGGTCTTCGGGGACAGCGGATCGTGTAAACGCGACAAGAAATGTCGCTATTTCGCCGCGGAATCGCGGTCGAGCGGGCCTTCGAGTCTACGCGATGTGTCAACGCCGCCGGGAGCGCTCAGTCGC
>CAYGLT010000141.1:1334-3488 GCA_964350875.1 uncultured Phycisphaeraceae bacterium | reverse complement strand
GAGCCCCCGCTACACTCCCACCCATGGCCATCCGCGACGAAGACATCGTGCGCATCTCCACGCCCCCCATGAACCGGGCCGAGGCGGTCTACATCCCCGAGGTCGTCAAGGGCTTCGGCGTGACCCTCCGCCACTTCTTCACCTCGTTCGGGCAGGGCAAGGTCTTCCCGGGCCACAAGAACACCTCGCGGGCCCTCCAGTACCCCGAGGAGCGCCGCGAGCACATGCCCGTCGAGAAGGGCGGCCTCCACGCCGCCAACTTCCGAGGGTTCCACCGCCTCAACCGCGACGAGTCCGGCCGCGTGAAGTGCGTTGCGTGCATGATGTGCCCGACCATCTGCCCGGCGAACTGCATCCACATCGAGGCCGCCGAGTCCCCCTGGGACGACCGCGAGAAGTACCCCGCCAAGTTCGAGATCGACGAACTGCGCTGCATTTTCTGCGGCATGTGCGAGGAGGCCTGCCCCGTCGACGCGATCGAACTCACGCCCGTCTACGACATCGTGGGCCTCACCCGTCAGGAGATGATCTTCGACAAGGAGAAACTCCTGAACATGTACGATGTGACGATCAACAAGAAGCCCATGTGAATCCGGGCAATATGAAGACCTCCCGAACCCGCCTGATGGGCGGGTTTTTTCGTTGCATCGGACCCCTCGCTCTGTATTCTGGGGTCAGGAGGAAACACGCCATGAAGACCGGGATTGCTGTCGTTCTCGCATGTATCGCCGCACCCGCCGTTCTCGCCGGTGCGATTCCAGATTCGTTGATCTACGGCCAAAGCCCCGTCGCCTTCGAGACGGGGTTCGAATCGTCCGTGGCAGCGTCCGCCGCGTTCCCGAGCCAGCGCGTCGCCGACACGATCGGCACAGGGTTCGGGCTGCCGCTCCCTTCGCGTGTGTTCCGCATCGACTGGTGGGGCGGCGTGGACAACATCATCCCCGGCTTCGACCTCTCCAACATCGAGAGTTTCAGCGTTCGCGCATACTCCTTGTTCGACGATGAGATCTTCTACGAGGAGACCTTCGCGATGAGCGATCTCGATGTCGAACTCGAGTTCGACAACCTCGGGACGCCCGCCCCTCCGGTCTTCCGCTTCTCGTACCAGTCGAATCAGGGCCTTCTCTTCTACGCCGCCGAAACCGGATACATCTCGATCGCCGCGAACTATGTCGACGGCGGCGTCGGTCAGCCCCGGTTCCTCTGGGCGCCCTCCGTCGATGGCGACGACGAACTCTTCACCGTCGAGAACGGCGTGTTCTTTCCACTGGCGGCGCAATTCCCCAACACTGCCTACGCGCTCTACGGCGCCGTGCCCACGCCCGGCGCGTTCGCGCTGCTCGGACTCGCGGGCCTGGCCGCGGCCCGCCGCCGCCGCTGACCCATCGAACGACCTCCCAAACCCGCCGATACGGCGGGTTTTTCATTGCATTGGCCCCCCTTGTCAGTATTCTGGGGACAGGAGGAAACACGCATGAAGACCGGGATCGCTGTTGTTGTTTCGCTGCTCGTCGCCCCGTGCGCGCTCGCCGGGGTTCCGAACACGCTGCTCTACGCGCAGAACCCCGTGCCCGCCGCTGGGTATGTGTCGTCGGTGTTCCCCGAGCCTGACTTCCCGAGCCAGCGGATCGCCGAGACGATCGCCCGCCCCTTCGGGCTCATTCTCCCGGCGCGCGTCTACCGCATCGACTGGTGGGGAGGGGTGAACTCCGGGCCGGGCTTCGACCTCTCGAACATCGAGAGTTTCAACATCACCGTGGCAACGAAGTTCAACGGCCAAATCCTGATGAACGAAACGATCTCGATCGACGACCTGGATATCACCCTCGAGTTCGACAACCTCGGATCGCCCGATCCGGCGATCCACCGCTTCTCGTACCGGATCAACCAGAACCCACCGCTGTTCGGCAGCGACGCAGCGATCCTCTCGATCGCGGCAAACTATGTCGACGATGTCGTCGGCCAGCAGCGCTTTCTGTGGGCGCTGTCCGATCAGGGCGACGACGACTTGTTCGTCAACATCGAGGGAAGCGGGTATGCCCCGCTGAATTCAGGCACGCCGAATGTCGCGTATGCCCTGTACGGATTCGCTCCGTCACCCGGCGCGTTCGCGCTGCTCGGACTCGCGGGCATCACCGCAGCGCGCCGGAGGCG
>CAYGLT010000141.1:0-1234 GCA_964350875.1 uncultured Phycisphaeraceae bacterium | reverse complement strand
CTCAGATCCCTCTCAATTCCTCGGTGAACCGGCGCGCGGCGTTCGCGATCGCGCGGCGCCAGTCCTTCTCGTCCTTCCCGAACGCGTAGATCACCGACCGGCTCGCCGTGATCAGCGCGCCCCGGCGTGAATCATCGAAGAGCTCGCGCACGGTCTCGACCGTCCCGCCCTGCGCGCCGAACCCGGGCACGAGGAAGATCTGTTTGGGCATCGCCTCACGCATGGCGCGGGCGTCGTCGGGCTTGGTGGCCGCCACCACCGCGCCCACGCTCGAATAGCCGCGCTCGCCGACGCTCGCCGCGCCGAGCGTTGCGACCATCGCGGCCATCGCCTGCGCGACGGTCTCTCCGGACGCCAGCCGCAGGTTCTGGACGCCGTCGCTCCCCGGGTTGCTCGTTCGCACGAGCACGAACAGCCCCGTGCCCGGGTTGGCCGCGGGCGCCATCGGCTCGATGGTGTCCATACCGAGGTACGGGCTGACGGTAAGCGCGTCGGCGCCGAAATTGGCAAACGCGGCGTGCGCGTAGTGTCGCGCCGAGACGCCGATGTCGCCGCGCTTGGCGTCGAGGACAACGAGCAGACCGGCCTTCTTCGCGTGGGCGCACACGCGCTCCATCGCCGCGAAGCCCGCCGCGCCGAACCGTTCGTAGCACGCGCTCTGCACCTTCACCGCGGGAACGATCCCCGCGACGGCGTCGATCACGCCCGCCGAGAACGCTTCGATCGCCTTCGCGCACGATTCGTCGTCGGTCGCGTTGCTTCGGAGTTCGTCGGGAAGGCTCTCGATCACCGGGTCGAGCCCCACGCACGCCGGCGCGTCGAGCCGCTCGATCCCGTCGATCAACCGATCCGCAAAGTTCGTCTCGCTGGCCATCGCCGCAAGCGTAGCGGGATATCTCCCACCTCTCCCCGCGGGAGAGGGTGCGGATTAGGATGCTGCATGGACGACACGCCGCCGCCGGTCCGCCTGGACCTCAAGAAGGACGAAGGGCTCACCGTCGAATGGGCCGACGGCGAGGTCTCGTTCTACCCCGTCGCGCATCTGCGGCGACTCTCGCCCTCCGCCGACGCCCGCGAGCAGCGCAAGGAGATCAAGGCCAACCCGCTCACGGTGCTCAAGTCTTCAGGCGACTCCGGCCCGCTCCGCGCGCTCTCCGCCGAACTCGTGGGCAACTACGCGCTGCGCATCGTCTTCTCCGACGGCCACAAGACGGGGATCTACTCGTGGCGGTAC
>CAYGLT010000140.1:0-3544 GCA_964350875.1 uncultured Phycisphaeraceae bacterium | reverse complement strand
CCCCGCCCCCTTGCTCATTTCTTCAAAATCCGCCACGATGCCCCCTCGCATGACCCGCTGAACGATCCACGGCCCCATCTCGGACCCGGAGTTCTCCCCAATGGCCGACTCGACGCCTCCCCCGCCGCCGCCCAGCCAGAAGCGCGGCTTCTTCGCAGACCTCTTCCAGCGCGACTACCCCGAGGTCTCCCTCTCCACGATCATCTTCGGCGTCATCGTCGGCATCGTGATGAACGCCGCCATCACCTACGCGGGTCTCAAGATCGGCTTCACCATCGTCGGCAGCGCCATCGCCGCCGTCCTGGGCTTCGGCGTCCTCCGCGGGTTGCTTCGCAAGGGCACCATCCTCGAGGTCAATGTCGGACAGACCATCGCCTCGGGCATCAACGGCCCCTGCTCGGGCGTCATCTTCACCGTCCCGGTCCTCTTCCTGCTGGGCATACCCCTCGTCACCGAGTCCGGCTCGCCCAACACCACCTTCTGGCTCCTCACGATCTCCGCCGTCGCGGGCGCCATCCTGGGCGTCGCGTTCATCATCCCCCTGCGCAAGCAGATGATCGACATCGAACGCCTCCGCTTCCCCAGCGCCACCGCCGTCGGCGCCATCCTCAAGTCGCCCGGCGCCGGCGCACGCAAGTCGATCATCCTCGTCATCTCAATCATCGTCGCGGCGCTCCTCAACGCGCCCGCCGTCATGCCGCAGATCCGCTTCGAGGCGTCGCTCGACAACCTCGACACACTCGTCCACGACGAGAAAATCTCGTACGAGGATGCGCTCCGCACGCGCATGATCGCCGGCTGGATCGAGGCCAAGTCCGCACCGTCCGAAGTTCTCGCGCACGGCGAGGCGCTCTACGCCGTTGACGAGGCCAAGGCCGCGCTCGACGACGCCCGCGAGGCCGACCCCGAAGCGTCCGGCAACAAGGCCCTCGAGCGTGCGTACGAGGAAGCCAAAGTCGCCGCCGACGAACGCAAGGGCCACGCCCTCACGCAACTCGCGAGCGACACGGCCGTCGGCGCCTACTTCGTGTCGGATTACAAGAACGACCTCGCGCTCCGCGCGTATTCCGCTTCGTCCAACACGCCCCCTCCCGGCGCGAAGCGCGCCTACGAGTGGAGCGACCTCCGCTCGCGCAAGGCCGGATGGGCCACCGCGCCGATGTGGGGCTACTCCGACCTGAACATCCGCGCCTCGCGCGAGACCGACGAGACCGTCCCGCCCGTCGACTACGCCTACGACGGCGTCACCCCGGGCGAGAACGACGACCCCGTCCTCGCACGCTCCGTTGACTACGACCGCAACGGCCGCGGCGACCTGCTCGTCACCGACGACCGCATCGATGTCGGACGCATGCTCGGGCTCCCGCCCCAGATGCAACTCGTCTTCGCCATCGCCCCCTTCGCGCTCGGCGCCGGATACCTCACCGGACGCGCCGGCCTGTATGTGCTCGCGGGCGGCGTCCTCGCCTACCTCATCCTCACCCCCACCATCTTCTCGCTCGGGTGGATGCCCGAAAACATCTCCGCGTACGACGCGCCGGGATACGGCTTCCTCAACATCAACAGACCCCTCGGCATCGGCCTCCTTCTCGGCGGCGCGATGATGGGCGTCCTCTCGTCGCTCCCCGCGATCCGCGAAGCGCTGCGCTCGATCATCGCCGCGCGCTCCTCATCCGTGGGCGGCGGCTCCGACGAACTCGGGTTCAAGGTCATCCTCGCGGCGGGCATCGCCTCGTTCATCGTGCTCTTCCTCGCGGCCGACTTCGCACACAAGGCGCCCATCAACTCGAAGGACCCCGTCACCCAGGAAGTCTTCGACCACGCCGCCGTCAAGATCGACGCCAACGGCTACACCATCGGCTTCGCCTCGCAGGAAACCGCCGACACCTACCAGAACACTTGGAGTGATCAGCAGCGTTCCGAGTACCTCCAGACCCGCAAGGCCGACAGGCCGGGCGTGCTCGGCTGGATGAACCCGCACCTCCGCGCCGCGCTCATCGCGATCATCGGCGCCGCGTGGATCTGGTTCGCGGGCATCATCATCGCGCAATGCACGGGCATGACCGACTGGTCGCCCATATCGGGCATGGCGCTCATAACCATTGTGCTGGTGCTCGTCCTCGCCGGACGGGCAGACATCATCGGCGCGCTCATCATCGGCGTAGCGCTCTGCGTCGCGATCACGCTCGCGTCCGACATGATGGCGGACCTGAAGACGGGCTACATCGTCGGCGCGCAACCAAAACGCCAGCAGGCCGTCGAGATGTTCATGGGCGCCCTCGGCCCGTTCGTCTCCATGTTCACGCTCCTGCTCATCGCGCAGGCGAACATGGCCAAGTTCGGCGTGCCCATGGGCGCCGGCACCGACACCACCGCCCCCCAGGCCCAGGCGCTCCAGGCGATCATCACCGGCGTGCAGGGCGGCGATATGCCATATCTGCTCTACGCGGGCGGCGCCATCATGGGCGCCATCCTCGGGCTCGGCGCCTTCGCCGGACTCGGCGTGCTCGTCGGCCTCTCCATGTACCTCCCGATGTTCTACATCGCGACCTACGGCGTGGGCTGCGTCATCAACATGCTCGTCGCCAAGACCAAGGGCCGCACATGGGCCGAGGAATGGGGCGTCCCCGTCGCCGCCGGCTTCATCGTGGGCGACGCGATCCTCGCGCTCGGCGTCAACCTCATCGTTCTCGTTCAGGCACAGTGACCACGCCCGCCGCCCCCCTTCAAGAGACCAACCCATGAAATCCCTCGGCAACCTCCTCATGGTCATCTGCCTCATCACCGGCTGCCTCTCCATGGCGACCGCGTACCGCCCGCGCCCCACGCAGGGCGTGGTCGGGCTGACGCAGACCGCACCCGCCGGCGCACGCGAGAAGACCGACGACGAACTCACGCAACTGCGCGGCGACCTCGAGTCCGGCAAGATCACCGCCGAGCAGTACACGCGCCAACGCGACGCGCTCGTCCCCCTCGTCACCGCGGGCGAGTCGATCAGCGCCGAGCAGGTCGAGCAGATGCGCACCATGGACGACACCGGCGCGCCGACCGCGCGCTTCGTCAAGGTGCAGGAGTTCTCCGTCATGCGCTGGCCCTTCGCGTGGCTCTTCGCGCTCTCCGCCCTCGGGCTCTTCGCGGGCGCCATGCTCGTGCGCACGGCCACCAAGAAGGAACTCGCCGACAGCGCGCTCTCCCCGGGCGTCGAGGGCGAGCACAAGGAAGGCGACCCCGCCTACGCCCTTGCGCAGACCCGCATCGCGTGCGAGGAACTCATCCGCGACCTCCCCTCGATGGGAACGGAGAAGCAGCAACTCGACGCCATCGTAGATCGCCTGGGCGACGCGCAGAAGAACCACCTCGCCGCGTTCGTCGACGCGCGCCCGCGCCTCATCGCCAAACTCGGGATGGGCGGCTACGCCGAACTCATGGACCGCTTCGCCGCCGCGGAGCGCCAGATCAACCGTTCATGGTCCGCCGCCGCCGACGGCTACCACGCCGAAGCCATGCGCTGCCTCCACAACGCGCCCGCGATGCTTGAAGAGGC
>CAYGLT010000139.1:2013-3668 GCA_964350875.1 uncultured Phycisphaeraceae bacterium | reverse complement strand
CTCTCCCTCCCCGCCTCCCGCCGTCGGCGCCAACCCGTCGCGGCGGGATTCTCAACCTCTCCACCCTCTCCCGCCGGAGTTGGATCTTCCTTCTCCTTCCGTGCCTCTCCCCCATTGCCCATTCACCATTGCCGATTGCCCTACCCATGCCCTTCTCCACCGACCGCGACCTCCTCGCCCTCGAACCCAACCTCTTCCGCGACATCGCCTGGTCAGCGCAGACGCGCCTCGCCGCGAACGACGCATCCATCTCCACCACGACGCTCACCAGCGCATCGTCCGACTTCCTCGCCGCGCGCATTACGCCCGGCATGATCGCGATCGTCGATGACGCGCCCCTCGAGATCGTCGAGGTCGTCTCGTCATCACAACTCACCGTCTCGCGCCTGCGCGACTCCGTCGACGACGACCCCATCGCGCCGCTCCCGATGTCGGGCGCGTCGCTGCGCATCGCCACCTTCGGCCCCCAGCGCGAGATCATCCACCGCCAACTCCTCGCCGCGCTCGGGCTCGACCCGGCGCCGACCGACGAGGAAACCCCGCTCGCTTCCGGCGGCCGCCCCGACGCGTCGCAGGTCGTCAACACGCGCGACATGGCCCTCGTCGAATCGCTTGGCGCGTTGCACCTCATCCTCTCCGCCGCCGCGGCGCTCGTGGGCGAGTCCTCCACCATGTGGACCCGCGCCGCGCTCCACCGCGAGCGCTTCGACCACGCGCGCCGCCGCCTCGCCGCGCGCCTCGACCTCAACCACGACGGCGTCCCCGACGCCCAGCGCTACATCACCATCGCGCACCTCACCCGCGCCTGATCCCCTTCCTTCCCCATTGCCTATTGCCCATTGCCCATTGCCCTCTTCCCCCATGCTCACCTTCCACCCTCAATCCGTCTCGTTCCTCAGCACCCCTCTTCCCGACGTCGACGCCATCGCCGTCGATCGTCGCTCCTCCAAGCAAACCGAAGAGCGCACCGACCTGGGCCCGCACATCGTCTTCGCAGATGTCCCCGAGCAGCGCGTCACCATCGCCGTCACGCGCACGCTCACGCGCGACGAGCCCACTTCCATCAAACCCGGCGCGCAGGGGCAACTCCGCTTCACCGTCGCGCCCTCCTCCTCCGACGCGCTGCGCCGCGCGTTCACCGTCACCGCCGTCGTCCTTTCCGTCGAGCACGACCTTTCGCGCAAGGCGAGCGCACGCCAGCGCATCACGATGCTCGCCGTCTCCACCGACGGCGCCGCCGACCCCATCGTCGAAACCGTCCCCTCCCTCACCTAACCCTCCGCGCGCGTGAAACTCCCATGTCCAGCATCGCAGGCCAGACGCTCTTCAACTCCGGACCCCACCGCTTCCACCTCCGCAAACTCGGCTCGCTCTGGTTCCCGCCCTTCGCCCTCGACCCCTTCCAATCCGGCGTCGATGTCACCGGGCCCATCGAACTCCACATCGTGCAGACCGGACGCCTCATCGCGTCCACCAACGCCGACCTCGTCGCCCAGATCAACGCCATCAAGGCCGCCGGCGAAGCCCAACTCACCGGCGCGCTCGTCGACAACACCGGCCAGTCCTGGACCAGCATGACCTTCCTCACCTTCCGACCCGCCGACTCCATCGACCGCGGCCGAACGATCTCCCTCGCCTACACCGCCGACTACATC
>CAYGLT010000139.1:0-1913 GCA_964350875.1 uncultured Phycisphaeraceae bacterium | reverse complement strand
CATGAATCCCGAACTCCTCCCCACGCTCACCCAGTTCGGCGTCGCCGGGCTCATCGCCGCCATGTGGCTCGTCGAGCGCCGCGCCGCCACCTCGCGCGAGAAACAACTCACCGAGGCACACGACCGCCTCGTCGAGTCGCGCGCCCACATCGACGCGCTCCTCGCCGTCGTCAAGGACAACACCCGCGCCATCACCGCGCTCGAATCCGCCGTCGCGCGGCTGGGCCAGCCCGCTTCCCCCACCCGCGCCGCCTGACCCCGCGCGCCGTCCACTACACTCCCCCTCCCCAATGCGACGCGCCGCCCTTGCCATCCCGCCCCTCCTGCTCGCCCTCGCCGGCTGCGCCGCGAGCGACCCCGACGCCGCACGCTCCAACCGCGTCGAACTCCCACCCGGCGCGGGGCCCTTCGCCGCGGTCGAACTCCGCATCCACCCGCTCACCCGCGTCGTCGATCACCCCGCCTCCACCGACCCCGCCGAGGTCCCCGGTCCCCAGATCGAAGCCCACATCGAACTCCTCGATTCCTACGGCGCCGTCGTCCGCGATGTCGGCGTCCTCCGGTTCGAACTCTACAGAGGCCTGCCCGGCTCCGACCCCGAATCAGCCCCCGCGTCGACAACCCAGGATCTCAACTGGACCCTCGACCTCTCCGACCCCGCGCGCAGCGCTCGCCAGTTCGACCGCATCACCCAGACCTATGTGGTCCCCCTCCCGGGCGCACCCGCCTGGATCTTCGGCGACTCGCCCGCCACCCTCCGCGTCGAGTTCACCACCCCCGACGACCGCCGCATCGTCGCGACGCGCCGGCTTCGCGTCGACTGATCGTCCAACTCCCAAAAACGCAACAACCCTCCCCGATCACGCGAGCGGGGAGGGTCGTCATGTGTTCCAGAATATCGATTCGCGGAGGATCAGGCCGTCAGGTCGCGGCCGAGACGCTCGATCGTCGCGTCGAGCACGCCCGGCTGGTCGTAATACCCGTTCGCGATCCGCTCCCGCGCCGAGGCCACAATCTGCTCGCGGGTCGGGCGGTCGGCCCGCTGCGCGAGGATCGCCTCGTTCGAGAGTTCGACCTCGTCAATGATCCGTCGGGCGACCGAAGTCTCCCGCGTCTCGGGCGAGGCGACCTCAACCGCGCCGCGAGGGCGAACCCCGGCGCTCGCGACGCTCGCCGCGCTCCAAACCCCACGCCCATCCACCGGTGCAAAGTCACTCATTGATGCAAACTCCGATCGTGCACAGTTCTTCGTCGAGCCGTGTCTTCCTGACGCGACGCATGGCCCACCAGCCCTGCGCCGAACCCGCGATCGGCGGCGTGCGAGGACTTCTCGTCCACCCTCGCTCCCTCCGCCTTCTCAGTCGCGGTTGCCTTCCCTGGCCCTCCCACTATCGTCGTGGAGTCCGGAAACCCTGCAACCTTTCTTCGCTTCCCGCAACAACGCCTAAAGCAAGTCCCCACAACGGTTTGTAAGCAATAACTTCAACCCGGACTTCCGCACTTTTCCGCTCCGAAAGCCCAGCAACGAGAGCCGAGCCATGACCAATCAAAACACGAACACACTCATTCGGCCACTCGCCGCTCTCACCATCACCTTTTTGTTCGTCGCCGCCGGGTGCGCCTCCTCCTCGTCCACTCCGACCGCCTCCGCCAAGCCCAGCGCATCCCGCGCCCAGCCCGGCGCGCTTTCCGACGCCGGATGGACCATCGTCCTCGCCGCCTTCTCCGGCCCAGACGCCCGTGCCCAGGCCATCACCGCCGCCAACACCATCCGCTCCCGCGTCGATCTCCCTTCGATCCGCGCGCAGGAGCGCGGCCGGGGCGCCGCCGTCGTCTCCGGCTCCTACACCTCACCCTCCGACGCCGCCGCTCAGCGAGACCTCGCACGCGCCCGCGCCGTCACCGTCGATGGA
>CAYGLT010000138.1:0-3676 GCA_964350875.1 uncultured Phycisphaeraceae bacterium | reverse complement strand
CTTGTGCCTCCTGCCCCCACATGTCCCGATCCCGCACCAGCCCCCGACGCTCCCTCCTCATCGCCGCGGCGATCTTCCTCATCCTTGCGCTCCTGCCCTCGTTCCCCGTCCTCCAAACGGTGTCCTCCTACGCCGCCGAGCCCGCGCGCATCGCGCTCGCTCCCCCGTCGCGCGTGTTCACCGTCGTCGCTGACTTCTTCCGCCCGCCGCGCTCGCCCGACCTCGCCGCCGACCCCGCGGTCCGCGAGATCGAGAACGCGCGCGACGAGTACCAGCGCCGCTGGCGCAGCGCTGAGCAGCGCATCATCGAACTCGAGAACATGATCGACGCCGTGAAGGGCGCGCGAGCCCTGCTCGCGAACATCCCCTACACGCCCTTCGTCGCGCCCGTCATCGAACGATCGACCGATCCCACCAGTTCAACGCTCACCGTGCGCGGCGGGAACGACCTGGGCGTCACCAACAACGCCGTCGCGTCCTCCTCGTCCGCGTCCGCCGCGGGCGTGCACCTCGTCGGACGCGTCGCCTCGGTCAGCGCGCGCACGAGCAATGTCATCCCGATCACGCACCGCGCGAACGGGTGGATGAGCGTCGTCATCGACCCGGATGTCGCGAGCGCCTCGTCCGATCCCGTGCCGCTCGCGCAACTCGCCCGCGCGCAGATCCAGCCGGTCGGCCAGGGACTGTTCCGCGGCGAGGTCGACGCCGACGCGCCCTCCGTCGAAGTCGGGCAGATCGTGCGCCTCTCCGACACCACCTGGCCCGACAGCGCGCAGATGCTCGTGCTCGGGACGATCGTCGAGATCGCGCCCAAGGAGAGCCAGCCCCTGCGCACGGTCATCACCGTGCGCCCGGAACTCGACCTCTCGCGCGTCAGCCAGTTGTTCCTGTGGATCCCGAACGAGACGCGTCCGGGCGAGCAGGGAGGCGCGCCGTGAACTGGATCGCCTTCGCCATCGCCGCGTGGATCGCGCTGGGCGCCGAACTGGGGCTCAAGCCAGCGCTGGCGCTTGGTCAGTCACACATCGCGCCGTCGTTCGCGATGATCCTGCTCGCGTACATCGCGATGTGGGCGCCCCCTGCGGTGATCTATCCCGCGGCGCTCATCATCGGCGCGGTGCTCGACCTGACCCACCCGCCCGCGGTCGTGGGAGGGATGGGATCGGTCGTCGTGATCGGTCCGTATGCGCTCGGGTGCCTGACCGGCGCGTACGCCGCGGTCACGGCGCGCGGCGTGCTCATCAAGCAGAACCCCCTCGCGTTCGCGTTCATCGCGCTCGTGCTGACGCTCGTCGCCAACGCCGTTGTGGTCACGCTCCTGCGTGTGCGCGCGTCGTACGACGACCTGATGGTCGGCTTCTCCCACGAGATCGGCGTGCGTCTGTGGTCGGCGCTGTACACCGCCGCCCTCGCGCTGCTTCTCGGGCCGCTGCTCCGCCTGCTGATCCCGATCTTCGGGTTCCCCGCCTCGCTCGCGACGCGGACCCGCAGGTACTGAGCCCGCGCTCCCGGCCTATCTTTTCCCATGACCATCTTCGCGAAGATCATCAAGGGCGAGATCCCGAGCCACAAGGTGTACGAGGACGACCATGTCTTCGCGTTCCTCGACATCGGCCCGCTCAGTGAGGGCCACACGCTTGTCATCCCGAAAGAGCCCGCGGCCACGATGGACGCGCTCTCGGACGAATCCGCCGCGGCGATCGGGCGCGTGCTGCCGCGCCTCTGCCGCGCGGTGATGAAGGCGACGGGCGCGAAGGAGTACAACATCCTTCAGAACAACGGCCCGATGGCGCACCAGGCCGTGTTCCATGTGCACTTCCACATCATCCCGAAGTACGACGAGGCCGACCGGGCCGCGAAGGGCGAGGGGTTGGGCGTGCGCTGGGGTGCGGGCAAACTCGACGCCGAGCGGGCGAAGTCGCTGGCGAAGAAGATCGCGGAAGCGATGTGAGCGCGATCACGGATCGCACGCGCGTCCGAAATTCGCCAGAACGAGATTGAGGTCCGCAAAGTCGGTCACGCCGTCGCCGTTGGCGTCGCCCGACGGGGATGATGTTCCGAAGGCGGTGAGCACGCCGTTCAGGTCGTTGAAGTTCACGGAGCAGTCCCCGTTGATGTCGCCCAGCAACGACACGGGACCGAGCGATCCGTCCGGGTTCACGCGCTGCGCCACTACGGAGTCGGGAATGCCGGCGTCGTCGCGTATCCACGACACGATCGCGGCGTTCCCGGACGTCACGAGGCGGACGCGCGACGCGGAACTCGCGTCGGAGATCGTCCACGGCTCGGCGGACACGGCGCCGTCACCCTCGATGCGATGCACCACGACCCCTGCGCCCGTCCCCGGCGCGTTCACATGAGCGATGAGCATGCGTGCGCCGTCCCACGCGGTGTCGTAGGCGTTGATACCGCCGCTCAGGCCGCCGAGATCGGCGACCTCGACACCAGCGTCTCCCCAGCGGCGTTCGCCCGCGACACCTATGCGCTGCGCGCGCAGGGTGCTCGCGCTCCCGACATTGTCGCGCCACGCGACCACAAAATCGCCGGACTGCGCATCGACCGCGATCCGCGGATCGAACTGGGTGGTCCCGGCGAGCGAGACCTTCGCGCCGGAGGGCTGGAACACGAGCGAACCGTCGGCCGCGACGCGTTGCATCAGCAGATCCGCGATGGTTCCAGAACTCTCGCGCCCTTCGCTATAGAACACGGCGACGCCGCCCTGCCCGTCGGGCGCGAACACCGGGATCGAGTGCCGCGACGACTCGGGCATACCGGAGACATCGATGAAGATGGAATCCCACGCCAGCGAGCCGTCGCCGTGCACACGCGCGGCGCGGATGCGGCGAAGATACGGGCCCAGAGGGTGATCCCACACGACGAACACGCCGCCCGCGTTATCGTCGCACACCCCGAGCAAGCGCATGTTCGAGCCGTTGACGGTCGGGATCTCCGTCGGCGCCGACCACACCGCCGCGCCGAGTTCCCCGTGGCGAGAGACCCAGATCGACGCGCCCGAACGCCACGCGACGAGCACATCGCCTTCGGGAAGTGCGTGCAGGGCGCCGAGCGCGGGCGTCGGGTGAGTGGGCGCCAAGATCGGATCAGCCCAGTCCATACCCCCATCACTCTCGATTCGTGCGATGGTCGCTCGCATCATGCCCGGGCCGGCGTCCTCGAAATCGGCGCGGGCGACCACGGCGCTGCCGTCGGCGAGCACCTCGAGCAGGGCTGTGGTCGAGACGCACGCGTTCAGCGTCTCGACGAGCGCTCCGCCGCTGATGAGCACATTGCCCGATGCGTCGATGCGCTGCGCGCGGAGCGAGCCGAAGCACTGATCGTCAACCCACGCGAGCCACGATGAACCATCGGCGGATAGTGCGAGAACCGGTCTGTCAAGACCGCTCGGCAACGACGGGCCGGCGAGCACCGGCGACGCGGGGTCGTTCACCCACTGTGCGCTGGCGGCCGAACCGAGCGCAAGGAGTGTGCAGAACGCGAGAACGCTTCGGGTGCTCGTGCGCATGAGGATCTCCTCGTGAGAGCCGTAGGGTACCGCGCACGGCGGAAAACCGAACCCCCAACATCCGCCGAAGACGGGAGGCGCGGCCCGGACCCGTCCTCACACCACGCTGGCGAGTTTGTTCACCGCGTTGAACGCGGCGACCTTGTAACACTC
>CAYGLT010000137.1:0-3687 GCA_964350875.1 uncultured Phycisphaeraceae bacterium | reverse complement strand
ACGGCCATGCGGATCATCTCGCCGCGCGGCGGGGCGCCCCGGCCGAACGCCGTCTCGTACCGCCATTGCCAGTACGGCCCCTTGAACCGGAAGCGCGTCACGAACCCCAGGCGCAGCAGTTCGAGACTCCCGAAGACCCAATCGCCGGCGCTCATTCGCATCGGTGAAGTCTACCTCACTCGCCGCGTCTTGCCCCGCCCGGGCTTGCGCGCGGTGGGTTTCCCGGGCGGATGAATTCCTTTTTTCCAGCCGCTTCATCGGGGCGCAACGCCCGGGACGCACCTTGTTGTCGAGAGGCCGCAATACCGCGTGCCTTCACACAAAGGACGCTCCACATGGCACAGCACACGAACAAACCCAACGCCGCCAACAAGCCCGCCAAGCAGCAGGCCACCCGCGAGGGCGACGAGCCCCAGGACATCCGCGAGGCCAAGCCCGACCACGACCGCGCCGACTCCAAGGACCGCGGCCGCGACCGCAACCCGGGCGACATGCAGCGCGACGAGAACGGCCGCAAGGCCACCGAATCGCGCGACCTCGTCGACGCCGCCGACACCGATGTCCGCGGCACGGGCTTCGACGAGTCCGACTCCGACCTCGACGACGCGGCCGGCGACGCCGACTTTGCGGGCGAGGACGAGACCAACGCGTCGGGCGGTTCGCACAGCAAGAACCCCAACCCGCGCAACCGCTGACGCACGACCTTCCGTCTGATCGCACCACCACGCAAAGGAGAATTGTCATGCCGAACCAGAACAAACCCGCCGCTGGCAAGAAGGAAGAGCCCAAGGGCAAACCGCAGGGCGCCAAGGCCAAGCCCGCGGCCGGGAACAACACCGGCGCGAAGAAGCGCTGAGCGACCCGTCTCCCACCTGATCACCGGCGCGTCCCCTCTGGGGATGCGCTGGTTGTGTTTTTACCGTGCGCCGAACGCCGCCGCGAGGATCTCGTCGGCGCCCGACAGCGATTCGTCGCGTTCGAGCGCGAGCCGGACCATGCGCTGCGCGTCGGACTCGCTCTGGCCGAGTCGTACGAGCGCGCGGGCGGCCTGTTCCGCTTCCGGGGAGAGCCCGTTCATCGACGCCGGAGATGCGCCCTGTTTCGCGCTGGCGCCGCCCGAACCCTTCACCTCGACCTCGC
Source organism: uncultured Phycisphaeraceae bacterium (assembly GCA_964350875.1). GTDB lineage: Bacteria > Planctomycetota > Phycisphaerae > Phycisphaerales > UBA1924 > JAHBXC01. Next base: position 2,547 of record CAYGLT010000137.1, on the reverse strand, counting down.
GCATGCGCGCGTCGACGAACGGCGTCGCCTTGCCCTTCAGTTCGCGCGAGATGGTCTCCGCGAGTTTCGGGCCGACTTCCGGGAGCGACTTGAGGAACTTCACATCCTCGCGCTCGATCGCCAGCGCGATCTGCGCCGTGGGCGCGGCCATCAGGCGCAGCACGCGCTTGGCGCCCAGCCCCTTCACCTTGGTGAGCAGTTCGAAGAACCGCCGGTCGTCCTCGCTCACGAAACCGAGCAAACGCGGCGTGATGTTCCCGCCCGATGCGCCCTGCTCCAGCACCTCGACGGTGTGGAGCGTGATCGCGCTCCCGGCGCGGTCGAGCAGCGACGCCCCGGTGTAGGACGGCAGCAGGACCTCGTAGGCCAGCCCGATCTCCAGCGCGACCAGACCGGATGCGCATCCCGACGCCCCGGCGTTCGACACCGGTTCGACCCGCTCCAGTTGGCCCGCGATTCGCGTCAGCATCCGTATGTTGTACCCGACGCGCTCACTTCCCGTAGCGGCCCTCGCGCCACTCGAGCGGGGGCGGCGCGTCGTTCAGCGGCCAGCCCGAAACCTTCGCGATGCGCCGGCGCAGGTCTTCCGACACCTCGCGCGCGCCCAGCGGGCTGCCCTTCCCGTACCTGACGACGGGCAGGAAGACCACGCGCGAGCGGCTGGGCCTCCACAGACTCCCCCACGCCGTGCGCGCGAAGGGCGTCCCCTCGATGAACACGGGCAGCACCGGCGCGTGCGTGCGCTTCGCGAACACGCCCACCCCGGCCATGAACGGGAGGATCGCGTGCGACGGCCGCTCGATGCGCCCCTCGGGGAACACGCCCAGCACGCCCCCGTTGCGCAGGTGGTGCATCGCGTCGCTGGCGGCCTTGCGGTCGCCCATGCGCCGGTCCACGAAGATGATCCGCGCGAAGCGCCAGAACATGTCCAGTTCGGGCGTGCGCATGTCCTCGGCCATCATCCAGCGGATCTCGAAGCGGCACGCCGCCTGGATCAGCAGGGGGTCGATGCCCGCCGTGTGGTTGGCGACGATCAGCAGCCCGTCGGGTGGGGGGGCCTTGCCCCGGGGGACATGCTCGAGCCCCTCGAACCGCACGCGGTGGACGACCCGGGCGTAGAGCCAGAAGAGCAGGATGGCCGCCCCCGTGCCCATGTCGTCGCCCGAGCCCTCGGTCGAGCGGGTCGACCACGCCCGGACCACATGCACCGCCCACGCGAACGCGAGCCACGCGGCCAGACCAGCCAGCACCGGGATGACGACCGAACTCCCGCCCATGCGAGCAATGTTAGCAGGGGCTAGGAAGACAGGTGTGACGGCCTCGTGACGCGGTGGGGATTGGTTGGAAGCGACGGCTCGGCGGGGCTTCGGAAGTCGTTGTCACCAATGCTTTGTTCCATACCGGATGAGCGGAACGACGATCTCATCTCCGCCCCAATGGGAGGTGACATCGGGGAACGACTTGGACGCCGCCGCATCACCCGTGAGCACCAGCCACGCGTCCTCGATCGATATCTCTTTCATGACCGCGGCCGCATCATCCTCAACGCGCCGGCTTTCGAAACTCAGGTCTCTTCGCAGCGCAAGCGTCCCCGCCGGGAAATCGCCGTCGGGCGTTCGGATGAAGAAACGGAACGCGATCGGGGAATCGAGCGGTGGATCGGCGGTGCCGTAGATCTTGGAGAATTGCACCGAGCCATGCTTGGACCAGTCGTAGTAGGTGGCTTTCATCGAGGCCTTTATCCACGACTCAACCGATGCGTCGTACATTCGTGGCATCGCGCTCCCGCGCGACAGCACTTCAACATCCTGAATATGCTCGAACGGCCACTCGCTCACCACCCGATCACCCTCACCAAAAGCACCTAGCGCACGGCCATGCCGCCACGACAGATTCGCGTCAGGCGTCGGAAAGGCCGAACCCAGTGTTCCTCGTACCGTGAATCGAACGCGTCTGCCAGCACGCATATCGTGAAAGAGGACGCGTGCTTGGCCAACGCTTCGATGGTTGCTCTCGAGCTGTGCATACGCCACTTGAAGTGGGCCTAGGCGATCATCGCGTGTAAGCGGTTCCCCGGTATCTCGGAATTGCTGCACCCGCGCAACCGTGTCATCGACGAGAAACTCAAGCAGTGTTGTTGAAGTCCGCATCGCGTGTTGGAGCGCCCAGTTGCCCGTGTACATCTGCCAGTTCGGCGGGCCGCGAAGCGGGAGTTCTCGCGTCAACCACATCTCACTGGGGCCGCGCCAGACCTGTTGGAGGTAGAAAGGCAATGCGTCGCCTTCGTCTACGGAATCCCGGGCGATGACCTGCACCTTCCAGATTGCTGCCCAGAACTGATCGACCTGATTCTGCGTCGCGTGCCCGTTCGTCGCCAGCGTCGCAAACACATCGCCAAGTGTTTCCCATTCGACGGTGTCATCTCGTTGCCAGATCAGCAACCGGTTCAAGACTCGTTTCGCTGATGCGCCCTTGATCTCATCAGTCTCCGCCCGCCGCAGCAGTTCGCGCTGGTGGATGAAGTTGTTTACGCGCGAGTCGTTCTCC
>CAYGLT010000136.1:0-3697 GCA_964350875.1 uncultured Phycisphaeraceae bacterium | reverse complement strand
GCGCACCGACATCGAACCGATCGACGCCGCGAGATCGGGCCCGAGCACCTCGACGAGGTCTTTCTCCGTCACGACCTTGAGCGGCGCGCTTCCTGACAGTCCGCCGTGCCAGACCATCATCGTGGTGTAGCCCGCGGCCGCGAGCAGACCGGCGGGCAGCGCGATGCCCTTCGCGCGCAGCGCACGATCGACATCGCGCGCGAGGATCGCGCCGACGATCAGCCCGAACCCCCAGTTGATGAGCCCGAACGCGATCGCGACGAACGCCGTCATCGCCGCGGCCTGTGGTCCGGTCTTCGGCGCATCCGCCAGCGCGCGGAGCAATCGCGCCACCGGGGGAGAACTCGCGAGCGCGTGGCCCGTCACGAGGATCAGGCACATCTGCATCGCGAACGCGAGCAGCGACCAGAACCCGTTCTGCCAATCGTTGAGGAGCGTGAGCGCGTACGCGCCCTCGGCGCGCGGGCTTCCGGGCGCCGGCGCAGTGAAGAAGAGCGCGAGCAGGTAGGTGAGGAGCGTGAGCAGGACCGCGAGCACGAAGGGGTCGGGCGCCGTGGCGCGGAAGATCCGGGCGATGCGTTGGCCGAGTGTCGCGAGCATGGCGCGAGGGTACCGCGCCGGTGATCGGGCGCAAACCCGTGGGAATCAGCCGGTTGCGCCGCGGGCTTCCGGGAGTGAGATTCTCACGCCTTCCTCGGCGCCGCCGTAAAGGTCGGCCCATCCCGCGCCGATAGACCAGTGTGAAGACACGCCGAGGCCGCGGGCACGGACGCCCCGCCCGGCCGTCTCGACCGGCCATATCCCCACTGGGGCCGAGCGAGCGGCAGGCGAATCCAGCGGCAACCCTCATCTCCGAGGGCATCGGCGAAGGAGTCGAGGCCGTGGCGAACATCCCCCATCTGCACACGCCCGAGGCGACGCACGACGACACCGACGCGCTCGCGCCTCTCCCGTTCGAGCGTCGCGCCCATGACCGCGCCACCGCGGGGGGGACGATGCAGGGCGTGCTCGCGTCGTCCACCGACATGCCCGTGCTGATCCGCCTCCAGTTGCTCGACGCCAGTTCCACCGGGCTGGGCGCCGTGTGCAACTCGCCCGTGCAGGTCGGCTCGCGGATCTCGCTCCGCGTTGACCCGGTCCACGGCGTGTGGAAGACGGCCACCGTCGTCCGCTGCGCACCCGACGCTTCGGGCAACCACCGGCTCGGCCTCGCCTACGCGCACAAGCGCGCGGCGTAAGAGCGCGTGCGCGAGTGTGACGCGGCGCGAGAGTGGCGCACGCTCTACACTCCCCGCATGCCAAGCCCCAACATCATCGAAGGCAACGCCGTCGTCGGTCAGGGCGGCGGGCCCACCGCCGTCATCAACCAGTCCCTCGTGGGCGTCGTCGAGACGCTCCGCGACCACGCGCGCATCCCCAACATCCTCGGGATGCGCCACGGCGTGCAGGGCATGGTCAGCGGCGACCTCCTGAACTTCAACAGCGTCGATCCTTACACGCTGGAAGAGGTCTCCAAGGCGCCGTCCGCCGCGCTCGGCTCGACGCGCGACAAGCCTGACACAGCCTATTGCGAGCGCATCTTCGAGACCTGCAAGCGCCACGACATCCGCTACTTCTTCTACATCGGGGGCAACGACTCGTCGGACACCTGCCGCATCGTGAACAAGATCGCGGGGTCCAGCGGCTACGAACTGCGCTGCTTCCACATCCCCAAGACCATCGACAACGACCTGCTCGAGAACGACCACACGCCCGGTTTCCCCAGCGCGGCGCGGTTCGTCGCCTGGTCGTTCGCGTCGGATGATCTGGATAACGCGGCGATCCCCGGGATCAAGATCAATGTGGTGATGGGCCGGCACGCGGGGTTCCTGACCGCCGCCAGCGCGATGGCGCGCAACGGGAAGGGGACTGGCCCTCACCTGATCTATGTCCCCGAGCGCAAGTTCGACCTCGAGCGCTTCGCCGCCGATGTCGAGCGCGTGTACGCCGAGCACGGGCGGTGCCTGATCGCCGTGTCGGAGGGCATCCAGAACGAGGACGGCGTCGCGATCGCCGCGGCGATGTCCGAGCGCGAGCGTGACGCGCACGGCAACATCCAACTCTCCGGCTCGGGCGCGCTGGGCGACATGCTCTCGGACTACCTCAAGAAGAAGTTGAAGCCCGCGGGCGGGAAGGCCCCGCGCGTGCGGGCCGACACCTTCGGGTACACCCAGCGGTGCTGGGCCGATCCTTCGCCGGTCGATTCGTTCGAGGCGCGTCAGGTCGGCCGCGCGGCTGCGCGGCTGGCGATGTCGGGCGACATCGACGGCAGCGTGGCGATCAAGCGCACGGGGGACAACCCGTACCGCGCCGAGTTCGCGCGCGTCGATCTCGAGGCCATCGCGGGGAAGACCCGCCACATGCCCGAGGAGTTCCTCAAGGGCCACAACGATGTGAGCGACGAGTTCGTTGCTTACCTGCGCCCGCTGTTGGGCCCGATCCCGGCGTTCCGGCGGCTGTGACGCAGATTCACCGCGGAGTTCGCAGAGGACGCAGAGTGTGGGGATGGAGTGGGTGCCGTGGTGCACGCGCAGCGGGCGCCACGCGTCTATACCCGTGGCACGGCTACGCCGTACCACGCCACCCCACGGTGAAGCAGGTCGCTTTACACTGTCGGTATGAACCATCTCTCCCGTCGCTCGTTTCTGGCCGCGGCCGGTGTCGCCGCAGCCACGCCGACAGCCCTCGCGCAACTCGGCGCCAACGCCGCGCAGCCGCGGAATGCGCAGAACGATCCTCTGCGCAAGACCGGCCGCGCGCCGATCGCGATCGCCTCGGCGAATGGTGTCGCCGCGACAACCCGCGCGTTCGAAATGCTGTCCGCGGGCGCCGACCCCGTGGACGCGGCGGTCGGCGGCGTGCAGATCGTCGAGGACGACCCGAACGACATGACGGTCGGGCTGGGCGGGCTGCCCAACGAGGAGGGCGTGGTGCAACTCGACGCGTCGATCATGCACGGGCCGACGCACCGCGCGGGCGCCGTCGGCGCGTTGCAGAATATCAGGAACCCGGCGGCGGTCGCGCGCGAGGTGGCGCGCCGGACCGATCATGTGATGATCGTGGGCGAGGGCGCGCTGCAGTTCGCGCTGCGCATGGGCTTCGAGGAAGAGAACCTGCTCACGGAGAAGTCGCGCGAGGCGTGGCTGAAGTGGCGCGCGTCGCTGAACAAGGACGACGACTGGCTGGACGATGATGAGTTGGATCTGCCCGGAGAAGGCAATGGGCAATCGGCAATGGGCAATCGGAGAGAGAGATTCGGCGGCCCGAATGTCGAATGGCGCAACGGCGTCGCGTACACCACGGGCACGATCCATCTCAGCGCGCTCGACGCGAACAACAATCTCGGCGGGTGCACGACGACTTCCGGCCTGTCGTGGAAACTCCCCGGGCGCGTCGGTGATTCGCCGATCATCGGCGCCGGGCTCTATACCGACAACGAGGTCGGCTCTGCCGGCGCGACGGGCAGGGGAGAGGCGGTCATCCAGATCTGCGGCGCCCGCACGATCGTCATGCGCATGAGCATGGGCGATCACCCGACCGACGCGTGTCTGTACGCGGCGAAGATGATCGCCGACAAGACGAAGGTGAAGCGACTGCTCGACTCGAAGGGAAGGCCGAACTTTGATGTGCGCCTGTATGCGCTGCGCAAGGACGGCGC
>CAYGLT010000135.1:0-3750 GCA_964350875.1 uncultured Phycisphaeraceae bacterium | reverse complement strand
GAAGCCGGCCTCCTCACGGGGGCCGGCTTTCTTTCTGCGCGATGCGCACAGGGTTCAATGGCGCACCACTCTGTTGAGAGCGGTGCGCCGGGAGGAAGACATCCGTCGTTTCCGACAGAGGGAGAACGGTGGGACGATCAGCGGCAGTCGGCGCCCCAGTTGGAAAGCACATTGTTCATTTCCGCGAACCCGTACCGGGCGCCGAAGTCGGCGAGCACCGCGTTGAGATCGTCGAAGTCGACACGCCCGTCGCCGGTCACATCGCCCGCACATTCGACCGCACGCACCGCGAATACATCGTCCTGCAGTTCGGGGCCGATCCCCGTGTTGCGCCGGATGATGTCCGCCAGCGTGGTCCGGTTGACCTGACGCACGAGGTTCTGAGGCAGGTATTCCTCGTACCAGAAGCGATCGCCGTCGCGGAGACGGGTGAACTGGTCACGGAGCACGCGGAACAGCGTCTCGCCGACGAACGCGCCGTCGCGGTGCGGCTCGGCGAGCAGGCCGATCCACGCGTCGATGTCGTCGACATCGCTGTACGCCGACGCGAGTCGCTGCGCGATCACCGGGTCGGGATTGATATCCGCGAAATCCGACGCGGCGGGACGGCCGAACGCGACACGGATCGCGTTGTAACTCGGAAGCCCGTGGTCACGCCCTCGCTGGATGTTCAGCGACGGGAGATCGAACCCGCCCGCTCCGGGCGGTCCGAAGAGGAAGTTGCGCACATCGTCGACGACGAACGAATCGATGTTCTGCGCACGCTGACTCGCGAGCCCTCTGAGCAGTGAGTCAATGCCGTGTTCGATGATCTCGTGGGGCGCGAAGAACGCCGCGGCCAGGTCGAGGCGCCCGGCGTCGATCTCGGCGCCGGTCGCGTCGAGGCGCAGGATTTGGGTTGAAAGCATCGTGTGGCCAACGCGATAGGCCGCCGTCGCGAACACATTGGAGATGCTGGCGTTCACATCGCGCTTGTAGCCGCGGTAGGGGGGGAGCGCGTTCCGCCCGAGCAGTTTGGGCAGGAACTCGTTGTAGGTGATTGCCTGCATCTGGGCGCCCACGATCGCGCGGGCTCGCTCGTACACCTCGTCGCCCGAGAGCGTGGGGTGATCGTCCGCGATCGCTTCCGCGAGACGGTTGTGTTCACGAAGGAAGAGCGTGTGCATCGCGGTGAGTCCGACCTGCTCATTCGCGCGGATGTCGCCCGCGAGGAAGTACGACGGATCGCTGGCGGCGGGCGCGTTGTCGAATCCGTCCTCGTTGAATGGGAGCAGGTCGCCTTCGCTCGTCTTGAGCCGACCCGTGCCGTCGAGCGTGCGCAACTCGTGGGCTCGTTCCTCGTCGGAGCCGTAGACATTCGACGCGTCGATGTAAGAGGTGAGGAAGTTGAACTGGTTCCGCACGCCGTCGACGAGAGTCCACGCGGAGCGATCGAGTGGGATCTTCACCACGCCTGTGTTGAACGGGTCGAACCACGCGTCGCCCGCCGGGACGGAGATGTCGAGTTCCTCGGCGGGGACAGCCAGGGGCGTCTCGTCAAGATCGTGATCGAGGAACTGTCCCCACTGCCACAGGAAGTCCGAGTACCCGTGCGCGTTCGGGATGTCCGCGTCGTCCTGTGCGACGACGAGGTTGCTGATCAGCCGTGCGCTCGGGCGATCGTTGCCCGCGGCGGCGCTGACTCCGTCGGCGTAGTCGGCGGGCACGACCCGCAGGAACGCCGTTTCGGCCGCGCCCCACTCGGGATGCATGGTGTTGTTGCCCACCCCGTCGATCGATCTGAAGTCGCGCGGGAACTCCGCGCGTCCTCCCTCACGGGGGCGGGGCGTTTCGCGAATCCGGTCCGCACGCTTCGCCCGTTGAAACGGGCTGCGGACGCCCGATTCAGCGAAGTTGGCCATTTGAGCCGTCGCGGCCGGGGGGGAAAGACCCAGGGCGAAGCCCGCGACCAGAAGAGTGAATCGAAACTTTGTCGTCACAGCAAACTCCTTTGAGCCAGAGGTGTAACTAACCGGCTCCTCCGGAAGGGAGTTGTCTGCGAAGGCGATCCGCGGGACATCCGAACTTTCTTTTTTTGCGAAGTCGCCCCAGAATGGTCCGAGATCGCAAGATCGATGTCACAACAGGCCGCGTTATGACAACAGACCGGTAGCGGCGCATCCGTGTTGTTGCTGCGCACACCAAGAAGGGTAATCGGCGATGTTCCGATCACGCGCCCGAGACGGGCAGGCTGTCTTCGAGATCCTCGTCCGCGAACATGCGGACATGCTCACGGCATACCTGCGTTCGTCCCTCGACAATACGGCTGACATCGATGACTTGTTCCAAGAGACCATGGTCGTTGCATGGCGTCGCCTCGACGACTACGACCGTTCGAAGCCGTTCGGCCCTTGGCTCCGAGGGATCGCAAAGAATCTGGTGTTAGCGCACTACCGCAGGCGATCGTCGGCGCCGAGATGGTGCACGCCCGAGGTGCTCGACGCGATCGACAAGCGATTCGAGGGCGTGGCGACGGGCGCAGGCGACACCTTCCGTGAACGAGTTGAGGCGCTGCTCGAGTGTGTCCAGCGACTCTCGGACGCGCTGAGGCAGGTTATCGAACTCACATACGGGCGCAGCATGTCTTACCGCGAGGTAGCCGCGGCCATCGGTGAACATGCGGACGCCGTGCGCAAGCGTGCCCAGCGGGCACGGCGCCAACTCTACGAGTGTCTTCAGGGCATGGGGGGGCAGTCATGACCACCCCTGACCCTTCATCGCGCGAACGCAACGGCGAGGATCCCTCTCCCGACCCCTCGTCCGTGGCGGATGACCGGTTCGTCCACGGCCTGCTCGAGTTCCTTCACCATGACCGTGGCGCTGCGCACCGTGATCGCGTGAACGCGGTCCTCGAGCGTATCCGGAGCGAGGAGGGCGCGCGCGCTGCGCGGCGATCGGTCTTCCTCGGCAGGTTCGTCCCGATCGCGACCGCCGCGATTCTGACGCTCGTGATCGTGTCGATCTTCGTCGTCACGCCGCAATCAACGGCGTACGCCACGGTGAATGAGGCGATCAGGGCGACCCAGACGGCGCCGCAACTCCGGTACGAGATCAGGATTGTTGAGGGCGGGCCGGACGACGGTCAGGACCAGGCAACGGGCACGATCGACATGAAGGGCGAATTGGTTCGAGTCAGCCTCCACACGCCGCGTGGGAACGAATTCATCATGGGCAGCGACGACAAAGGTGACTGGTCGCTCCGGCGCGACGGGAGCGTCGAGCGATTCGATCCACGCCGCGGGGCGCCGCGATGGATCAATCTTGGCGACAGCACGATCCTCGTCGGCGGCCTCGATGCGCTGCTTGAAGAACTGCGCAACGACAGATATTCGATCGAGCGTGTGCGGTCCGACGCCCAGTCATCCGCTGAAGAAGGGATGACGCAACTGGTTGCCCTGCGCCCGCGGGGCGCATCGAAGCCGGGCCCTGACCGCGTCTTGATCTGGATCGACGACGACACATCACTGGTCGAACGATTGGAGTTGCGCTGGGATCATCCCGAAACAGCCGACGCGCCGGGCGGAGGCGAGCGTGCTCCGGCAGGTCAAAGACGGCCCCCGCCTCCCGTGGTGCACGGCAAGCGTCCGCCGCCGCGGGATCATCCGGAAGTGTTGCGCGATCACCCTCGATTCAGAGACAACCATCATCCGCCCCCGCCCGAACGGATCGTGTTCCAGCGTGTGGATGCAAGCGAAACCGCCGACTCGCTGT
>CAYGLT010000134.1:0-3759 GCA_964350875.1 uncultured Phycisphaeraceae bacterium | reverse complement strand
CGCATCACCGGCCGCTCGACAGCGCGGGGTTGGGGCACGCGGCGTCGAGCACCCGCACCTCGCGCGGGTTGAACGCGTTGCGCAGCGCGTCGAACGAGAACGCCTCGGGCGGGAGCCGACGCTCTCGCACGCCGTCGGTCATCGCCGCGAGCCACAGCCGGATCTCCGTGTCGCTCTCGTCGTGCGTGATGAAGATCCGCGACGCCATGCGCGGCGGGATGCCGCCCCGCCCCGCGATCTGCACATTCGCGTACTCATCGAGCCGCGCGAGCAGCACGGGCTGCGTCGCGCCCGCGGCGTAAATGCCGATCATCGACGGCTCAAGCCGCGACTCGTCCATCGCCAGTCGTGTGAATCCGCCGCCGCCGCCAGCGCTCGGGATATCGACAACGATCTCGCCGCGCGTCGATCGCTGGACCTTCCCGCCCCGCTCCGGGAGCGGGAGCACGCCGACAAGGTCGATGATCTCCAGCGGTCGCGCGGGCAGCCCGATGCTCTCCGAGCACGCCGTCCCGGCGTTCTCGTGCCTGCACACGCTCACCCGGTCCGCGTCGCCGCGCTCGAACCACCAGAACCGCTGATCGTCGCAGCCCAGGTACACGATCACCTCGCCGAGTTTGCCCACGCTCAGCGCCAGCCGCGACGGCGCGATGAACTGGAAGTGCCCCTCCCCCTGCTCGCTCTTGTTCCGGCCGTCCGCATCAACGAACCGCATCTCCACAACCGCGCGGGCCCATACGCGGCCGAGCAGTTCAGCACGCTCGTTGTACCTGGCCGCAAGCGACTCGTACGAAGGCAGCGCGGCGTCGGCGCGAGTGTCGATGCTGTCGCGCGGCGCTGTTCCCGCGCAGCCCGCAACCAGCGCCACGACGCCGACGAGCGCCGAGCCAACGGCGCGGCGGAGCACGCTCATTCGTCACCCCGGAGCAGCCCGCCCAGACGATCCATGACTTCGCGCAGACGGTCGGTCGTCAGGCCCGGGTCCTCAACGAACACGGCCGGCGCCTCGGCCGGGGCGCCGCGCGGCCGCACGAACATCCCCAGATCGCTCGACCGCTCCACCTTCACCAGCCGCTTGCGCGACAGGATCAGCGTGAGCACGAAACGGAACGCAAGCCGGCTCGCGCGCTGCGCGTCCGTCTCGTTCGTCGCGTCCTCGCCCAGTTCCTCGAACAGGTCGAGCAGGCTGTCGTCGTCCATCGCGATCATCGGTTTGGCGCCCGGCTCGGGCTGCTCGGTGCGCCACCACGCGAACATCCGGCGGTTCGGGATCGTCTTCCGCCCCGCTCCACGCGGGTCATCAGGCAACGACGCCCAGCCCTCTTCGCAGAAGTCGATGCGCTCGAAACCCTCGGCGTCTTCACGCTCGGCAAGGGCCACGACGATCGCCTCCCCGGGGACAAGTTCGCGATCCTGAATCAGGCATCGCCCCGTGGTGCGTGAGATCTCGAATCCTGAGGACATCCGTGTCATACGACGGGAGTGTATCGGATCAGCGGGCCTCGAAGAGGCGGCGGCTCGATCCCCCGCTCCCCACGCGCACCGACGCCTCCGACCCGCACTTCGGGCACCGCCCGGCGTACATCCGCCCCGACGCGTTCTTGTACAGCCGCCCGTAGGTGTGGCAGCACCGGAACCAGATCCCCAGCCACGCCTTCGACGCGGTCGGGACCTGATCCGACCCCCGCGCGGCCTCACGGCTCTGGGGCGCCAGCCCCGGGATGTCCACGATGTCGCGAGGATCGGCCACGCTGGTGTATCGACCACTCCCCGGGCCCGACTTCACGCCGGAACGCACGCGCCCTCGACACGCTCCAGCGACGACGCCGCCCGGCGGAGCATCTCGTCCACCTCGACCAGCGGCGAGGGGTCGTCCCCGGCGTTCACCAGCACATTCCAGCGCGACGCCCGGGCGCTCGCCTCGATCACCACCGCCGCGATCGCGAGATCGCTCAGCAGGTACTTGTTCGAGATCGGCGCCAGCGACTCGCAGACCTCCAGCATCTCCGCGCACAACGCGACGGCCTGCGTCGGGATATCGATCGCCTCTTGCTTCACCTTGGGAAGGTCCGCGAGTTGCGGGTCGCCGTCAGGCAGTCGCTGCAACTCGTTCAGCCGCGTGTACGCGACCGCGTCCTCTTCCGCCAGCGCCTGGAACCGCCGGGTCGCCGAGACCAGTTTCTCCGCCGCCGCCTCGAGCGCGGGACGGTGCTCTGCCAGCGACTTCTTCCCCACCGAATACGCGATCACCATGTTCGCCAGAGCGGCGCCGACGGCGGCGCACACCGGCGCGGCCGCCCCACCGCCCGGCGCGGGCGTCTTCGCGGCCAGTTCGGTCAGAAAGTCATTGATCGAGTGTTGGGAGAAGCCCAGTGTCTGCGTCATGGGCCCGGATGATAGCGTTCACCCGCGCCGACCCGCGATCAGTTCGAGCGACCCGTCGAAACCTCGGTCCCCTCGCCCGTGCGCACGCGGTTGCGCAGCGCGATGCGGTCGTCGTTGTTCGACTGGCCGTCGAGGTTCACATCCGGGGTCGGGCTCGCGGCGTGATACGCGTAGAGGTCGCGGACATCGACGCGCCCGTCGCCGTTGAGATCGAAGTCGGTCGTCCGGATCGTGAAGCGATGCACCGGCGTCGCCGCGTTGCGCGAGCCGACCTCGTTCTGCGCCTCGATGCGCCAGAAGTAGGTCTGCCCGGTCTGCAGCACGCCCTCGGGGATCGAGAACGCCGTCTCGCCGGTCAACAGCGGGATCACGAACTCATCGACGACGAGGCTCGTGAACGCCTCGTTCGTCGAGACCTGCACGACATAGAGCAGCGCGCGCTCGCTCTCCGTCCAGCGGAGCGTCACCGGCGCACCCACGCTCGCGTTGTTCGCGGGGGTCGTCAGCGAGAACTCGCCCGGCAGCGGCGCGGTCGTGAAAGTGAACACCTGCGACGACGCCGTGATGTCCAGTTCATTCTCCGCCGAGACGCGCCACCAGTAGGTCCGGCCCGGCTCGACCTCCTCGGCCGACAGCACCAGCACCGGGGTCAGCACGCCCGTGCGGTTCACCACGCGGGTGTTGAAACTCGCGTCGGTCGCGACCTCCACCTGGTACGACGACGCGAATTGCGAAGGCGTCCATGTGAGCGGCGTCGGGATCAGCACTTCCGTCGCGTTGTTCGCGGGCGCCGTCAGCGTGAACGCGCCGGGAGCGCCGAGCGTGGTGAACTTCGCCGCCGTCGGCTGGACCAGCGCCGAACCCGCGGGGTTCGACGCGATCACGCGCCACCAATACTCGCGGCCCTGCTCAATCGCGCCCTCGGGCACGACGAATTCCGTCTCGGTCAGCCCAGTCCCGGTCGCGACGACATTCCCGAACGCCTGATCGCTCGCGACAATCACGCTGTACGCCGTCGCGCCCGTCGATGCGCTCCACGAGAGCGTCAGCGGAGTTCGCACGCCCGACGCGTTGTTCGCCGGCGCTGTGACGCTGAACGCGCCGGGCGCCGCCATCGTCGTGAAAGTCCTCGTCGCGCTGGGCGTCTGCCCCGCGGAGTTCACCGCGATCACGCGCCAGAAATAGTCCGTTCCCGCCGCGAGCCGCCCCGTCGGAACCGCGTGCGTCGTCGTGGTGAGACCGGCCTGGGAGTGCACCGTCGTCGAGAAGTCCGCGAGGCGCGAAACCTGCACGGTGTACGAGGTCGCGCCGCTCGTCGTCGCCCACGAGAAGGTCAGCGTCGGCAGCGCGTCCTCCGCGGCGTCGATCGGCTGG
>CAYGLT010000133.1:0-3906 GCA_964350875.1 uncultured Phycisphaeraceae bacterium | reverse complement strand
GGCAACCCGGGGCCGCGCGGCGGAACAATCGCGCGAGAGTTGCGCGTCAATCTGCGTTCACAGCCCAAAAACACAACGCCGCGCCGTCGGGGGCGCGGCATGCGTTTCCTGGATTCCCGGAAGACTCAGCCTTCGCAACTCGTGCCGAACGCCGCCAGCACGGTGTTCAGGTCGGAGAAGTTCACCACCCCGTCGCCGTTGAGGTCAGCGGGGATCGTTCCCGGCGCGCCCGTCTGCCCGAACGCGGCCAGCACGGCGTTCAGGTCGGAGAAGTTCACGATGTTGTCGCCATTGGTGTCGCCCGCGCACGGCTCCCCCTCGTCGGCCAGCCCGCGGACGATGAAGGGCTGTAGGTTCGGGTTGGTGACGGTCGAGCCCGTGCCGATCATGACATCGCCGTCGGGCGAGACGCCGCGGATCGGTCCGAAACTGATCCAGTCGTCCACGCCCGGGACATTCCTCATGATGAGGTAATCGCGGAAGGCCATGATGCCCGTGTCCGGCGTCCAGATCGCGCCGCCGCCCGAGTCGCCCACGATGATCGTGCCGTCGGCGTTCACGCCGTATCCGAACGACGAGTTGCCCACCACGGTGCCCAGATTCACAAGGCCGGTGTCGGCGGTCCAGCGGAACATCTTCGGCCCGGCGCCGGGCGAGGGAGACTGGGAATAGCCGGTGACGACCGTCCCGTCGGGGCTCACGGCCTCGGCGCGCGAGAAGGTCGCGCCGGGGATGACGCCCAGGTTCTGCATCCCCGTTGCCGAGGTCCAGCGCATCGCGCGCGTCGTGCCCGAGCCGCCCGGATCGAGCGAGAAGATGCCCACGACCGTGTCCGCGGTCGAGTCGCACGCCAGCCCCAGCGCGAAGTTCACGCTGAACGGGTTGGGCAGCGCCTCGCCCGCGGGCTGACCGATCACCCAGCGCATCGCGCGGCCGGAACTCTCGCCCACCGCGATCGTGCCGTCGGCGCTCACGCCGTACGCCGGGCCGCTGCCGCCCGCGAAGAACGGCGGGAGCGCGACCGTGCCCGTCGCTTCCGTCCAGTAGAACGCCTTGCCGCCCGAATCGCCCACGACGACCGCGCCGTCGTCACTGATGTCGTACGCGAGCGCGAAGGTGAAGCCCGCGAGCGGCGGGATCTGCGTGTACCCGCTGCCCGCGCGCCAGATGTACGACTGGATCCCCGCTTGCACGATCGCGGCGTTCCCGTCAGGAGTGACGCCGTACGCGATGGCCGAACTCTGCCCGGCAGGCAGACCGAGGTTCACGATCTCCGGCTCGGCGGACACAGCACAAGCGGCCGCGACGAACGCGGCGAGACAGGCGATCTTCTTCATCGTTGGCTCTCTCCTCAGTGCGCCCTGATCAGGCGATGAGGAGAATGTATCCGGGCACCCGAGCCCAAGGAAGAGACAATCCCTCCGCCGCGCAAAGTCTTTGCACCCAGCGGGTAGCCCGCGTCACATTGGGATGACTACGCCCCCTCGGCGATCGACTTACAGACCCGTCGAGCCGAACCCGCCCGCGCCGCGCACGGCGAAGTGGGGGGCCTCCTCGGGCAGTTCGTCCACCTCACGGACCTCGCAGAGCGAGACCGGCGCAATCACCAACTGCGCCACCCGCATCCCGTGCTCGACGGTGAACGGCTCGCGGCCCAGATTGATCAGCGCGACCTTCAGTTCACCCCGGTAGTCCGCGTCGATCGTCCCCGGCGCGTTGGGCACCGTCACGCCGTGCTTCGTGGACAGACCCGACCGCGGCCGCACCTGTCCCTCGTGACCCTCGGGAACCGCCACCTGCCAGCCCGTCGGGATGATCTTGATATCGCCCGGTTCAAGCGTCACCGGCGCATCGAGGCACGCCGGCAGATCCAGCCCCGCCGCCAGCGGCGTCTGACGCCTGGGCAGGATCGCGCTCTCGCGCAGCCGCTTGAACAACGCCGGGGGTGCAATCTCCATGCGGCGATGGTAGTGCGAAGCGACGAGGCATTCACTTCCTCCGATCAGAGCCCGGGGCGCAAGCACCGGGCGCGGCGATGCCCATACTTCCGGAATCTGCCATTCCGAACGCGCCGGGTGCCACTGGCGGCTTGCCCGCCAGTGCCATTCGATTGTCCTGTTCGCTTACCGCGACAGCGCGTACGCGCCGTTCGACGCCGGAACCTCAACCTCGTACGAGGTCAGCCGGTCGGCGGCGCGCTCCAGCGACTCAATGAGTCGCCTCGTCGAAGCGCACGCGTTGTCGAGCGAAGAGCGCCCCGTCACCGACGCGTAAGCATCAGCACGACGGAGGCGCGCGAGGTGACGGTCGGTCTCCGCCTTCGCTTCCTCGAGCGAGTCGAGCAGGCGGCGGGCGCGGGACAACGCGTCAACGGTTTCGGCACGGAGCCGGGGAGTGTCGGAAATGTTCATCGCGGGGGGGAGATCCGCTACGGAGGAGGTCAGTTCGGACACAACGCTGGTTAGGCGAGGTAGAAGTGGCATCGGACTCATCGGGAACGACGCCGCAAAATTTCACGCTCTCTTCACGCTCAGGTCAAGCCGCCGAGCGGGAATCTTCGCTTTGTTGGGACGGCGTTTGTTCGGGCTCGCCCACGGTCGGGCAGAGACGCCGAACCACGGAAAGCACCCGCTGGTGGTCGGTCTCGTAGCGGATGTCCTCGAGCAGCGCGATCATCGACCGGGCCGCCTTCGCGTCCGATTCGCCCGGGGGCGCCGCCCACGCCTCGACGCCCGCCGCCGGGGTCGGACGCAGTTCCTCGCTCGCGTGGGCCAGTTCCTCGTGCAGTTTCTCGCCCGGACGCACGCCCGTGAACACGATCGGCATCGCCCCCGGGCCGCCCCGGTCCACGATGTCCCGACCCTGCTCGGCCAGCACCGGGTCGAACCCGTGCAGCCGCACGAACCGCTCGGCCAGTTCCACGATCCGCACCGGGCTGCCCATGTCGAGCACGAACACCTCGGCGCCGTTGGCCTCGTCCGCCGCCAGCGACCCCGCCTGGATCACCAGACCCGCGGCCTCGGGAATCGTCATGAAGAAGCGCGTCATCTCCGGGTGGGTCACCGTCACCGGGCCGCCCTCCGCGAGTTGCTTCTCCCACACCGGGACGACCGACCCGGCCGAGCCCAGCACATTCCCGAAACGCACCGTGCTGAACCGCGTCGCGCTCGCGCGGCCGACATCCGTCCGCCGCTTCGCGGGACGCTTCCCCGCGTGGTTCAGCGAGCGGACATACACCTCGGCCATCCGCTTGGTCGCGCCCATCACCGAGCGGGGGTTCACCGCCTTGTCGGTCGAGATCATCACGAACCGCTCGGCGTTCGCCGCACGGGCCGCGTCGGCGATCGCCAGCGTCCCGAACACATTGTTGTTCACCGCGTGCGCCGGGTGGTCCTCCATGATCGGCACATGCTTGTGCGCCGCCGCGTGGAACACCGTCTGAGGCCGGATGTCCAGCAGCCACGCCATCGTCGCGTCGTAGTCCACCACATCGTGGAGCATCGCGCGGCGCTTCACCCTCGGGAACCGGTCGCGGATCTCCCGGTCGATCTCGAACAGGGCGTTCTCGGAACGCTCCATGAGGATCAGTTCCGCAGGGTCCAGCGCGGCCACCTTGCGCGCGATCTCGCTCCCGATCGAGCCGCCCGCCCCCGTGATCAGCACCCGCTTGTTCGTCAGCGCAACCCTCGCCCGCCGCTCGGCGGCCGCGTCGAGGGGCGTCGGCTCGCGGCCGATCAGCAGCGCCGGATCGATCCCCGAGGAGGAGGTGGGGGAGCGGTCCGCCTGCCGGCGCCAGGTCGCCCCGGTGCCCGTGAGGAGGGTTTCGATGCGGTCCAGCGTCGCCCGGTCGGCGCGCACCACGATCTGCTCCGCCGAGGGAAGGCGGACCGAACCCAGCGCGCTGCC
>CAYGLT010000132.1:0-4190 GCA_964350875.1 uncultured Phycisphaeraceae bacterium | reverse complement strand
AAAACGCCGCGTGTGCGGCGTTTGGAGTGCAGGTCGGTTGTGTTGTTCCCTCACCCGGCTCGCGTTGCGAGCCACCCTCTCCCGCGGGAGAGGGTGCGGAGGTTTACCACGCGAAGTGGGCGAATGCCTTGTTGGCGTCGGCCATGCGGTGGGTCTGCTCGCGAATGCTCATGGCTTTGCCTTCGCGCTTGGCGGCGGCGTACAACTCGTCGCCCATGCGCTCGTGCATGGGGCGGCCGCCTTCGGAACGGGCGGCGTCGCGGAGCCAGCGCATCGCGAGGGACATCTGGCGCTTGTTGTTGACGGGCATGGGGACCTGGTAGTTGGCGCCGCCGACGCGCTTGGAGCGGACCTCGACATTGGGCTTCACATTGTCGATGGCCATGTGGAAGACTTCGATAGCGGAGGCGGGCTTGTTGGGGTCCGTCTCTTTCTCGAGTTTGGTCTGGATGTGGTCGAGCGCGTCGTACATGACGCGGAGGGCGGCGGTCTTCTTGCCGTCGTACATCAGGACATTGACGAACTTGGCGAGCGTCTTGTCGTTGAAGCGGGGGTCGGGACGGAGTTGAGTTTCGGACGAGGTGATGCGACCGGCCATGGTGAACTCCTGTGGCTCAGCGCCGACTGTGTTGAGTCGGCCGAATGTTCACCGCGCGGCGTGAAGTGACGGAGGTCGTGCCGCGCGATTACTTGCCTGAAGCGAGCGCCGACCACCGGCGCTCGCGTGTTGTGTTGTTTACTTCTTGCCCTTGGCGCCGGCCTTCTTGCGCTTGGCGCCGTACTTGGAGCGGGCCTGCATGCGGCCGTCCACGCCGAGGCAGTCGAGCGCGCCGCGGACGACGTGGTAGCGGACGCCGGGGAGGTCGCGAACGCGGCCACCGCGGACGAGCACGATGGAGTGCTCCTGGAGGTTGTGTCCCTCGCCGCCGATGTACGCCGAGATCTCCTTGTTGTTGGAGAGGCGCACGCGTGCGATCTTGCGGAGCGCGGAGTTGGGCTTCTTGGGAGTCATGGTGCGCACGATGGTGCACACGCCGCGCTTCTGAGGCGAAGCGTCGAGGTCGCGGACCTTGGACTTCGCGTGCTGCGGCACTCGGGGCTTGCGGATGAGCTGGTTGATCGTGGGCATGTACTGCGTACTTCCGCGGGCAAAAGAATGACAGACCACCGGGCGGCGAAGGGCCGCGTCGGGTAAAGCCGGGAAGTGTAGCGGGAGGTCTCGGCCCGACAAGGGTTGGGGGGTTGCGATTCACCCTCCCGGGGCGAGCGGTGGGGCGGGGGGCGCGGCGCGGAGGCCTATTTTCCAGCCGAACCACGCGAGGACGAGGCCAAGCAGCACGCTGGCAAGGACATAGAGGGCGGCCTTGCCGGGCTGGTTGAGGCGGAAAAAGTCGGCGGTCTCGACGCCGAAGGCGGAGAAGGTGGTGAATCCGCCCAGGAGTCCGGTGACGAGGAGCAGGCGGGCCGAGTGATCCATGCCCGCGAAGGGGGCGACGGTGACGCCCTCGGCGTGGCGGTGGGCGGTGAATCCGGCGATGAGCCCGATGGCGAGGCAACCGGTCAGGTTCACGGCGAGGGTGCCCCACGGGAAGCCGGGCCCTGCGGCTCGGAACGCGAGGAGCGCAATGAGGAAGCGCAGGACGCTGCCCAGACCACCGCCGACGAAGACCAACGCTGCGTCTTTGAGCACGGGCGACTCCGGTGTGGGGGAGCGGTCGGGGGAACCTCGCGGGCGGGGCAAGGGTATCGGAGGGAGGGAAATCCCGCTTGCTTCGCGTGGAGCGATGCGGGAGAGTGGGGCGGAACTCGGATCACTGACCTCCCGGGAGGAACGGCATGCGCAGCAGAAACTTGTTCGTCGGCGCGCTGGTTGGCGCGATGGTGCTCGGCTCGGCCGCGATGGCGCAGGGCGGCGCGGAGGTTGATCGGCGCTGGCTGGACGCGTCGGTGGGGGTGGCCGAGCGTGAGCGCGCTTCGACGATGATCGGGCTTGCGCCGCCGGACTTCACGCCGGGCGTGCGGTTCGTGGGCGAGGAGGTCTCGCTCGACGAGTTCCACGGGAAGGTGGTGGTGCTCCAGTTCTGGTCGAGGAGCGACCGGCGCGGCACGCTGCGGCTGGAGCAGTTGTCGGAACTGCAGAAGCAAGTCGGCGATGATCTGGTTGTGATCGGCGTGCATGTGGCGCAGCAGGCGGACGGCGTGGAGCAATTCCTCGAGCGGCGTCCGGTCGGTGTGCCGGTGGTGATCGATGCTGATGGTTCGTACGCGGCGGCGCTGGGGGTGAAGTCGAATCTTGCGAATCTCGTGATCGATCGCGCGGGGACGACGCGGTTCGTGCTGCTCAATCCGAGCGGGATCGAGGGCGCGGCGAAGGAGTTGCTGGGCGAGGCGGCGCCTCCCTCGGGCGCGGACGCGCCGGAGCGGACGGGCGTGACTCCTCCGACGGGTCGGCTGCCGGCGAAGAAGCGGAGCGGCGCGGGGTTCTGGGACGATCGGATTCCCGATGACAACTTCCCACCGGAGGCGGCCGATGTCGGCCAGGCGATGAATCTGCAGGGGCAGAAGGGGCCGCCGATCGCGGTGGAGGAGTGGCTGACGAAGGCGCCGAACGCGACGGACAAGGTTGTGATAGTGGATTTCTGGGCGACCTGGTGCGGGCCGTGCATCGCGGGGATCCCGCACATGAACAGGCTGCAGGGGAACTTTGCGGACTCGGTGGTGGTGATCGGTGTCAGCAATGAACCGGCGGACAAGGTGCGGCAATGGCTCCCGGGGAAAGGAATGAACTACGCGATCGGGGTGGACCCGTCGGGGCGGATGGCCCGGGTGGTTCAGAATCGGACGATCCCGTACGCGGTTGTGTACAGCCCGGACGGCGTGATCCGCTGGCAGGGGCATCCGGCGCGTCTTACCGGGGAAATCCTTGGGTCGATCGTGGACGGAAGTTTCTCCCGAGAGTGAGCAAAGATTTTGTGACGGCGGGGTTTTCGCCTTGGAAAATACCGGATGTTCGGGTAGTCTCTTGGGGTAAGCGGCCGGACGGTCGCTTGTGGAAACGCGTCGCCGAGTTGGCGTAGGAACCGACTCGGCAGTGACAACCTTGTCGCCTTGGAGGGATAGATCATGATGATTCGCACTGCTGCCGCTCTGGCTGCGCTGTCCGCCGCCGGTCTCGCCGCCGCCGGCTCCGCCACTGTGTACACCGACCTCGCCTCGTTCATGGCGAATGTCGCTCCCGGTTCGTACAGCGAGAACTTCGCTGGCGTCCCGACCGGTTCCGTTCCCTCGCTGAACTTCGGCCCGGTGAACGGCTTCGCGTACACCGTCGGCGCGACGGGCCTCGGCTCGAACAACCTGTTCAACGATCCGGGCATCGTGTCCACCGACTCCGCCCTTGACTCCCTGATCATCACCTTCACGGGCGCGCCCGTGACTGCGGTCGGCGGCAACTTCTGGGCTTCGGACATCTCCTTCTTCCCGACCGGCACCGACATCACCATCAACCTCAGCGATGGCACGAATGTCTCGTACACCTCGACCGGTCCCGCTGACTTCCGCGGCTTCATCTCGAATGTCGCGATCACCAGCATGACCATCGACGCCCCGGACGTGCCCGCCAACGCGTGGGCGACCATGGACAACCTCGTCGTCGGTTCCGCGATCCCCGCGCCCGGCGCCGCTGCGGTCCTCGGTCTCGCCGGCGTCGCCGGTCTCCGTCGCCGTCGCTAATTCGTCACACCTGACGAATCGCGTCTGAATCAAAGAGGCCCGTCTCCTTCGAGGAGGCGGGCCTTCTTCATTGGGTCGTGTGTTGTGCGGGTCGCGGGTGTTGTTTACTCGACCGTCACGCTCTTGGCGAGGTTGCGCGGCTTGTCGACATCGTGCCCGCGCAGGACGGCCGCGTGGTAGGCGACGAGTTGGAGCGGGACGACGGTGAGCAGCGGGGAGAGCGGCTCGGGGATGTCGGGCACATAGAAGACTTCGTCGGCGTGGGTGCGGATCTCGTTGTCGCCCTCGGTGGCGACGGCGATGACGCGTCCGCCGCGCGACTTCACTTCCTGAATGTTGCTGAGGACCTTCTCGTACTGGGCGCCCTTGTTGGCGATGAAGACGCAGGGCATTCCGTCGCTGATGAGGGCGATGGGGCCGTGCTTCATCTCGGCGGCGGGCATGCCCTCGGCGTGGATGTA
>CAYGLT010000131.1:0-4223 GCA_964350875.1 uncultured Phycisphaeraceae bacterium | reverse complement strand
CGATACATGCGACAGACGACGAGAATGACCATCGCGGCGGTGTGCGTCGCGAGCATCGCGGGCGGCGCGCTCGCCCAGAAGAACCGCAACGCGTCCGCGATCCCCGACCGTCCCGAGGACATCGTCTTCAGCGAACTGCGGTTCGATCCGCCCAAGCGCGAGGACTACCGACGCGAACTGAGCAACGGCGTGGTGGTGTACCTCGCGCCGAGCAACGAACTCCCGCTCGTGAACATCACCTTCTCGTTCAAGGGCGGCGAGTACCTCGTCCCCGCGGGCGAGGAGGGCCTCGCGCAGATGACCGCCGCGATGATGCGCCGGGGCGGCACCCAGACCGTCAGCGCCAGCGAGATGGACGAGGAGTTTGACTTCCTCGCGGCCAACGCGGGCGTGTTCAGCGGCGGCGAGACCAGCGGCGCCAACCTCAACTCGCTCACGAGCAACCTCGACGAGTCGTTCGGCCTCTTCATGGACATGCTCAAGAACCCGGGCTTCGACGCGGGGAAGACCGAGGTCTACCGCGCCGAGGTGCTCGAAGCGCTCAAGCAGCGCAACGACAACGCGGCGTCGATCAGCGGCCGCGAATGGCGCGGTCTGATGTACGGCGAGGACCACTACGAGGCGCGCGAACCGACCCGCCAGTCCATCGAGTCGATCACCATCGACGACATGCGCGCGTTCCACGCCAAGGTGTTCAACCGCGCGAACCTGATCATCGGCGTCTCCGGCGACTTCCAGGAGAGCGCGATGCTCCAGATGCTCGAGAAGGCGACCGCCGACATGGCGCGCGGCACGCCCAACCCCGAGCCGCCCGCGCCCCGCGCGCAGGCCGAGCCGGGCGTGTTCTTCATCGAGAAGGACATCCCCCAGGGCCGCGTGATCGTCGGCCAGCGCGCCATCAACCGCGACCACCCCGACTACTTCCCGATGCTGCTCATGAACGATGTGCTGGGCGGCGGCGGGTTCACCTCGCGCCTCATGAAGCGCATCCGTTCGGACGAGGGCCTCGCCTACGGCGCCAGTTCGGGCCTCATCGCGCCGTACTACTACCCGGGCCAGTGGCAGGCGGGCTTCCAGAGCAAGAGCCGCACGGTCGCGTACGCGGCGAAGATCCTCTTCGACGAGGTCGAGCGCGTGCGCACCGAGCCGATCAGCGAGGCCGAACTGAATGTCGCGAAGAATCAGTTCATCGAGACTTTCCCTCGCACCTTCGAGAGCCGCCAGGCGATCGTCAACAACTTCATCAACGACGAGCGGACCAATCGCCCGCGCGACTACTGGGAGACTTACCGCGACAAGATCCGCGCGGTCACCCCTGAGGACATGATGAACGCCGCGCAGCGCCACCTCGACCCCGAGAAACTGACGGTGCTGATCGTGGGCAAGTGGGACGACATCAAGGCGGGCGACCTTGAGGGCCGCGCCACGATGAACGACTTCTTCGACGGCCGTTCGACGGAGATCCCGCTGAAGGACCCCGAGACGCTTCAGCCCATGAAATGAATCAGGCGATAGGCAGCGGGCAACAGGCAGCAGCCCGGTAATGAAGAAAGGCCCGTCGGAGCGATCCGGCGGGCCTTGTTCGTTGGTCAGGTTGCTCGATCAGCCGCTGCGGCGTTCTTCGGCGGCGGCGTCGTCCTGCTCGTCGTGCACCGCGCTGTCGCGCGGTTCGGACGCGGCCTTGCGTCTGCGTTCGAGTTCCGCGTCGACCTCGCGCTCCTGCTTCTCGTCGCGCTCGTCGCGTCGTTCAAGCGCCTCGGCCCAGCGCGCGGGGTCCGACCAGTCCTCGGTGTCCTCGGACTCGTCCTCGTCCTCGGGCTCGTCGACCTCGATGCCCAGGGCCGCGGCCTGCTGTCGCGCGAGGTCCTGCATGTCGGCGACCGGGTCGTGTTCTCCAACGATCTCGCGGCCGAGCAGGGTTTCGAGCACATCCTCGAGCGTGACGATGCCGACCCATGTGCCGTACTCGTCGACGACGACGAACATGTGCTGACGACCGGCGAGGAACTCGCGCAGCGCCTCGTCGGCGCCCGCCGATGCGCCGATGAAGCGGACCGGGCGCATCGCGTCGCGCACGGACTTGCCCTTCTCCTGCTCGGTTACGAGGAGGTCGAAGACATCGCGACGGTGGACGACGCCCAGGATCTCGTTGGGGTTGTCGTGACGCACGACGGGCAGACGCGAGTGCACCCAGTGCTGGGCGTGGCGGTCGATGTCGTTGAGTTTCAGTTCGTCGGGCAGGACGAAGGTGACCGAGCGCGGGGTCATGATCTCGCGGACCTCGTACTCGTCGAGTTCGAGGGCGTTGGAGACCAGTTCCGCCTCGTGGGGCTCGAGCGAGCCCAGGCGCACGGCCATGCGGGTGAGCGAGAGGATCTCGTGCTCGGAGGGGCCTTCCTTCTTGGCGCCCTTGTTGAGCGCGATCGTGGCGCGCTCGGCCATCAGGACGATCGGGAAGGTCACGATGATCATCACTTCGATGAGCCAGGCCATGCGCGGGGCGAGGAAATTCGCCCGCGCGACGCCGATGCTCTTGGGGATGATCTCGGAGAAGAACAGCACCGCGAAGGTGAAGGCGGCGGAGAACGCGGCCAGCGCCGTGCTGCCGTACAACTGCCCGATGATCGAGCCGGCGACGACGGCGCCCGCGGTGTTCGCGATGGTGTTGACAACGAGGATGGCGATGATCGCGCGGTCGATGCGCACGCGGATCTTCGCGAGGGTGCGCGATCCCCAGCGGCGCTGCTGGAGCATGCCCGCGACTGCGGAGTCGTTGACGCTGTACAGCGCCGCTTCGCACATCGAGCAGGTGAACGAGCCGACGAGCGAAACGATGCTGACGAGGATGAGGGCGGTCAGCATGGCTGCCCGTCCTTGCCGGAGCGGGGAGCGCCGCCGCGCACATCGTCATGGTGAAGCCCCGCGCGTGAGCGGGGCCTGCTTCGGGGTATGCCGTCGGTTGTGGAGGGCTCGTCGTTCGAGACAAGGCCCCCGAATCCGTCGTGTGTACTGACGCCCATCGGCGTGATCATTCCTGGCGGGCCACCGGTCGGCCCACAGACCCGACGCAGCGCGGGGGCGAACCGTTCGCCTGTCCCTGCGGGCCCGCTCGTCGGCGAGTGTCCCGGCGCTGCGCGTCCTCAGACCCCTCCATGGGGAGATCGGGACGGCGCCGGGTGCACCAGAGCATATCGGCCATTTGCCCGGCCGGATGCGAACGGACGACGAACCAACCCCGGATTCACACGACCCCGCTTCTCGGACCACCCGACCCGGCCCGGGGGATACGATCGATCGATGACCCAGCGCGACGATTCTGCGGGGCTCGTGACCCGTCTGGCGGCCTCCGTGAGGACCGAACCGGGCCTGGCCCACCTCCTCGACAAGTCAGGGGACAACGCCCTGCCCCCCAGCCGCGAGAGCGTGCGCGAACTGGTGGAACTCCTGCGCCGGCTTGTGTTTGTGGGCTATTTCGACGACCTGCCGGTCCGCGACCGGGACCTCGAGGGCGCCCTCGCCGCCCCGCTCGGCCGGGCGAAGGCCCACCTCGAGGACCAGATCACCAAGGCCCTGCGGTATGTCGACCGCATCGACCCCAAGCGGCGCAACGGGACGCACGATTGCGGCGCCGAGGCGCGCAACGCGACATCCTGCCTCCTCGACGCCCTCCCGGAGATCCGCAGGCGTCTTGCGCTGGATGTCCGGGCCACCTTCGAGGGCGATCCGGCGGCCACGCACACCGACGAGATCATCCTCTGCTATCCCGGCATCGACGCGATCTTCGCCCACCGTGTCGCCCACGAGTTGTACCGGCTCGGCGTGCCCATGCTCCCCCGCATGATCGCCGAGCAGGCCCATTCGCGCACCGGCATCGACATCCACCCGGGCGCCCAGATCGGGGAGTCGTTCTTCATCGACCACGGCACGGGCGTGGTGATCGGCGAGACGAGCGTCATCGGCGACAGCGTCAAGATCTACCAGGGCGTGACGCTCGGCGCCAAGGCGTTCCCCCGCGACGAGGCGGGCGACTTCGACCGCCGCGTGAAACGCCACCCCACCATCGGCAGCCGCGTGACGATTTACGCCGACGCGGTCATCCTCGGCGGCGACACAGTCGTGGGCGACGATTGCGTGATCAACGGCGCCGTCTTCCTCACCCAGAGCGTCCCGGCGGGGCACATCGTGCGCGCCAAGGCGCCCGAACTCGTGTACCGAGCGAATCG
>CAYGLT010000130.1:0-4269 GCA_964350875.1 uncultured Phycisphaeraceae bacterium | reverse complement strand
CGGACATCGTGGTCTGCGTCGACGAGGCGGCCCGCCAGGCGAACGAGCGCGGGCACGACGCCGAGCGCGAACTGCTGCTCTACATCGTCCACGGCGTCATGCATTGCGTCCCCGGCTATGACGATGTGACCGACGACGGGGCCGCGGCCATGCACGCGATGGAGGACGAGATCCTCCGCGCGGTCGGCGTGGGCGCGATTTTCGGCGGCTAATCGCGCGAGATGGAAGCGACATCGACGCGCAGCGCCTCGAACGGCGCGTTGGGTTTGCGCCACACCTCGCCGGTGATCCGCACGCCGCGCTCGCCGACGAAGGTCACGAGACGATCCAGCGCATCGCCCGCGATGGGGGCGCCGTTCGCGTCGACCAATACCAGCATGCGCGCGGGGAGGTTGTCGCCGCGCTCGACGACGAAGAGCGGCGGGATGCCCCCCGAGATGCACAACGCCGCGCAGCCGCGGTGGGTGAGCCCCGTCCCGGGTTTCATCGCGCCGAGGTAGCACTTGGGATCGGTGATCTCGCCCGACAGCGCCTCGACGCCCGCGCTGCGCCAGGCCGCCGGCGGCGCCGAGGCATTGTCACTCGCGTCGTCCGCAATCGCGTCGTCCCCCGGGAGGAGTTCGAGCAGTCGCACGCCGTCGCGCTCGATGACCGTGCCGCTGAGCGTCGCAAAGTCGCGGCCTTTCAAGCGCGGCGCCGCTCCAAATTTGTTGAAATCGACGACGAGGATCGTGTCGTCGCCGTAATCAACGCTCGGCGCGGGCTGCAGTTGAATCCAGCCCGTGAACTCGCTGACCTCGACCTCCCACACCCCGTGGCCCGGGTCGTCCTGCCGTGCGGTCAGGAGCGCGGCGAGGATCGAGAGCCAGAGCAGCGCGGCGGTCACGGCGCCGAGCGAGAGCCTCGCGATCCGCGCCGGACTCGGGAGGTAGCCCACATAGAACTCGTCGCGCGGCGCGCTCATGCGTGCGCCTCGTGCGGCGTGATATCCACGAGCACGCGGCCCTTCTCGACACGCACGGCGAACGCGGGCACGCGGTCGTGGTACGGCGGGGGCGCGGCGCCGGTCGTCGGATCGAACTGGAACCCGTGCCACGGGCAGGTGGCGCAGCCGTCGATGATCTTTCCCTCTCCGAGCGGGCCGCCCTGATGCGCGCAGACATTGGAGAGCGCTCGGAAGCAGTCGCTCGCGTGGCCGTGTTTCACGCGGTAGACGGCGATCGGGCGGCCGTCGGGCGCGCGGACGATCGTCGCGCGGTGGAGTTCGATGTCGGTCGCGGCGCAGGCGTCGAGGAGATTGCGATCCGCCTGGCGCAGGGCGAGCGCGTCGCGCCTCCATTGCACGACGCCCGCGGTGAGGTGCGCGGCGAGAACCAGCGCGGCGCAGCCCGCGACGAGGGCGAAGAGCGCGGGGTCGCGGTTGTCCTGCAGGAACCCGAGCGCGATGTGTATGACGATCAGCGCGTAGGCCGGGTAAACCAGCATGTGGAGCGTCTTCCACGCGCGGGGCGTGAGCGTGCGCAGCCAGAAGTCGTGGCTCGTGGCCGCCATCAGCACGAGGACGACCAGCGCCGCCAGGCCGAACAGTTCGAACGGAAGGCCGGTGGGCGAGCCCTTGATCGCGAGCGCGGCGTCGAGTACGGAGACGATCGCCCACTTGTCGCCGAAGCCGTGGTAGATCAGCGTGACGAGCGCGGCGTGGGCGAGCGCGAGGAGGCAGACCGTCACGCCCAGATGCCTGCGGTTGTAGAGGAGCGGCGCGAGGCGGGCGTCGAGCCGCGCGAGCGGGCCGATGAGGAGCGTGACGGTGAGCAGCGCGAAGGCGGCGAACGCCGTGCCGCGGATGAGCAGCATGGGCGCGGTGGCGTTGGGATAGAGCGCGAACCCGACGGCGATGAAGACCGTGAGGAAGAGCACGACGGCGAGCGCGACGAAGAGGTCGTAGCGCAGCTTCGCCTTGTTCCATTTGACCGCGCTGTACGACGCGCTCACGTGCGGGCCTCCGTTGGAGAACCCGCCATCCCGCCACTTTCGCTCGGGGCGGGCGGGCGGACGGACCACGCCCACCAGAGCCCCAGCGCGAGAAGGTAGCCCAGGGCGAGCCAGACGACGAGATGGGCCCGGCGCTGCGCGAGGGTCATCGCTGGCTCCTCTTGGCGCGCCTCGCGGCGAGCAGCAGGGCCGGCCACATGAGGACCGCCCCCGGGAATGTCATGATCCGGAAGCCCCACGAGCCCGCGCGGGCGTCGGGATCGAATGCCGCGCGACGGACGAGCATGACCCAACCGGCGACCGTACACCCGATCATGGCGTAGACGGCGGCGATCGCGAGGATGACGACGGAGGCGTGCATGCTGGTTCAGCGCAACAGGGGCAACCCGCGGGCGGGGTGAGCATTATCACTGTCGTCGGTCACTGTACTGAATGACGACGATTCGGGCTGTGAGAGAAGGTATCGTGTAGAACGAGGCGCTTTCGGGCCGCGCGGAGCGGCCTGGCGCATCTCCAAGGGAGTTTCCTCATGCGTGTTCGCGGATTGCTCGTGCCGCTGATCCCGGCGGCGTTCATCGTGGCTTCGACGACCGCCTCGGCGCAGTCGGTGAAGGCGGAGGAGTTCACCCTGGACAACGGGATGCAGTTCCTGCTTGTCCCGAGGAAGGACCAGCCGAACAACATCGCCGCGGGCTGGATGGCGCGCGTCGGCTCGGTGAACGAGCGGCCGGGCATCACCGGCATCAGCCACTTCTTCGAGCACATGATGTTCAAGGGAACGACGACGATCGGCACGGACGACGCGGCCGAGGACGCCCGGTTCCTGCAGGAGATCGAGGATGTGCGCACGCAACTGCGCGACCTCACGCTGGGCGAGCGCTACGACGCCGCGCGCCGGGGCGAGATCGCCGACCCGTGGGACGCCGCGAACGACACGCCCGAGATGGCCGCGCTGCGCGAGAGGTACCGCACGCTGGTCGAAGAGCACCGCGATGTGATCGTCAAGGACGAGTTCGACAAGGTCTACACCGACATGGGCGCGTCGGCGATGAACGCGTTCACCTCGTACGACCTGACCTTCTACTTCATCACGGTCCCGAGCAACAAGTTCGAACTGTGGGCGTGGATGGAGAGCGACCGCCTGCAGGACTCCGTGTTCCGCGAGTTCTACTCCGAGCGCGATGTCGTGTACGAGGAGCGCCGCCTGCGCACCGAGAGCACGCCGACCGGGCCGTTCGACGAACAGTTCGAGTCGATGTTCTGGCTCAGCAGCCCGTACAACTGGCCCGTGATCGGCTGGCCCAGCGACCTGAACTCGTACACCTATGAGCAGGCGCAGGAGTACTACGCGACCTATTACGCGCCCAACAACCTGACGGGCGTGATCGTTGGAGACTTCGACCCTGCGGAGATCAAGCCGGTCATCAAGGAGTACTTCGGGCGCCTGGAGCGCGGCCCGGAGCCCCCGAAGGTCGTGACGCTGGAGATCCCCAGCAAGGCCGAGATGCGCATGTACGCCGAGTGCGATTGCCAGCCCCAGACACGGGTGTGGTACCACACCCCGCCTTTCGCGCACGCCGATTCCTATGTGCTGACCGTGCTCGGTGAGATCCTCAACGGCCGCACCGGCCGCCTCTACAAGACGATGGTCGAGGACCAGGGCATCGCGAGCAGCGCCGGCGCGCAACTCGACGCGCGGAAGTACGCCAGCGCGTTCGCCTTCCAGGCCGAGACCAAGGGCGACGCGACGCCCGAGCAACTGCTCGAGTCGTGGGACGCGATGGTCGCAGACCTGCGCGAGAACCCAGTCACCGAGCACGAACTCCAGAAGGTGCGCAACCAGATCGTCGCCGATCAGTTCCGCCAACTCCAGAGCAACTTCTTCCTCATGGTCCAACTGGGCTACTTCGAGGCGCTGGACGACTGGCGCTACATCAACGAGGCGCCCTCGCGTCTCCAGCAAGTGACGGCGGAGGACATCCAGCGCGTCGTCGACACCTACTTTGTCAAGGAGAACCGCGCGATCGGGTTCTACACCCGCAAGGAGGGCGCGGCCCCCGAGGACCCGGCGCTCATGGCGCTCGATCCTCAGATGCGCGGCATGGTGAAGCAGCAACTCGCGCAACTCGAGACCGTCGAGGATGTCGCGCGGCTCGATCAGATCTACGCGGGGATGCAGGGGCAGGCCGCGCAGGTCCCCGAGCAGTTCAAGCCCGCGTTCGACTACATGATGAACTGGATCGAGAACCGCATCGCCCAGTTGAAGGGCGAGTGAGC
>CAYGLT010000129.1:1743-4270 GCA_964350875.1 uncultured Phycisphaeraceae bacterium | reverse complement strand
ACGATCGAACCCGCGCCCGCCTCAGCGCTCGACTTCACACGCTTCGAGCGCGCGCTCGGCCAGCCCGATGCGCTGCGCATCATCCCCGCGCTCACCCGCGCGCCGGTCTTCACCCACGCGCGCGAACTGCTCGAACAACTCGCCCCCGTGCGCACCCTCTCGGTCTCGATGCGCGGCGCCCGCGGTCACGGCACTTTGTTCGCCCGGCTCTTCGACGCCATGGACATCGTGCTCACCTTGCTCGGCGAGCCCGAGACCATCGACGCCGCGGTCTGCGGCCCGGTCGTCCCCGGACGCGTCCACCTCGCGCCGGGCGATTCGCTCCGCGATCTGCGCGGCGACCTCACCGCCAACCTCCGCTACGCCGGCGCCTGCGCCGCCTCGCTCTCGCTCTCCGACAACGCCGGGCGGTGGTTCCGCGGTGTCACCGTCGTCGGGCACGGCGGGTGCCTGCGCTTCGACGACACCTCCTACGAGTTCATCGACCCGAGCGGAAAAACCCTCGACTCCAGTTCCGCCAAAGACCGCCGGGGGCGCAAGAACCCCGGCGCCGCCCACGATCTTGCCGCCGGCGCGTGCGCCGAGCGCCTGAATTCGCTGTTCGATCCGCGCGCCGTGGTGCACGCGCCGCGCAAGGTGTCGACGATCCTCGCGATGGCCGAGACCGCGCTCCTCAGCGCACGCACGGGCGCCCCCGAATCACCCGACGCGATGCTCCGCATGGCCGGCGCGGCCGGCGCGATGTGAGCGCCCTCCGCCGCATATTCACCACGCTCGGCCACCTCGCGGTGTGGAACGCGCTCTACGCGGCCGCGCTGCTCCTCGCCGCGGGCCAACTCCTGAACCTTGCGCACGAACTCCTCGCCCTCACCGGCGCCTTTTTCCTTGCGCTGGGCGTCTTCCTGCTCGACCGCGTCAAGCCTCGCGACGCCGACCTCGACCCCGCCGACGAGGCCGCCAATCCCGCGCGGTACGCCTTCCACCGCGCGCACGCGAAGACGCTCCGCGCGTTCATCGCGATCTGCGTGATGACCGGCGCCGCGTGCATGCTCCTCGCGCACCGCCCCATCGCCGCCGCCCTCGCGCTGCTCGCGCCGATCGGCGTGCTCGTCTACGGCACGCTTCGTCCCCCCGGGGGCGTTCGCGTCAAAGACCGCCCCGTGCGCAAGAACCTGTCTGTCGCGCTCGCCCTCGCGTGCTTCGCGCTGATGATCGCGCTCGCGCCGTCGCTCCATGTCTCGCCCTCTCCCCTCCCGGCGCTCGCGCCCGCGGTCGCGTGCTTCTCCGTGTGGATCGTGCTCGTGGTGTTCGCCGACGCCGCGCTGTGCGACCTCGACGACGCGCCGTCCGACGCCGCCTTCGGCACGCGCACGCTCGCCAACACGCTCCACCCGCGCCGACTCTGGTTCATCGCGCTGGTGTTGCAGGTGGCCGCCGCCCCCTTCGCGTTCTGGGCCGCCGCCCTGAGCGGCTCGAACCTGCCGGGCGCCGTCGCGTGCTGGGCGATCGCCCCACCGCTCACGACGCTCGCCATGTGCGCAATCAAACCCAAGCGTGTGCGCGACATCGTCGACGCCCGCTTTGCGCTCGTGGCGCTCATCGCGCTCGCGCTGGAATTCCTGTCGCCCTGACCTACGCGTTCAGGTCGAGGTTCTCGCCCTTGTGGGGCTTCTTCCTCGCGAGCGGCGAGTAATACCCGCTCTCCTGACGGTCCTCGCGCGAATCCTCTTCCCCGTTCGCGCTCGCGCGGCGGACCGCTTCCGTCGGCTCGACCTCCGTCACCGGGACATCCACGACATCCTCATCGCGCGCACGCGCGTTCTCCTGCGCGGCGACTTCCTTCCGCTTGTCGCGCGCCACCGCACGCGACGCTCCGGGAGCGCCCGCGGCGGACTGCGCGATGTGCGAACCGACGATGTCCATGATCGTCCCATCGGCACGACGCCCCGACCCCCTCCAATCCGGGGTCATCGACGCCGACCATGCACGCCCTCACGCCTCAGGAGGGCAGATTTTTCTCCGCCCGATCCGCGAATTCCGCGACGATCCCGATCGCCCGCGCGACATCCTCGCGGTCCTTCGAAGCCCCCGCCACCTGGATCGCGCGGCGGCACCCCTCGATGCGCTTGCGAACCTTCTTCGGGCCCTTCCCCTCGTTCAGCGTGTCGGCGAGGTTGTCGTACTGATCCGCGAGTTTCACCAGATGCACACGCCAGTCGGCGCCCTCCAGCCGCGCGTCGTACTCGCGCTCGCGCTCATCCTCTTGGAGCCGCATGTCCTTGCTCAGCAGGCCCACCGCCTGCGCGATGTCCGCGCCGAACTCGTCCGCGATCTCGTCGAAGTCCACCGTCGTGTCCTCGATCGTGTCGTGGAGCAACGCGATCGCCAGCGTCGCTTCATCGCGCACCCCGAACACGCTCGACACGATCAGCGACACCCGCGCGACATGCGAGAAATACGGCGTCGCGTTGTCCTTGCGTACATGCCCACTGTGCGCACGAGACGCGAACATCGCCGCACGCATCCA
>CAYGLT010000129.1:0-1643 GCA_964350875.1 uncultured Phycisphaeraceae bacterium | reverse complement strand
ACCTTCTCGTGGGTCTTGCCCTTCACATTCACGCGCTCAATATCAACCCCAAGCATCGCCGCGAGGTTCTCGCGCATCTTCTCCTTGTGCGGCGAGAGTTTCGGCCGCTCCAGCACCACCGTCGCGTCCAGGTTCACCACCCGCCACCCTCGCGAGGTCATCTCCTGCGCCGCCCGCTCCAGGAACACGCGCGACTCGGCGCCCTCCCACTTCGCGTCGTTGTCCGGGAAGAGTTGCCCGATGTCCGGAAGCGCGAGCGCCCCGAGGATCGCGTCGGTGGCCGCGTGGAGGAGCGCGTCGCCGTCGGAATGCCCCACCGGCCCCCGGTCATGCTCCAGCCGCACGCCGCCGAGGACCATCGGCCGCCCGTGCCCCGCCGGGGCGATCGGCTCCAGCCGGTGAAGGTCGTATCCGTGCCCGATCCGCATCTCCAAAGCCTGCTCCGATCGCCAAAGGTCCGAAAGTTCGCCGAACTCGCCCCCCGGAATCCTCGTCCGAACAGGCGTCCGACCGCCTGACAGGGTTGGAAGACCCCGTCCGGGGCGGTATCTTACGGACTCGGCCCGATTCGGCCGATGCACGCTCGGGCACGCGCCCTTTCGTCCCGACCTCATTGGAGTCAGTCATGCCGGCCTTCTTCCGACGCAACGCCCGTTCCTTCGCCCTCGCCGCCCTCGTCGGCGCGACCGCCCTCTCCGCCGGCTGCTACTACCAGGGCGGCCCGCTCAAGTCCGCCGACCGCTTCACCTACGCCAGCAACACCTGGGAACCCAAGACCATCACCCTCGTCGACACCCGCACCGGAGAGACCCTCTGGACGGTCGATGTCCCCGTCGGCAAAGAACTCGTGATCGACTTCAACACCCCCAAGGATGTTGACAACTCGCAGTGGCTCCCCGACGAGGCCCTCTGGGAGATCTTCCCCTACCCCACACGCTCGGGTCAGTTGACCAACAAGATGCGCGTCCCGCCCCGCGCGGCACGGCGCGTCGATGTCACCTTCCGACCCGTGCCCGAGATGCCCTCCGGCGCGCCCGAGACGGCGAAGTCGGAATCGTTCCAGCCCTACAACCCGTTCTGATCCCGCCGGATCGACCCGTCAGTTGACCGCCGCCGCGCTGTCGCTGCGCGCCGACCCGCACTCCGGGCAGGGCATGTCCTGCGCGATCCCGCGCAGGTCGTAGCCGCACGAGACGCACAGCCCCCGGTTCCGCGCACGCCTCCGCGCGACCCACCCGAGCGCGGGCAGCGTTCCCAACGCGATCCCGGGGGCCCACAACACCCACGCGGGCGCCGTCGCCACCATCGCGCGGCCCTGGCTCCGCTCAACAAACATCGTCACACGACCCCGACCCAGGGACGCCGCGAACCGCCCCGCGGCTTTCCACTGGTGCGCGCCGCCGTTCTCGATCATCGCGTACCGGACCGCGCCGCTCTCGCCCGCGGGTGTGATCGAGAACCGCACATACCTCGCCGGACCGACCCGCTCGGGCGTGATCGCCCAGGCCATCGAACCGTCGACGAACCGCGCCCACGACGGTGCGGGCGTCGGCCCCTTCCTGAACTGCGCAACCAAGCCGATCGCAATAAGTACGACGGCGACCCCGATCACGCCAACCTTGACACATTTATGTGTTGCGCGC
>CAYGLT010000128.1:0-4274 GCA_964350875.1 uncultured Phycisphaeraceae bacterium | reverse complement strand
GCCGCCGCATAGACTTGCCCCCGCGTGGCAGGTCCGTCCGCGGCGAGCACGAGATCCAAGAGGAGATTCCCGATGGCCGAGGTCGGCGTGAAGAAGGTTGCGGTTGTGGGCGGCGGGCAGATGGGCGGGGGGATCGCGCAGGTCGCGGCCGCCGCCGGTTTCGACGCCGTGGTGTTCGATCCCAGCGCGCCCCAGCTCGAGCGGTGCAAGGGGACCCACCAGAAACTCATGGCCCGCGCCGTCGAGAAGGGCAAGATGTCCCAGGCCGACGCCGACGCGACCCTCAAGCGCATCTCGTATGTCGAGAAGATGGACGGGCTCAAGGGCGCAGACTGGGTTGTTGAGGCGGTCGTCGAGGACGCCGCGATCAAGAAGACGATCTTCAAGGCCCTGGCCGAGATGTTCACGGACGAGAAGGTCGTGCTGGCGACGAACACGAGTTCGATCAGCATCACCGAGATCGCCGCGGCTACCGGCGACGCCGCGCACCGCGTGGTGGGCATGCACTTCTTCTACCCCGTGCCCGTGATGGGTCTGGTCGAGGTTATTAAGGGCCTGCAGACCGCTGACGATGTGGTCGCGCGGACGGTCGCGCTCAGCACGGCGTTCGGCAAGACGCCGCTGGCCGCGAACGATCGCGCCGGGTTCGTGAGCAACCGCGTGCTGATGCCCATGATCAACGAGGCGTTCTACGCGCTGATGGAAGGCGTGGCGGAGCCCGAGGCGATCGACGGGATCATGAAACTCGGCTGCAACTTCCCGATGGGCCCGCTGCGTCTCGCGGACTTCATCGGCCTCGACACCTGCGCGCACATCATGGATGTGCTCGCCGAGGGGCTGAACAGCGAGCGTTACCGGCCGTGCCCGCTGCTCCGCCAGTATGTGACGGCGGGGCGCCTTGGCGACAAGTCGGGCCGCGGCGTGTTCGAGTACGCCAAGAAGTAGGGCGCGCGTCCGAGAACACCCCGCGATTGCGTGGAAACCGTTGGATTCACGGGTCATCGGCGCCGATGGCGCGTGTTGGCCGCGGCACGGCGCGGGCGCGATGGTCGCGCTCGGCGCACGGAAGTGGGCGGCCTTCACGAGGGGTCGTCCCGATGCGCACCCACACCCGCTGGTCGTTCACGCTCGCTCCGGTTGTTCTGCTCGCCGTCGTGGGCTGTGCTTCATCGACCGAGCACGCCGCCCACTGGAGTTACCGGGGAGAAACCGGCCCGGCCAACTGGGGCGCGATGAACCCCGCGTGGTCGATGGCGCACGACGGGCGCGCGCAGTCGCCGATCAACCTCACCCGGACGAACAGCGTCAAGGCGGACCTTGCGCCGCTGCGCTTCGTGTCGGGCCGGACCGTGGTTATCCCTCAGGACAACGGTCACACGATCGAGTGGGAGTGCCACGGCGAGAACACCATGACCGTGGGCGGCGAGGTGTACGCGCTGCGCAACTTCCACTTTCATGCACCGAGCGAGCACACCGTCGACGGACAGCACTACCCTGTCGAGTTGCACTTCGTGCACGAGAACGCGAAGGGGAACATCGCGTATGTGTCGGTGATGCTCGCCGAGACGCACGCGACGAACAAGGTGTACGAACTGCTGGCCGCGACGATCCCTCAGGATCACGCCGGGCACTACGGCCACTCGAGCGACGAGGGTCATTCGATCGGCGCGCAGACGGTGTTCAGCCCGTACGCGCTGCTCCCCAGCGCGCGGCGGTACGCGACCTATCAGGGCTCGCTCACCACGCCTCCCTGCACGGAGGGCGTGCGCTGGTTCGTGCTGACGACCCCGGCGCGCGTGTCGGGCGAGCAGGTCGCGACCTTCACCGAGACCTATTTCGGGAACGCGCGTCCGGTGCAGCCCTCGAACGGGCGGCTGGTGCTCGTGAATGACTGAGCGCGTCAGGCCGGGGCGCCGTTGCGCGCGAGTTTGAACCCGGGAACGCGGAGCGAGCAGCGCAGGCCTTCTGGCCTGAACTCCAGCGTGACGGACCCGTCGAGTTGGTAGGGCACGACGCTGCGCAGGAGGCTCAGCCCGAATCCCTCGCTCTCCGGGGGAGACGCGGGCGGCCCGCCGCGCTCGAACCAGTCGATGATGAGGTCGCCCGAGCCGTTCTCGACGCGCCACGACACCTCGATGCGGCCGTCGTCGGCGCGGAGCGCGCCGTGCTTCACGGCGTTGGTGACGAGTTCGTGGATGGTCATGCTGAGCGCGGACGCGACCTCTCCGTCGATGTCGATGCTGTCGCCGCGCGCCTCGAGCGCGGTTGATCTTCCGCCCGGGATGGCGGGCATGACGATGCGTTCCAGCAACCGGCGGAGCGAGACGCTCTCCCAGTCCCGTTCGGCCAGGATGTCGTGCATGTCGGCGAGCGCACGGACGCG
Organism: uncultured Phycisphaeraceae bacterium; assembly: GCA_964350875.1. Taxonomy (GTDB): domain Bacteria; phylum Planctomycetota; class Phycisphaerae; order Phycisphaerales; family UBA1924; genus JAHBXC01. The sequence goes on along the minus strand of CAYGLT010000128.1, from coordinate 1,891 downwards.
GCCGGTGAAGGACTCTCCGAACTCGGCGAGCGTTGTCGAGGATCCGATCGACGACTGCGCGATCGAGAGGATGGTCGAGAGGTTGTTGCGCACGCGGTGGTCGATCTCGCTCATCAGCACGCGCTGGCGTTCGAAGGCTCTTCGGCGTTCGGTGACATCGCGCAGCACGACCAGCGCCGCGGGTCCGTCCTCGTAGGTGATGGGCGCCGAGGCGAACTCGACATAGACCTCTTCGCCGTTGAGGCGGGTGAGACGGTACTCGAGCGGGGGGACCGACTGTCGTTCCTCGTGAAGGATGCGGATCCGCGCGTCGATCTCCTGGCGCTGCTGCATGTCGGGGAGGAACTCGCGGAGGTCGTGGCCGATGAAATCCTTCGGGCTCTCCGCTTTGGCGATGTCGAGGAGCGCCTGGTTGACGAAGACGATGCGGCCTCGGACCTGCACGAAGACGCCGATGGGCAGTGTCTCGACGAGCGCCTGGTAGCGCAACTCGCTCTCTTCGGCGCGGCGGGTCTCACGCTTGGCCTGCCTGACGAGCGCGCGTGTCAGGAAGAAGAGCAGGACGCCGCACGCGATGACGAAGACGGCGCCCTTGATCGTCTGGAACTTCTGGATGCGCGTGAGGTCGATGTTGAGCCAGTCGAGCGTGCGATCGGACAGCACGATCCAGAGCAGCGCGAACGCCGTGTACAGGACGCTGATCCGCAGCGGTGAGAGACGAAGAGCGGGGCGTTCGCGGCGCGAAACTGCCAAGGCGTTGACTCCTGACGGGCGGCCGTTCATTCTGGCCGCGCGGGCCCGAGAACACAACCACTTGTAGCGCGATGAACCTGTCGCGGGGGCCCGCAAACGCCCCTGTTTCACGCGCGACCCAGTCGACACAAGGAATTCGGTGCTTCCATGGGCGGAAACGGATGAATTTTCTCTGGTGGTTCCCCCGAGGCGCCTCTAGGATGAGGTGCGCCGCTGCTCGAAGTTGAGCGGCGGTTGGTGAGGAAGAGCAACTCGTTCCGGGGGAGAGGAGGAAACACCCCATGAAGACACAGATTTGTGTCGCCGCGATGGCGACGATGGTCGGCGCGTCCGCGCTGGCGGCGAATGTCACCGTGTACTCGAACAACATCGGCGGCGACGCCTTTGTGAACGCGAGCGGCGCGAACCAGGGCCAGGCCGTCGGCGCGACCGGCTGGTACTACAACAATGTGCGCAACTCCGGCCTCGCCGGCATCAACAGCACCTTCGCGCGCAACGGCAACGGTTCCGCTTCGCTCGTCACGGCGTTCGGCCCTGGCGGCGCGAGCAGCAAGGCCGACATCGAACTGCTTTCGGGCGGTTTCAACCTCGGCGGGAACTATGTCGCGACCTCGTCGTTCGGCCGCCTCGGCGACCTGACCGAACTCTCGTACGACTGGTACCGCTCCAGCGCCAGCCAGAACAACGCCGGCCAGCACGCCGTGGTGCGCATCCTCGTCGATGCCGACGGCGACCTGAACACCACCGGCGATCGCGGCGGGCTCGTCTTCGAGCGCGCGTACAACGGCGGCGGCGCGTCTCCCACCGACACCTGGGTCACCGAAGACATCTTCGCATACAACGGCGGCAACACCGCCAACATGTGGACCTTCGGCGCCGGCATGACCTTCGCTGAAGAGGGCTACGGCGTGGACCTGTCCGAGTGGCAGGCCGGCCAGGGCACCATCAGCGCCGACTCCGCCGTCCTCGGTTTCTCGATGGGCGTGGGTTCGGGCTGGGCCGAGTCTCTCGGCGCGGTCGACAACTTCACCTTCGGGTTCGGTGGTTCGAGCACCACGTACAACTTCGAGACCGCGGGTCAGGTCATCCCCTCGCCGCTGGCGGGCGTGATGGGCGCCGCGGGTCTCTTCGGCGTCGC
>CAYGLT010000127.1:0-4287 GCA_964350875.1 uncultured Phycisphaeraceae bacterium | reverse complement strand
ACCGAGTCGGCGCGACTGCCTGACGACTGGACGGCATCGAGCCCGCACCCCATCCGCTTACGGGCACCGCACGGTTGAGGGACGCGAGCGGGCAATCGATACAAAGCAAAGTCGAGGTTCGCGGGGGTCGTCTGTGAGCGCGCGTTCGCGGGCTGGGCCCCCCCGGTGTGGGCTCTATCGGAGGCCGCTCACCGACGGGTAGAGCGGGGAATTGTCGATTGTTCCAGTGCCGACCCAGTTCGTTACACGCCGGCGGGCCTCAGATCGGATTGCTGTCACCGCCATTTGAAGCATGGCTCCGCCGGCGTTCGAGTCCCAGGACTTGTAGTCTTCGACGACCTGGTTCACTGAGCGCCACAGCTCGTTGAGAAGCCAGGTTGCCAGGTCCTCAGCGTCCGACGAGATCCCCGCTGCGGTTCGCCGGAGTGAAGTGGCCGCGTCGGTGTTGACATCCTGTCGGTCCCCCAAGTACCACTTAGGTTCCCACCCCGTGAGAAACGACTCGATGGCGTTCGAGAACTCTGCACGCCCGGCTCGTTTCCGATCCGCTTCTTCCAGGCGGTTTGCCCCAGGGCGAGCGGTTCCACGACGTTTTCACCCGGATCCGTAAGCGGGCCTTGCCCGCCTTCGGTCCGCTCCGGCCGGGCAATCGGCTGCGCGACGTCTTGAGCTCGGGTGATTCGGTCCGGTCGTATCCGCAACGCCCAGCGGCGAGCTGAGCAACGATGCAAGGCGAGATCGTGGGGTAGCCCACGAGGCCCCGCGTGCGAGACATCGCTAGGCCTGCGGTGCAGGATTGGCGAGGTGGAGTCCGGTCGACGCCGCATTGCGAACGTCGTCCGTGAACAGCTCCAACAATTCCATGATGGCGGCTCGCAGGGCCTTGAACTCGTCGGGGCTCATGCGCAAATACTGACCGTGGGCAACGGTGTTCCGAGAGTGGACCAAGTCCTTATCCACCATGTTGGAGCGAAGCGCGTACTTTTCTCGTCGCTCAAGACCGAGGCGATCGAGGATATCGAAGAACACCGCCGAGGATAGGTTGCTCTCCGTTCGAACGAGGCTCTCCGACAACGCAGCGTTCCTTGAAAGCTCAAGGCGAATGAATGACGCAAACTGATTGTGAACCGAGGGCGCCGATGCTTCGTCCAACGCCGTCATCTTGGTCTTCAGCGCGTTACCGAGGAAGGCATCACTTAGGGCGGCGTACGAGAACGCTTTGGTATGGACGTACCTGATGTATAGCTGCGCCACCGCCTTCACCCAGCCTTCCCAGTGCGCATAAAGGAGAAGGACCCCTGATCGCAGATTGGCGACCTGTGCGGGGCCAGATGACTGCTGGATCAGCTTGAGAACGGTTGTGAGTTCCTGCTTGCGCCAGGCGATCTCGGCGTCGATCGCGTTATCGAGCGCCTCGACGGTTCTGATCTTTGTCATTAGGCGCTGAGGATGCTACGTCCGAGGGGGACCATCAAACGCAGCCGTGCTTCAGTGGACTTGCCTGTGGCGAATCGCGCCGTCATTTCCGGCCGGCTCCAGAATTCAATGGCGCAATCGCGTAGGTCGCTGCGGACGTCCGACCCGGCGTGTAGTAGGTACGCGAGGCTGATGGCGAGGGCTTCGAAGGAGGAGTTCAGGAATCCGCCCTTGAAGTCCTGCTTGGCACTGTCCCAGCGACCGAGAATCTTCTCGTCCGCCTCAGCCAATCGGTCGAACGTGTCTCGGAAGATCTGCTCGGCCGATTGCTTGTAGTCAGTGTCGAAGCTGAGCGCCTTAGCTATCGAGAACTCTTCGAGTCCGTCCTGGAAGTTTCGGACGGCAGTAATCTGAGCGTCTGACATCTCATGGAGATAGAGAAAGCGGAGCACAAGCTCCTCGTCGTACTTTCTCTTCAGGTCGCTCTCAGGCAAGCGAATCAGCGCTTCGAACGAGCTGTGCGCAGCTAGGTCGCTGAGCCACTCGACAAACTCAGCGTTCACACCAACGAGTTGAGCGTTCCGGATCTCCTGGCTGGACAACTTGGAACCGAACGAGTTGAGCCGCTGGAAGAGGTCGAACTTCGTCTTCGGATCGGATTCGCGCTGGACGATTTTGAGGTCGATTTTCGCTCGCTTGATGTCGCGTCTCTGCGCCGGTGTCAGTGCCTTCGTCTCATCGTCCTCGTCCTCCCACGAAAGACCTCCAAGGGAGGGAAGGTACTTCGTCCCCGTCAACGTCAGTGCCGGGAAAGTCTCCTCATCGAGGAGCCCTTGTAGCTGGAGCAGCGTGCTAATGCGCTGAAGTCCGTCGACGAGCTCCCATCGGCCGTCATCGTCCTGCGCGACGAAGATAGAGGGAAGCGGGATCCCGATCAGGATGCTCTCGATAAGCCGGGACTTCTGGTCGTCGTCCCAGCGAAACAGGCGCTGGAACGGGGGACGGATGATCAGGTCGCCATCCGTATACATGTTTGTGAGCTCCCCGACACTCATCGGGTAGCTGTCCGTCGAGATCGTCCGCCTCGCCGCTTCAAGCTCCGACTCAAGGTCGCTCACGCTGCATCACCGTTCCTTGCCGCTCAGGTGTCGTCTATGGATGATGTTGCCTAAGTTACCGGGGAGCGTGCTCTTTGGACGCACGCTGAGGCGCTCGCACTACGGTACGCGGCGACACGGCTACCTCCTTCGTTACTCTCCACGGCTTCCGTTTGCGGTCGGGACCACTGCGCAGAGTTCCTCGGCGTCCTGCGATGAGTGATGGGTCCCGCCATGAGTTCGTTTGTGGCGCGAAGGCCGCTGCCCGCATCGGTTTCCAAACGGGGTCCCCCATGTCGGCGCGGAAGACGGGCTGGCGGGCACTCGAGCCTGGTTCGGCGTCCGCCTTGACCGCTACGTCCTCCGAGAAGGACTCCTCGCCGACAGGAACCTCGAGGAGCTGATCGTCCTCGGGCCCGCATCCTTCTGCAAGCACCCGCCACGGCCACCATCACATCGTCCGCGGCATTCGGGAACCGTCAGTACCGACAATCGTCAGCGACGCGCTGTCGCAGCTGGACATGCGATCCGCCATACGGGTGGCGCGATCAAGCTATTCAGGGATGACGTCGGCGATGTCCGCGGCACGAACCCGACGGATAGGTCGCTTCGCGAGCGCTGCGTTGATATGGTCCGCAGCATCCGATCCCCAGTCATTGACTCGGAGGATGCCCGCTGCTGGTGGCATTGGTGTACTCATGAACGACGGATGCCTCGGGCTCGCTGCGACCCAGTCGACTGACGCCGTCATGACGTGTTCGTTATAGGCCGTCGCGAACTCGTGCGCGTCATCGGCGTTCAGGCGCCACTCGAACGGCATCGCCCAGGAACCCGCCGAGCCATACACCAACGCCGCTGACGGTGACAGCGACATGAGAGTCGCTTCGGCTCCCGCCCAACCACCTCCCACTCGCCCCAACAAAGCTGTGTCTGCTGCGGGTCGGGGGTCCTGGCCCTCGTCAGCCGGAGGTGAAACAACTACGACTGGCTCGTCTCCGGTCACCAGCAACGGTTGGTCGAGCCTCACGATCGCGAGGGCGCGAAGTTTGAGCGCGCCCTCAAGGCGGTCGGCGATTGGGCCGAGCATCTTGAGATGGTCATTCGGATGCGGCACGAACTCGAGATCGCGCGCGTCAGCCGCTGTCAGCTTGTCCTGGTTGAGGATTTTGACCGTGTAGTCGGTCATCATCTCGATCAGCCGCCGCGTGCGCATCCCGCGGACTTGCTGAAGCGCTACGAATGCGTCGAGTGTCGCTCGTTCCTCGGGACTGAAGGGACGCGCGCGAACGAACCCCCGCGCGTCTAAGTGATGCTTCAAGATTCGTGCCACATCGCCCTCGACGACGCTGAACAAGGACTCCAGACCCGAGTCGAGTCCGTCGCTAGACACAGCCGTGTAGAAGTCGCGAATCGCCAGATCCTCGATTGCTCGCAAAGATGGCACGCCATCCGATCTACGGCGTACGCGCACCTGCCCGCGATCCGCGAATCTCGCCAGTACGAACCTCGGCACGACATGATGTCGCGTTCCGACCGCGGCAGATCTATTGAGACCGTCAACCCACTGCTCAGCGCGACGATCCGCTTCGCGTCGTGAGACGTGAGGCTGAATGAGTTGAACCACGGGATGATTATCGCGACCCGGTACGACATTGCGCGTCGAAGCCGGAACCGTGGGCGGAAGGACGCCGGTTGATCGTAGGCGCCCGCACGGAACGGGGTCGTCGATCGGGCGCGAGCGGCAGCTCCTCGGCGTGCCGGCATACTCCCGCGC
>CAYGLT010000126.1:1668-4302 GCA_964350875.1 uncultured Phycisphaeraceae bacterium | reverse complement strand
ACGCACGACGCGAGCGGGATCACGGAGAAGGACTTCGACCTGGCGACGAAGATCGACGCCGTGGTGTGAGGGGGGAGGGCTCTTACCCCTCGTAACGCTTCAGCACGATGGTCACATTGTGACCCCCGAAGCCGAAGGTGTTGTTGAGCGCGACCTTCATGGCCCGCTCGCGCGGCGTGTGCGCGCAGAGGTCGATGTCGAACGCTTCCTCGGGGTTGTCGAGGTTGATCGTCGGGGGCGCGACGCCGTTGCGCAGCGCGTTGATGCACGCGAGCATCTCGACGGCGCCCGATGCGCCGAGCGTGTGCCCGTGCATCGACTTGGTGCTCGACATGAGCAGTCGGCCCGACTTGCTCTTGCGCGCGTGATCGCCGAAGACATTGAACACGGCCGCGACCTCTGCGGCGTCGCCCAGGGGCGTGCTCGTGCCGTGCGCGTTGATGTAGTCGACATCGGTCGGGCTGAGCCCGGCGTCCTCGAGCGCCCAGGTCATGGAGCGCGTGGCGCCGCGGCCTTCGGCGTCGGGGGCGGTGATGTGGCTCGCGTCGGTGGACATGCCGAAGCCCGCGAGTTCGGCGAGGATCGTCGCGCCGCGCGCCTTGGCGTGCTCTTCGGACTCGAGCACCACCACGGCGGCGCCCTCGGAGAGCACGAACCCGTCGCGGTCCTTGTCGAAGGGGCGCGAGGCCTTCTCGGGCTCGTCGTTGCGCGTCGAGAGGGCGCGCATGGTCATGAACGCCGCGAGGCAGATCGGGCTGACCGCGCCCTCGGCGCCGCCCGCGAGCATGACATCCGCCTCACCACGGCGGATGGTGGCGACCGCGTCGGCGATGCAGTTGCCCGACGACGCGCAGGCCGTGGCGTGCGCGCTGGTGGGGCCCTGGAGCCCGAAGCGGATCGAGACATCGCCCGCGACGGCGTTGATCATCAGCCGCGGGACGGTGAACGGGCTGATGCGGTCCGGGCCCTTCTCGGCGAGCAGGATCACGCCCTGCTCGATGGTCTGGATGCCGCCCACGCCCGAGCCGATGACGGCGCCGCATCGCGTGGGGTCTTCCTTGGAGAAGTCGATGCCGCTGCTCTCGACGGCCTCGATAGCGGCCGTGACGCCGAGTTGCGAGAAGCGGTCAAGGCGTCGCGCCTCGCGCTTGTCGATGCGCATCGCGGGGTCGAAGTCGTGGATCTGCCCGGCGATCTTGACGGCCCAGTCGGCGGCCCAGCGGTCGAAGCCCTCGCCCTGGATGCGTGTGATGCCCGAGCGACCCGAGACCATGGAGTCCCAGGTGCTGGAGGCGTCGTTCCCGAGGTTGGTGATGGCTCCCGTGCCGGTGATGACCACCCGTTGCGGGTGCTGACGGGTTCTGGTGTGCTGGGCCATGGGCTCTCGCGCGACAGAGACGGGTGGCGATGGACGCACGGCAGCCGAAGCGGCCTTCTGGGGTGGCGTCGGGGGTGAGTGCGTTGGTGGACCGGGATCAGGCCTTCTGAGCCATCGCCGTCTTGATGTAGCTGATGGCGGCGCCGACGGTGCCGATCTTCTCGGCCTCCTCGTCGGGGATCGAGGTGTCGAACGCGTCCTCGAACTCCATGACCAACTCGACGGTGTCGAGGGAGTCGGCGTTGAGGTCGTTCACAAAGCTCGTCTCACGCGTGATTTCGGACTTCTCGACGCCCATCTGCTCGGCGACGATGTCGATCACTTTCGATTCAATTTCGGCTTCGGTCATGGCACTGCCTCCAGCGAGGTGATGGGCGTTTGGCTGGCCGCTCGTCTCCGGTCGCCCGGTGAAATCCTTGCGGACAGCCCCAAGTATAGATTTGGCGAGCGAATCCGCCAAGAGCGGGTCTCGCCCTCTTTGGGCACGATTCTCAGCACATGGTCAGGCCGCCGTCCACGCAGAGCACCTGCCCTGTGAGGAAACCGGCCTCGTCGGATGTCATGTAGGCGACGGCTGCGGCGATGTCCTCGGGGTTGCCCAGGCGGCGGACCGCCATGGCCTCCATCACCTTGTCTTTCACCGAATCCGGGAGCGATTCGGTCATCGAGGTCTGGATGAACCCGGGGGCGACCACATTCGCGGTGATCCCCTTGGCGCCCAGTTCGCGCGCGACGGTCTTGGTGAAACCGATCAGGCCGGACTTCGCGGCCGCGTAGTTGGCCTGCCCCGCGTTGCCGACCACGCCCGAGGTGCTCGCGATATTCACGATGCGCCCGAACTTGCCGCGCATCATCGCGCGGGCCGCGGCGCGGCAGGCGACGAACGCGCTCTGCAGGTTCACGCGCAGGACATCCATGAAGTCGTCATCGCTCATGCGCAGGAGCAGGCCGTCGCGCGTGATGCCCGCGTTGTTCACGAGCACATCGAGCCGGCCCTCGCGCTCGACCACGCCGTCGATCGCCGCCTGGAGCGCGGCGGGATCGCCGACATCCACCGCGACGACGCCCGCGGAGCCTGCGCCGGCGGCCTCGTCGATGCGCGCGGCGACTTCCTTCAGCGGGCCTTCGCTGCGCGAGGCGAGGATGACGCGCCGCCCGTCCTTCGCGAGACGCAGGGCGATGGCCTCGCCGATGCCCCGGCTGGCGCCGGTAATGAAGGCGACGCGTTTCTGATTGCTTGCTTCGCTCACGCGGCG
>CAYGLT010000126.1:0-1568 GCA_964350875.1 uncultured Phycisphaeraceae bacterium | reverse complement strand
GACGCTTCCGGCGCGGCGACGGCGTTGTCGAGGTCCGAAGCGCGGGGGGCGCGGGTGTCGGGCGACTGCGCGCCGCCGAAGGTCCAGTCCTCGCCGTTGCCCACGGCCTTCCAGCCGAGAAGGTAGGCGCCGCGCGGGTCCTGCACGGCGAGCGTGACGCTCGCGGATTCGCCGTCGGCGTTCAGCGCGATCACTCGGACGACCTCGATGTTCGCGGTCTCGCGTGCCCACGAGCCGTTGGCGACCTGCTCGGCCAGAACCTGCTTGCTCGGCCCGTCGAGGTGGAGCGCGAACGCGGCGTTGTCCCCGCTGGCGAGCGCGGACGCCAGGTCCGCGACGGCGCGAGCGAGCGACTCGTTGGTCGGCGCGTTCTCCTGAGGGAACTGCACGCGCGGGTCGGAAACCAACGACTGCGCATCGACCTTCTGCGCGACCTTGCGCGCAGGGGGCGGCGGCGGGGGAGGGGGCTCCTCCTTCTTGCACGCGCTGAGCGACACGCCTCCAGCGAGGAGCGCGACGGCGAGCGCGGAATGGATGCTCGTTCGTGTCATCGCGTCAGTTGCTCGGTTCATCATGGGAAGTCACCTTGGCTGATCGATCGATGCGGCGCATGAGGCCCGCGAGGACCTTCCCGGGCGCGAGTTCGTGCAGATCGCCCTGCAGGTTGGCGATCATCCACTGGCAGGACTGGGACCAGCGCACCGGCGCGGTGAGTTGCTCGACGAGCCGGCTCTTGATCGACTCGACGATGTCCTTGCCCTCGTCCGGGCCGGTCCCGTGGGGAACGCCCGTGACATTCGAGACGACCGGGCAGCGCGGCGCGTTGATCTCGACCTCGTTCAGCGCCTCGGCGAGCCGGTCGGCCGCGGGCTGCATGAGCGGCGAGTGGAACGCGCCCGCGACGGACAGCGCCGTCGCGCGCAGACTCGACGCGCTCGCGACCTCGACGGCCTTGGCGCAGGCGTCGGCGGTGCCGGAGAGCACGATCTGCCCCGGCGCGTTGTAGTTCGCGGGGACCAGGATCTCGCCCGAGCCGAGCGATGCCAGCGTGTCGTCGCAGACCTTCTGGGCCTGCGCGTCGTCGGCGCCGATCAGCGCGACCATCGAGCCCTTGCTGGCTTCGGCGGCGTCCTGCATCGCGCGGCCGCGCAGCGCGACGAGGGTCAGCGCGTCGGGGAACGACAGGGCGCCCGCGAGGTAGAGGGCGGTGTACTCGCCGAGCGAGAGCCCGGCGGCGGCGGCGATGCAGGTCGGGTCCATGCCCCGGGCGACGAGGGCCTGCCAGCACGCGGCCGAGGACACGAAGATCGCCGGCTGGGCGACATCGGTCCGGTTCACCTCTTCTTCGGGGCCGCGGAAGCAGATATCCGAGAGCGTGCGGCCCCTGAGGGTCCCGGCGAAGCGCTCGTGGGAGAGGTGCTGGTCGGCCGACGCGAAGGTCTGGGCGGCCTCGGGGGCGGCGTCGAACCAGTCCTTGCCCATGCCGACGCGTTGTGCGCCTTGGCCCGGGCAGAGCAGGATCAGCTTTGTGGGGCTTTCTGAGGTCATGGGAGGGGCGACTGTAGCAG
>CAYGLT010000125.1:0-4345 GCA_964350875.1 uncultured Phycisphaeraceae bacterium | reverse complement strand
CTCTCGGGCGGCGAGCAGCAGCGCGTCGCCATCGCGCGCGCCCTGCTCTTCTCCCCCAAGGTCATCCTCGCCGACGAACCCACCGGCGCGCTCGACTCGAAGAACTCCGAGATCCTCTGGTCGCTCCTCGCGTCGCTCGCGAGCGACAACGACATCACCATCGTGATGGTCACGCACGAGCCCGCCGCCGCCGCCCATTGCCGCGAGGCCTTCATCCTCCACGACGGCCGGGTCGCGGGCCGCCTCAACATCCAAGCCGAGAACCTCGATGCCGCCCGCCTGGCGACTCGCGCTCAACAGTTTGGACGGACGGCGTAAGCGCACCGCGCTGCTCTCCCTCGCGGTCGCCCTCGCCTCGGCGCTCATCGCCGCTGTCGCCTGCGCGAGCAGCACCGTGACGGCGACCCTCGCGCACCGCGTCGAGGCAACGGTCGGCGCAGCGGATGTACGCATCCGCGCCGTCAACGACAAGCCCTTCGACGCCGCCGCCCTCGACATCGTCCGCGCGTGGCCCGACGCCAAGATCGCCGCCCCCCGCGCACGCGGCCCCATCCCCCTCTACAACCCCGGGTCCGAACTCCGCGCCGTCGCCATCGGCCACGGCATCGACCCGCCCTCCGAGTACGCGCTCCGCGCGCTCGCGGTCGGCGAAGGCCGCCGCCTCGACGCCGACGGCGAGATCGTCATCGACCAGGCCCTCGCCGAGGAACTCAACACGCAGGTCGGCGACACCCTCGATGTCGAACGCTTCGGCGAGCCCATCACCCTCACCGTGGTCGGCGTGCTCGAACGCCAGCCCATCGGCACGCTCTCCGCCGCGCACCGCTTCGAGTCGTATGTCACCATCGACGATCTCGGCGCCATCACCTCCGAACCCAACCGCATCGACCAGATCGACATCGCGCTGCGCGATCCCGACAACGCGTCGACCATCGAGCCGCCCGCCGACCTGCCCGACACCCTCATCGTCCAGCCCACCGAGCGCCTCACCAGCGGCCTCGACCGTTCCGTCGAATCCTCGCGTTTCGGACTGCTCATCGCCGCCGTCCTCACCTTCATCTGCGCGGCGTTCATCATCCTCACCGGGCTCACGACCAACCTCTCCGAACGCACGCGCGAACTCGCGATGCTGCGCTGCATCGGCGCCGCCCGCGGCCAACTCGGCCGCTCCCAGTTCATCGTGGGCGCCATCGTCGGGCTGATCGGCGGTGTCCTCGGCGCCCCCTTCGGCGCCTTCCTCGCGTTCTGCCTCGCGACCATCTTCCGCGACCGCCTCCCCGCGGGGTTCGTCCTCTCGTGGTTCGGGCTCGCCCTCGCGATCTTCGGCGCGCTCTTCGCCGGATTGCTCGGCGCGTCGTGGCCCGCGTGGAGCGCATCCCGCGTTCGCCCGCTCCAGGCGCTGGCGTCCCGCGCTGTCAAGCCGCGCACACGCACGCTCGTGCTCTCGTTCGCGATCGCGCTCGTGTTCCTCTCCGCGCAGGCCCTCATCGTCATCCTCGCGCCCGACGGGCAGACGCTCTTCTGGCTCTACACGACCACCGCGCTCCCCCTGATGATGGTCGGGTACTTCCTGATCGGGCCGCCCGTCGCTGCGCTGATCGCCGTCGCCCTTTCGCCCCTCATCGAGCGCGCGTTCAATCTCCCGCGCAACCTCATTCGCTCGAGCGTGCTCGCGACACCGTTCCGCAACGGGTTCACCGCCGCCGCCCTGATGGTCGGGCTCGCGATGATGACCGCGCTGTGGACCGAGGGCCGCGCGTTCCTTGGATGGGCCGACCGCATCCAGTTCCCCGACGCTTTCGCGCACGGGTGGCTGGGCATCGACGACGCCGCCCGCGCACGCGTCGACGATCTCCCCTTCGTCGAGCAGACCTGCGCGATATCGCTCCTGCGCATCGACTCCGAGTTCGGCGTCCGCGCGCTCAGCCCGATGAAGACCTCCTTCATCGCGTTCGAGCCCGAGCCGTTCTTCGACATGACGCGCCTCACCTGGGACGAGGGCTCGCCCGAAACCGCGCTCCCGAAACTCCAGCAGGGCAACGCCATCCTCGTCGCCCGCGAGTTCAAGATCGCGCGCGGCTACGGCGTGGGCGACACCTACACCGTCAACCACAACGGCGTCGATCACACCTTCGAGATCGCGGGCGTCATCTCCTCGCCCGGGCTCGACATCGCCAGCAAGTACTTCGACATCGGGCAGGAGTACTACTCGCAGGCCATCCACGCCGTGTTCGGCACGCGCGCCGACATGGACCGCCTCTTCGGCGTCGACACCGTCAACCTCATCCAGATCGAACTCGACGACTCCGTCACCGATCGCGAGGCCATGAAGCAGATCCGCGCTGCGCTGGGTTCATCACTCCTCGTCGTCGGGTCGGGCCGCGAGATCAAGGACCTCATCAACAATGTCGGGGGCGGCACTCTGCGCGTCATGTCGTTCGTCGCCATCGGCGCCATGGGCATCGCGTGTCTGGGCGTTGGCAACATCGTCGTCGCGGGCATCGATGCCCGCCGCTTCGAGTTCGGCGTGCTGCGCGCCATCGGCGCCGACAAGGGGCTCGTCACGCGGCTCATCCTCGCCGAGGTCCTCATCATCGCCATCGCCGCATGCGTGCTCGGCTCGGCGCTCGGTCTCCAGCACGCCTGGGGCGCCGCGCGGATGAACCGCCTGCTCGCCGGGCTCGACCTCCACCTCAGCCCGCCTTTCGGACCGATGCTCATCGGCTGCGCCGCGCTGGTCACCCTCGCGCTCTTCGCCGCCTCCGTCCCGCTCCGCTCCCTCGCGAAACGCACCCCGCGCGACCTGCTCGCCGTGGTCCGGGGCTGACGAAACCTAGACTCGCCCATGGGATTCGAGTCGCGCCCCTTCGAGATCGTCTCTCCGTTCAAGCCCACGGGTGATCAGCCCACGGCCATCGCCGGGATCGTCGACCGCTTCAAGCGCAACGAGCCCGCCGTCGTGCTGCTCGGCGCCACCGGCACGGGCAAGACCTTCACGATGGCGCACACCATCCAGGCGCTCCAGCGCCCGACGCTCATCATCAGCCACAACAAGACCCTCGCCGCGCAACTCTACGAGGAGATGCGCGACCTCTTCCCCAAGAACGCCGTCTCGTACTTCGTTTCCTACTACGACTACTACCAGCCAGAGGCGTACATCCCCCAGCGCGACATCTACATCGAGAAGGATTCCTCGCGCAACGACGACCTCGACCGGCTCCGCCTCGCCGCGACCAGCAACCTGCTCTCGCGCCGCGACACCGTCGTCGTCGCGTCCGTCTCCTGTATCTTCGGCCTCGGCTCGCCCGACGCGTACCGCGACAAGGTCATGCCCGTGCAAATCGGGCAGACCATCAACCGCCGCGAGTTCCTGCTCGGCCTCGCCGACATGCAGTACCAGCGTTCCGACATCGACTTCAAGCGCGGCACATACCGCGTGATCGGCGATGTCATCGAACTCTTCCCCGCCTACGAGCAGTTCGCCGTCCGATTCGAACTCTTCGGCGACGAGGTCGAGGCCATCCAGTTCATCAACCCGCTCACGGGCGAGATCCTCGCCGACGAAAAGCGCTTCTTCATCTTCCCCGCCGTTCACTATGTCACCCCCGCCGACACGCTGCAGGCCACGATCGCGTCGATCCGCGCCGAACTCGACGAACGCGTGATGCAGTTGCGCCACGAGGGCAAACTCCTCGAAGCCCAGCGCCTGCTCGCGCGCACCAAGTACGACCTCGAACTCCTCGAAGAGGTCCACACCTGCCCGGGCGTCGAGAACTACTCGCGCTACTTCGACGGCCGCCTCCCGGGCGAGCGCCCGTACACCCTCATGGACTACCTGCGCAAGTCCGCCGAACTCGAGGGCGGCACGCCGAACGACTGGCTCCTCATCATCGACGAGAGCCATGTCACCATCCCCCAGATCTCCGCGATGTACAACGGCGATCGCGCGCGCAAGACCACGCTCGTCGAGCACGGCTTCCGCCTGCCCAGCGCGCTCGACAACCGCCCGCTCAAGTTCGACGAGTTCGAGCGGATCGTCCCCCAGTGCCTGTATGTCAGCGCCACGCCAGGGCCGTACGAACTCAAACGCACCGAGGGCGATGTCGCGGAGCAGGTCATCCGCCCGACCGGTCTTCTCGACCCGATCGTCGAGATCAAACCCGCGCGGGGGCAGGTCCCCGACCTCCTCGAACAGTGCAAGGAACGCATCGCGCGCGGCGAGCGTGTTCTCGTCACCGCCGTCACCAAGCGGCTCTGCGAGCAACTCGCCGGCTACCTCGACGAGCAGGGCCTGAAGGTCCGCTACCTCCACTCCGACATCGAGACCCTCGACCGCCTCGAGATC
>CAYGLT010000124.1:0-4345 GCA_964350875.1 uncultured Phycisphaeraceae bacterium | reverse complement strand
TCACTGCTGATACAGCGCGCAGACCGCGCCGGCGGGGTCCTTGATGATCACATAGCGCGACTTGCCCATCGTCTTGATGGGAGTGATCGCCGCGCCCCCGAGCGATTCGACCTCGCGCAGGCTCGCGTCGAGGTCGGCGACGACGAAGTAGACCATCCATACGGGCGGGATGTCGGCGTTTCCCCCTCGCGCGTGGCACACGCCGGCGGTGGGCATGTCGCCTTCCTTCGCGCCGGGGGGCATCATGCAGAAGTCGTTGTACCCGCCCATGTCGACGGGGGCGTTCGTCCAGCCGATCACCTTCTCGTAGAACGCGCGGACTTCTTCCGCGTTCGGGACGGTGAGGTCGAGCCAGCCCTGCTTTCCGATCTGTGGTGTGTCGCTCATATGTCGGTGCTCGGCGGTTCGGCGCGCAGTTGGAAAAGGAACTCGATCTCGACCGGCGCGTTGAGCGGGAGCGAGATGGCGCCGACCGCGGCGCGCACATGACGGCCGGAATTCCCGAAGACTTCGATGAGCAGTTCGCTGGCGCCGTTGGCGATGCGCGGCTGCTCGGGGAACCCCGGCTCGCAGGCGACCCAGCACCCGACGCGGATGACCCGCTCGATCTCGTCGATGCCCGCGCGCGTCGGGCCGCGAAGCGCGGCGTTGGCGGCGGCGAGCCCGTTGACGGTGCACTGGCGGGCGCACTCGATGGCGGTCTCGACGGACACCTGGCCGGGGACGACGCCGTGGGCGAGCAACTCGCCGTCGCGGACGGGGATCTGGCCGCTGACGAAGAGGAGATCGCCCTGGATGAGGGCGGGGACATAGGCCGCCACGGGCTTGGCGGGGGTATCGAGCGAGATGCCCAGTTCCTCGAGCCGTCTCGAGGCCCGTGAGGCGGAATATCGGTGCATGTCCTTCTCCGACAGATGGTTGTATGAAATTAGGGTTTCGGGATCGCGAGAGGGGAGAATTCTCGAACCTCGCGGCCTCGGCCCGCGTATTGTTCTGCGTAGCGCCATGCTACAGACATCCTGAACCGGTGCGTCTGTTGCCCCATATGCAGTTCACCATGCCCTGATTGAAGACGGCGTTCGCCGTTGAGTGATTCAGGGGCCTCCCGCACCAACCACAATCTGAAGCTCGTCCGTCTGTTAGGCGAGCGGTCCCGGCGAGTATGGGCGAATGTCCGATTTGGCTTCGCTCTGAGTCCGTCGGTGGTGCATGCGAGGATCGTTGCTCGGGTGTCGCGATGTCGCGTATCCGGACGGGATCCTCAACAGGCCCTTGGTTGTTCCCCGTGATTCGGGTTTTTCAAGCCAGGGCGAGCCGAAGGTCGGTTGCCGGCGCGTGCCGGAGCGGACAGGCGGAACGCCCTCCAGTCAGTCAGGAGAATGTCCCATGAATGTTTCTGCCCAGAACAAGCGGGCGGGCTTCACGCTGATCGAGCTGCTGGTGGTCGTTTCGATCATCGCGCTGCTCATCGGTATCCTGCTCCCGGCCCTCGGCCGCGCTCGCAGGCAGGCCCAGCAGCTCACCGACGGCACGCAAGTCCGCGAAATGCAGCGTGCGCTCCTCAACTTCGCTCAGGACAACGGTGACTTCTACCCCCGTCCCAGCGTCTTCGATCGCTTCGACTACACCGAAGGCAACGAAGAGGGCGAGTCCAACACCACCGAGGACGATGTCGAGAACAAGAACCGCTCCGGCGCCGCCTTCGCGATCCTCATCGCCGACGGTCAGGTCGTCCCCGAGCAGTGCGTCAGCCCCGCCGAGGCCGACGGCTCGATCCGTCCCGACCCCAACTTCGAGACCAGCGCTCCCGCCATCGCCAACAACCCCCAGCGCGCGCTGTGGGACCCGGCGTTCATCGGCACCCGTGACGTGAACGACGGCAGCTGGAACGCCCCGAACATCGGTCAGGTCGGCGGCGGCAACCGCAAGGACGACATCGTCAACGCGGGCGACGGCTCGAACTTCTCGTACGCGCACACCCCGATCGCCGGCCCGCGCCTCTCGCGCTACTGGGCCGCGACCTACAGCGCCACCCAGCCCGTCATCTCCAACCGTGGCCCCGTCTACATCGAGGATGTCGGCGGCCAGGGCAACCGCATCAACCAGACCTGGAAGCTCCTCGGCACCCCCGAGGGTTCCGGCGGCGGCGGCGGCGGCAACCTCACCCAGCAGGGCTACCAGTCGATCACCCTCCTGATCCACGGCAGCAAGCGCAGCTGGTCGGGCAACATCGGCTTCAACGACAACCACGTCGAGTTCTCCGGCACCCCCGCCCCCTCCAACATCCGCTTCGCGTACTCGGGCGGCGGCGCCGCCGACGCCGAGGAGCAGGTCCCGGACAACATCTTCTATGACGAGGACTGGGAGGTCGCTGAGAACTTCAACGACGAGCCCGGCAACCGCTCCAATGTCTACCTCCGCCAGTGGGCGACCGGCATCGATGATCTCTCCGCCGTCGGCGCTGACGGCACCGCCGCCGGCGACTGGGACATGGGCGCCACCTGGGACGGCAAGACCACCTGGGGCCAGAACGGCAACTAAGACCGTTCGCACAGTCTCAGCACTTAGTGACACTCTGACGGGCCGCTCGACCATTCGGGCGGCCCGTTCTTTTTTTCGCACCCCGCCCGCCCCTACACTCTTCCGTCATGAGCGCGCAGAAGTCCGTCTTCCTCGAAACCTTCGGCTGCCAGATGAACGAACTCGACTCCGAGTTGGTCTCGGGCGCTCTGCGCGCGCTGGGCTACCGCTTCGTCGATTCGCCCGACCACGCCGATGTCGTGCTCTACAACACCTGCTCCGTGCGCGAGCACGCCGAGCAGAAGGTCTGGAGCCGCCTGGGCGAGGTCAAACTCCGCAAGGTCGAGGAGCCCCATGTCGTCGTGGGTGTGCTCGGATGCATGGCCGAACGCGACGGCGTCGATCTGCTCCACCGCATGCCTCAGGTCGACATTCTGTGCGGCCCGGCGGAACTCGACAAACTCCCGTCCCTGCTCGACAACGCCGTGCGCACCCGCGAAGCGATGCGCGTCGATTCCGACCGACCGAAGAACCTCCGCTCGGCCAAACAGGTCGCGCTTCAGGGCGCCGCGTCGCGCCGGTCGGGAACGCTCGCCGCCGCCGGTGACACCCTCGAACTGCTCGACCTCTCACGCGCCGTATCGCCCACCGACGGCGCCGGCAGCGCGTATGTCCGCATCACGCGAGGGTGCAACAAGTTCTGCACCTATTGCGTCGTGCCCCACACGCGCGGCGCCGAGATGCACCGCCCGCCCGACCACATCATCGACGAGTGCAAGCGCCTCGCCGACGCTGGTGTCCTCGAGGTCACGCTCCTCGGGCAGACCGTGAATCACTACCGCTTCGAGCACGGCGCCGCCGTGACGGTGGGGGGGATCGTCCAGCCCCAGAAGGGACGCACCTACAAGGGCTCGCACAACCGCGACGCGTTCGCGGGCGATCGCGTCACCACCTTCGCCGACCTGCTCGCGCGCATCCACGACGAGGTCCCCGCGATCCAGCGGCTGCGCTTCGTCACGAGTTATCCCCGCGACTTCGGGGACGATGTGCTCGAGGTCATCCGCGACCACCCGCGCATCTGCCGCTACCTGCATGTCCCCGCGCAGAGCGGATCGGACCGCATGCTCAAGCAGATGAACCGGGGGTACACCGTCGCCGAGTACGACGAGTTCCTCCACCGCGCACGCTCGATCCTGCACCAGCCCGAGATCGGCCGCCCGCTCATGGTCAGCGGCGACATGATCGTCGGCTTCTGCACCGAGACCGAGGAAGACCACGAGGCGTCCATGCGCCTCATCGAGCGCGCGAACTACAAGAGCGCGTTCATCTTCAAGTACTCGCCCCGCCCCGGAACCGTCGCGTACGACAAGATGATCGACGACATCCCCGACGAGGTGAAGCGCCGGCGCAACAACGCGATGCTCGCGCTCCAGTCGACCGTCAGCGAGCGCGTTATGGCGGAACTCGTGGGCATGACCTTCGACGCGATGGTCGAGGGCGTGAGCATCCGCCAGGCGAAGCGCGAGAAGCGCGCCGCAGCCGGCGGGGGAGTCTCGCTCACCATCGGCGGCCGCGACCCCAGGGCCGCGACCGTCGTCGAGGAATCCCCCGCGGCGGGCACGACGCAACTCTCCGCGCGAACCGACGGCGACGCGATCGTCCACTTCGATTGCCCCCCGGAGCGATCGGCCGCCGACTTCGTGGGCCGCATCGTCAAGGTGAAGGTCACGGGGAGCAACGCGATCTCCCTCACGGGCGAGTTGGCGTAGCGCTTCAGTCCCCGCCCAGCGCGCGGCTGGTGCGTTCGGTCATCGCCTCGTCGATC
>CAYGLT010000123.1:0-4348 GCA_964350875.1 uncultured Phycisphaeraceae bacterium | reverse complement strand
CGGCGGCGCTTCGTCGCGCGGCACGACGATGTTCGAGTGGCAGGGCGCCCTGGCGGCATCGCAGGCGACCGGCGACGCGACCATCACCAACGCGGTGCTTGTGCGGCACCTCCCGCTCGACGCGACGCAGACCGTCGAACTCGAGGCCGAGCGTGTCTCGGCCATCGCGCCGCCCGAGAACGGTGAGATGCAGGTCGATCGCGTCGAGGCGTCGGGCGCCGTGTATGTGCGCTCGGGCCGTCGCCAGATGATCGCCGATCGTCTGATCTACTCGCCTCTTCAGAGCACCATCGAGGCGTTCCCGGCGCTCGGGAATGTCGTGACGCTGTTCGATCCTCAGGTGGGCTCGCCGCTCATCGCGCGGAACCCGGTGTACTGGAACATCGCGACCGACACGCTCAGGGCCAGCGGCCTGGAGCCGATCTCGGCTCCTCGCTGAATCCGGGGAACCTTTCGGGCCCGAAGCCATACCATCATGTTGAATTGATCTCTCGTGGAGGCGCCGCCCACCACTTTCAGAGGCCCCGCTGCATGCGCACCCTTGTCGCGATCCCCACATACAACGAAGAAAAACATGTCGAACGCGTCCTCGCGGAAACGCTCCGCTACGCGAACCATGTCCTCGTCGTCGACGACGGCTCCTCCGACGCCACGCCTTGCCTGCTCCCCCGCTTCCCCGTCGAGGTGATCCGCCACGCCACGAACCGCGGCTACGGCCGGTCGCTCCAGGACGCGTTCCGCTGGGCCGAGGTGGACGGGTACGACTGGGTCATCACGATGGATTGCGACGAGCAGCATGAGCCCGCCGCGATCCCCCGCTTCATCGAGGCGATCCGCAAGGACGACGCCGATGTCATCAGCGGCTCGCGCTACCTGCAGGTCTACGAAGGCGACGATGCGCCGCCTGCCCAGCGCCGCGCGATCAACGGCGAGATCACCAAGGAACTCAACGAGCGTCTCGGGCTTTCGATCACCGACGCGTTCTGCGGCTTCAAGGCCTACCGCGTCTCGACGCTCTCGAAGATCAAACTCGATGTCGACGGCTACGCGATGCCGCTCCAACTGTGGGTCCGCGCCATCGCCGCGGGACTGCGAGTGCGGGAGATCCCCGTCCGATTGATCTACAACGACCCCAACCGGACCTTCGGCGGGCCGCTCGACGACCCCGCGGTGCGCATCGCGCACTACCGCGAGGTTCTCCATTGCGAACTCAACAAATTCGCGGGCAGTCTCCCGAAGAACGCGCTCGACGGCGTCAAGGCCCACGCGGGGTGCGCGGACGCGTGAAGAACCCCGCCGCGCAGCGGTTGGAGTGGTCCGCCGAGCCGCGCCCGGACCGCTGGGTGGGGCTGATGCGCGACCGCTGGAACACTGCGCGCCGTGACGATCGTTCGCTTCGCTTCAGATCGCAACTCGGACTCCCCACTGACCGCCCGATCGTGATGACCGGGCACCAGCCGCTGATGGTTCACCCGGGCGTGCTCGCGAAGTACATCGCGGCATCGGCGGTGGCCGACACGCACGGCGCGCACGCGTCGTTCCTGGTTGTCGACCAGGACGAGACCGATCCGGGCGCGATCGAGATCCCCACCCGGCGCGAGCAGGGCGCTCTCGGTCGTCGCATGGTTCGGCTGCTTGACGCCGCCCCGGCGGGCGTTCCCGCGGGCTGCGTCCCCGCGCAGGGTCCGCTTCGGATCGAGAATGACGCGGACGACTGGCCGTTCATCGACGCCGGTGTGCGCCGCATTTCCGGTGCGCTGGACGCGCACGCCGACGCGTCTTCTCTGGCCGAACAATCCGCGCTCGCGTCGTTCGAGTTGATGCGCGACATCGGCATCGCGGGCGCGCCGCTTCTGGCGACGCGGCTCGCGCGGACCGACCTGTTCCGCGAACTCGTGGGTCGCATGCGGGCCGATCCGCTGGCGTTCGTCGAGCGGTACAACGCCGCCGTCGCGGCCCATCCCGGCGCGCGGATGGCGCCGCTCATCATGTCTCTCGCCGCCGATCGGTACGAGTTGCCGCTCTGGGCGCTGGCGCCGAACTCGCCGCGCCGGCGCGTCTACGAAGAGGAACTCGACTGCGCTGCGCTCGACACGCTCGCGCCCCGCGCTCTGTTCATGACTCTGCTCGTGCGACTCGTCGGGTGCGACCTCTTCATCCACGGCGCCGGGGGGTGGGTCTACGACCGCATCACGGAGCAACTCGCGCGGGACTGGCTGGGCGAGGAGCTCGCACCGATGACTATGGCCACGGCGACCGTGACGCTCCCGCTGCTGGAGGCGCCGCCTCCCAGCGACGCGGATGTCGCGCACGCGAAGTGGCTCGCTCACCATGCGCGACACGACCCGGCGATGCTGGGCGATCCGGGCGCCGCCAAGAACAAATCCCGGTTGCTCCGCGAAATCGAGTCACTCCCGCGGCGCTCACCACAGCGCGCCGCCGCGTTCCGCGCGATGCACCAATCGCTGGATGCGGCTCGAGAATCCCACGCCGACGAACTGCACCGACTCCGCGATGCCGCGCGTCACACCGAACGCGCGCATGACTCCGCCTTGATCGCGGCCGAAAGGTCCTGGGCCTTCCCGCTCTATCCGGACTCGACGCTCGCCGAATTCGGCGAGAAGGTGCGATCGGCGTTCGTGTGATCAGCCCCGCGCGGCGATCATGATGACCGCCGCCGTCGCGACCATCACCAGCACCACGCCCACGACCGTCGCGATGGTGATCCACCGGCGTGTGAGTTGCAGGATGCTGTGCAGTTCCTGCTCGCGGGCCATGTTCCGCTGGTTCATGTCCGAGAGGGTGACGCCCGTCTGCTCGTTGGTGTCGGCCATCTCGCGGAGCGTGCCGCGAAACTCCGCCATCGTGCCCACGAGCACGCGGTCGCTCTCGCGGCTTTCTTCGAGGCGGTCGACCAGCAGGTCGAGCGACTCCGCCGCGCGCTCGTCGCGTGCGCGGGTGTCGTCGGCGGCGCTCTTCAGCGCGACGAGGATCTCGGCGTTCTGGTTGCGCAGTTCGGGGAGCGTCTCGATCGCTTCCGGGATGCGCTCGGCGATCTCCATGAGCCGGATCGAACGATCGTTCTGCTCGTCGAGGTGGTTGCTCACCTTGCGGATGAGTTCCATCACCTCGGCGTAGTTCTTCTGGAGTTCCGCGAGCATCTCGCCCTTGGACTTGGGCGCGGGCGCGAGCGGCGCAGCGGGGCGACGGATGTCCTCGCGCGGCTCGTCGTCCAGTGTGAACTCGTCGTCGCGCGAGATGTCGATCTCGACCGGATTCTCAGGCGGATGGACCGCCGGGCGGAACGCGTTCTGGCTCGATGGCGGAGTCGAGGGCCGCGACGGCTTGGCGCCGAAAATCGTCGAGAACTTCGTCAACAGGCCCATGGCACGATTCCTTTCGTCTTGCCTCGCGAACGCTGCGTGATGGACGGCCGATGGGCTCGCCCGGGCCGGCTCCGCCGACCACACGACACCGTACGCCAAGGACCGCGGGGCCGCAACGCCTGCGCGTCGGTACGATCCGAGCGATGTCCCCTGTCACGCGGCGCAACATCTTGGGAATCTTCGTTCTGTGCGTCGTGGCCGCGATCCTCCCGGCTTGCGGCCCGACGGAATCTTCACAGCCGTCTGCCGGCCCCCGCGTGGTCGCGCTCTCGCCCGGCGTGGCCGAGACGGTCGCGGCGATCGGGCTGAGCGACACGCTTGTCGGGCGGCACGCATTCGACGAGTTTTCTCCGAAAGACCTCCCCGCGGTGGGCGACCAGACCGGGATCGATTACGAAGCGCTCCTCCGGCTGAATCCGACCCATGTCCTTCTCGAGCAATCGGCGGCGGGCGCCCCCCCACGTCTGCTCGACTTCGCCGAATCACGCGACTTCGAGGTTCACGAAGTCCCCATGCTCACGCTCTCGGACATCCGTCAGGGAATCGTGGAATTGCCGGGGTTGCTCGGCCGCCCCGACGCCGCGCCAGCGGCGGATGCGATGGCCGCCCGTCTGGACGAGGCGACCCGTCCCGCACCTGGCTTCGCGGAACGCGCGGGTCGCATGCTCCCCATCTACTGGACCGACCCGATCGGTGTTGCCGGCCCCGGCTCGTACCACGCGGAAATCATCACGGCGCTCGGCGGCTCGCTGGCCATCGACGCTGGCCGCCCGTATCAGCAGTTCGATGCCGAGGATGTCAGGCGGCTCGACCCGGATTCGATCGTGTTGATCCAGCCCGGCGCCGACGCGTCGCGGCTCACGGAACTGCTCGGCCCCCTGCGTTCGCTCGATCTGCGGGCGATTCGCGAGGGCCGCGTCGGGGTGATCAGCGAGCCGAGAGCGCAGACGCCCGGCCCGTCC
>CAYGLT010000122.1:0-4372 GCA_964350875.1 uncultured Phycisphaeraceae bacterium | reverse complement strand
TCTCGTTCTCGTCGAAGGTCTCGGAGGACCACGAGGCGTGACCGGCCGCGTCCACGAAGTCCCAGTCGGTGTTCGGGTACGGGACGCCCCCGGGGCCGTCGGCGGAGTGGTAGAACGGGCTGTGGAAGCCGACATCGGTCAGCGTGGCGCCGCCGGTCGGGACGCTGAACGACTGGCCGGAGCGGTCGCTGTTGAGGTTGTGGATCGCGTAGGCGTAGGTCCAGGTGCCGTCGCCGTTGTCGGTGGCCTTGGACGAGACGATGAAGAGGCCCTCGCCGGGGATCTGGACATCCTGCTCGTTCACGGTGGAGTCGAAGTCCTTCCACGCGCGGATCGCGGGCTTCTGGCGCACCGTCGAGCCGATGAACGACGCGCTGAACGACGAGTTGCTCGAGAACTGGACGCGGCGGTACGACGCGTTGTTGTTCGCGTTGCCCGCGGCGGCGTCGTCGGGGGTCACATAGTGACCTTCCGACCAGTACATCGCGCCGGAGTTCAGCGCGGGGTTGACATCGTCAACATTGACCTGGAGGCGGCGGCCGATCGTGTTGTTCCCGTGGGGGAAGTTCGCGAAGGGGTAATTGAAGAAACCCGTGTGGGCGTTGACCTGCCACTTGGGGCCAAGGCCGCCCTGCGAGCCGTTGAGGCCCGAGGAGTACGGGTCGGAGCAACCGGGGCTGAGTTGCGAACCGCCCGGGCCCTGGCAAGGCGTGCAGAGCGAACCCGACAGCGCGAGGAAGCCGTGCTTCAGGTGGGACATGCCGATCTGCTGGAAGATCCCGTCCTTGAGGCGGTAGAAGTTCTGCCCGATCACCGGGTGCTGGTTGGTGTTCGACACCCAGAGAAGGCGGAAGTCACCGATGTTGCACGAGGTGGTGCCGATCGCGTACGCCGCGATGCCGTTCGACACGCCGTAGGTCGAGGGGCCGGTGAGGTCGCCGACGATGACGTCGGGGCCCACGCCGCCGCGTTCACCCTCGTACCCCGGGAGGACATCGCCGTTGGCGAAGTCGTGGACGACATCGATCTCGATGCCCGACTTGGCCAGATCGGAGAGCAGCGCGTCGGCCTGGGCGTGATCGCCCATCTCGCGCAGCATCATGACCAAACGGGTGAGGGTCGAGGTGTCGGCGTCGGACTCGACGAGCGCCGCCTTGATGTCGTCGACGACGACCGAGGGCGTCTCGGCGAGCGCGACAGACGACACGGCGAGGGCGAGACCGGCGGCCGCGTGGAACGCAATATGCATGGAACAAACTCCCTTAATTCACAGGCCCGGAGATTCACTTGACGGGGACAGCAAAACGGAATGCCCCGCGTCACCCGGTAGGGTGAGCGGGGCGGTGCTTGGAACCTACTCTGACCGACTCAGTTGCAATCGGCGCCGAACTCGGCGAGGACGGCGTTGAGGTCGGTGAAGTTGACGACCTCGTCGCCGTTCACATCGGCGGGGTTGCCCGCGCCGGTCTGACCGAAGGCGGCCAGGACGGTGTTCAGATCGGTGAAGTTGACGATGTTGTCGCCGTTGGTGTCCGCGTTCAGCGAGCAGCCCTGCGGGGCAAGGACGCTGACGGTGACCGAGCCGGCGGTCTTGAAGAAGTCGATGGTGGCGTCGGCCTCAACCGGGCCGGCGTTGGCGGTGAAGCGGTAGTTGTACATGGTGCCCCAGCGCAGCGCGTTGGAGTTGGAGCCGATGTCGACGACCTCCCAGACCATGTCGCCGCCGCGGGTGGTGGAGTTCCAGTCGGTGAGGTCCTGGGTCACGCCGCCCACGCCGTCGCCGGAGTGGTACTCAACGCCGGTGAACTCCATGCCGGAGAGCGCGGCGCTGCCGGCGGGCACGGAGAACGCGCGGCCGGAGGCGTCGTTGTTCAGGTTGAAGACGGCGTACTCGTAGTCCCAGGTGCCGTCGCCGTTGTCGTACGCGCGGGACGCGACATAGAAGCGGCCGTCGCCGGCGGGCTCGACGATCTCGAGCTTGACATCGGGATCGATGTTCGCCCACGCCATGATGGCGGGCTGGGTGCGCTGGGTGGAGCCGACGAACGCGAACTGGCCGTTCGAGAAGTAACGGGCCTCGCGGTACGACGCGTTGTTGCCGCCGTTGCCGGCGAGCGCATCGTCACGGGTGACGTACATGCCCTCGGTGAAGTAACGCACGCCGGTGTCGGTGGTCAGGTCCGAGTCGCGGACAGCGACGCGGCGACCGATGGTGCTGTTGGAGATCGCACCGGGCTGGTAGGGATAGGGGAAGACGCCCGTGTAGGCGTTGACCTGCCAGCGCGGGCCGAGGTTGCCCTGCGAACCGTTGAGCGAAGCGGTGTAGGGGTCAGAGCAGAAGATGCCGAGGGCCTGCGAGCAGCCGCCGCCCGCGGGCATGCAGGGGTTGCCGGGGGTCTGGCAGATGCCCTGCTGAAGGGCGCAGAAGCCGTGCTTCAGGTGCCCGACGCCGATCTGCTCGAAGACCTTGCCGTCGTAGCGGTAGATGTTCTGCGCGATGACGGGGTGGTTCGAGTTGTTCTGCTGCCACAGCAGGTTCTGGGTGCCGAGGTTGCACGAGGTAGTGCCGACCGAGTAGGCGCGCCAGACTTCGCCGTTGTAGTTCGTCGCGCCGTAGTAGCCGACGCCGTTGAGATCGCCGACGATGACGTCCGGGCCGGAGTTGCCCAGTTCGCAGCCGACGCAGTCACCGGCGGCGATCTGCGCGCCGGGCATGAGCGAGTTCATGAGCTCGGGGCTGAGCTCCATGGCCTCCTCGATCATCGCCTGAGCCTTCTCGACCTGGCCAAGGTTCTGGAGCATCGACGCGAGGCGAAGACGCGTGGCGACATCCGACGGGTCATGCTCAAGAGCGCTGGCCAGATCCTCGAGGATCGACGGGGTCGGGATGGTGGTGTTCGACTCTGCAGACGCGAAGCCGCAAGCGAACGCGGCGACACCCGCGGCGCTCAGGCCGGCAAGAAGACGGTTTTTCATGATGCGGATCCTTCAGTTCCAAGGTACACACGGACGCCCCGCGCCTTTCCCGGGGCTGTTCACATGCTACTTCAAGGCGGGACCGCCGCAAGACCAAAGTTTGACGGTTGACGGGAAAACTTCCTGCATATTCCGGTAGGTCATTGAACGGTGATTTCCGCCTTCTTTTTCTCCAACGCCGGTTGGTTTTGGGTCTTATGCCACCTGAACCGGGCAGAGAATCGCAATATTCATGAATACGCGTCCGGATCCCCGCCGACCGCCGATTTGGCAGCGCGTGCCATTTCTCGGGCTCCGACCCGCCGTTCCGGCTCACTCCGCGGCCCCGAATCGCCGATTTGAGACCTCGGAGGCGGCGCCACAGTCCGGCGCCGTTCTCGCTTCGGTATAGAGGTCACCCCAGGGCTTCACCGTCGTTCGGCATCCCGAAAGCCTTCCGACGCGAACCCTACTGTCATAAGGCTCGTCTTCCCGGACGAGACCCTTCCTTCCCCGACGCGAGGAATGCACCCCTCGCGCCGCATCGCCCCCGCATAGGGAGAGCAGAGATGTTCGAACGCTTCACCGATCGCGCACGCAAGGTCATGGCACTGGCCAACCAGGAAGCGCAGCGGTTCAACCACGAATACATCGGCACCGAGCACATCCTCCTCGGCCTTGTCAAAGAGGGCTCGGGCGTCGGCGCCAATGTCCTGAAGAACCTCGATGTCGACCTCCGCAAGGTGCGCCTCGAGGTCGAGAAACTCGTCAAGCCCGGTCCCGAGATGGTGACCATGGGCAAACTGCCGCAGACCCCGCGCGCCAAGAAAGTCATCGAGTACGCGATCGAGGAAGCGCGCAACCTGAACCACAACTATGTCGGCACCGAGCACCTCCTGCTCGGCCTGCTCCGCGAGCACGACGGCGTCGCCGCCCAGGTGCTCATGAACCTCGGCCTGAAACTCGAAGAGGTCCGCGAGGAAGTCCTCAACCTCCTCGGCGCGGGCATGGACGCCGACGACGCTGACGCCGTCAAGGGCGGGCCCGGCTCGGGCGAGCCCGGCGAGACGGTCGGCGGCGGCGGCGGCTCCCCCGAGGGGCGGCGCGGCCGGTCCAAGACCCCCGCGCTCGATTCCTTCGGCCGCGACCTCACCGAACTGGCCAAGGAAGGTCAACTCGACCCGGTCATCGGGCGCGCCAACGAGATCGAGCGCGTCGTGCAGATCCTCTGCCGTCGCACGAAGAACAACCCCGTGCTGCTGGGCGAGGCGGGCGTCGGCAAGTCCGCGATCGTCGAGGGCCTGGCCCAACTCATCGTGAGCAACGAGGTCCCCGAGATCCTCGCCGAGAAGCGTCTGGTCGTGCTCGACCTGGCGATGATGGTCGCCGGTACGAAGTATCGCGGCCAGTTCGAGGA
>CAYGLT010000121.1:3444-4682 GCA_964350875.1 uncultured Phycisphaeraceae bacterium | reverse complement strand
GCTATCATCGGCCATGGCCTGGATCGCAAAGCCCTCCGCCGCTGCTCAGATCGCCCGTCGCCCCGAGCCCTACCTGACCCAGGCGCTCAAGGACGAGGCGACCAAGGACATCCTCCCGAAGTACGCGACCAAGCAGGGCGCGCTGCTCTCGGTGCTCCACCTCGTCCAGCACGAGCACGGCTGGCTCCCCGCCCAGGCCCTTGAGGAGATCGGCGATTTCCTCGGCCTCGCCGCCGCCGAGGTCCTCGACACCGCCTCCTTCTACGAGGAATACTGGCTCAAGCCCAAGGGACAGCATGTGATCGCGGTCTGCCGCTCGATCGCCTGCGAGTTCTGCGACGCCACCGCCATCACCGATGTCTGCCGCGAGAAACTCGGCATCGAGGTCGGCGAGACCACCGACGACGCGAAGTTCACGCTGGTCGAACTCGAATGTCTCGGCGCGTGCGGCGGCGCCCCGGCCGCCCTCTTCGACGAGACGCTCCACGAGTACCTCACCCCCGAGCAGACCGCCAAACTCATCGACGAGGTGCAGTCGGGCAAGTCGGGGCATCACGACGGCCACGGCCACCACTGAGCACGCCCATGGCGCAGCGCGACTCCAACCACAAGTCGCTGGCCCGCTCCCTCGGCGAGTTCTTCGGGCACATCCGCGCGGGGGTCCGCGCCAAACCCACCAGCGACACCCCAAAACGCCGTGAGGTCTCGCGAAGCGTCGAGCAGGAAACCCTCGACACCGCTCGCGGCAAGGTCACGCTCCGGCGCACGGTGATCGAAGAGATCGACCTGCCGCGCGATGAGCGCGAAGGCGCATGAGCACCGCTATGAACGCGGCTTGCTCGACACCGTCCGGTGGCGAACGGGATACCACTTTCCCGGCGCGTATTCGCCGAGCAACACGGAAATAACCTGCTTCGCTCCGTGGTCGTCGGTCACCGGAAAGGTGACGACGGCGCCAGCCGCCTCTCCCTGCTGCAGTCTGCGCTCAAGATCACGCACGCGAAACGGCACAGCGTGAATAGAGGCATACCCACCGCCCGGTTGGGGACCGATGCGGTAGAACTTGATCTCAGATACAAGCACATCGGCGCCTTGGAAACGAACCACTTCTACGCGGTCAGCATCTATCTCGTCCCACACTCGATACTTACTCTTGTACTGCGTGTTGCGCAAGACATCGATGTCGCTCCATTCGCTCGACCCCGCGGGCTTCGCGTGATCGGGCATAACCGCGAGCA
>CAYGLT010000121.1:0-3344 GCA_964350875.1 uncultured Phycisphaeraceae bacterium | reverse complement strand
CCATCCAGCCGTTGCCCGGCCCGAAATCAACAACGATGGGAAGTCCCGGTCGTTCGGGCCTGCCCGCGTTGACGAAGTAGTCGTCGTTGTCGTTCGCGTAGATCCGGAAGTGCTGATGGGTCGAGCGGAGACTCGACTGGTTCTTCGCGTCGTGACCGCGCATGGCCATCGAGCGGAGCACCGGGATTGTGATCGCCGTGAGAATGCCGATCACCGTGATGGTGACGAGCACCTCAACAAGACTCACACCCCGGGCTGTCCTTCGATGAATCCGCATCGGCGTCTCCTTCCGGACCTGCGTAATCTACTGAATCAGAGGGGGGGGGGGGCAACCATCTTTCTCTTGGATTTCCCGGCTATTTTGACACATATCTGTGTGCACTCTGTTGTGGAAACCGCCGCCCCGCCACCGCGTCCAAGCGTGCCGGTTGTCCAACGCTCACGAAAGGCGCCACCCATGCACCCCGCTCTTCCCGCTCTCGCGCTCGGCCTGCTGATCTCGACTCTCCCCCTCCCCGGATGCTCCATGAACGATTCCTCCCCGAACGCGAAACTCCGCGCGCCGGCGAACACCGCCGCCATCGAAGGGCACTGGAACCTCGTCGCGCTCGACGGCAAGCCGGTGGGCGACGCCGCCGCACTCGAGGCGATGGGCGTCCGCCGCGCCCCCCACATGGTGATCGCCGACGACGGCGCCGCCGCGGGCTTCGCGGGCGTGAACCGCTACACCACCCGCCTGACCGTCGGGCTCGCGGGGGAGGCGTCGTTCGCGCCGGGCGTCTCGACGAAGATGGCCGGCCCGCCCGAGGCGATGGAACTCGAACGCCGCTTCCTGATGGATCTGACCCGGGTCGATTCGGTCCGCGCGGGCGGCGATCGGCTCGTCTTTCTCTCGGGCGGGGCCGAGGTCATGGCCTTCACCAAAGCGGAGTGACCCGGGCGGGTTGGGGCCCGCGACCCCGGACCCTACAATCCGGCCCGATCCGTCCCGCCTGCCCCCGTGTGCCCCCCTGCGCCAGCGAAGGTTCCCCCTCCCATGCCCATGACCGAAGGCATCCTCACCAAGCGCATCCCGACCTACCCCTTCGGCGCCGAGCGTGAGCGCAAGTATGTCGGCTACGACGAGTACACCCGCACGGGCGGGTACGAGGGACTCAAGGCCGCCCTCGCGATGAAGCCCGAAGAGGTCGTCGCGATCGTCAAGGACAGCAGTCTCCGAGGCCGCGGCGGCGCGGGCTTCCCCACCGGGCTCAAGTGGACCTTCCTCCCCCCTCCCGACGGCGAGCCGCGCTACCTCGCGATCAACGCCGACGAGTCCGAGCCGGGAACCTTCAAAGACCGGCTCCTGATGGACTTCGACCCGCACAGCGTGCTCGAAGGCATCGCCATCGCGTGCTACGCGTGCAAACTCGATGTCGCGTACTTCTACATCCGCGGCGAGTACCACCACCAGGCGCGCATGATGGAGCGCGCCATCAAGGAGGCCTACGAGCACGGCGTGTTCGGCGGCAAGGGACTCCTCAACGGCGCGACCACCGGGACCGGCTCGGCCGTCAAGGTTGAATGCCACCTGCACCGCGGCGCCGGCGCGTACATCTGCGGCGAAGAGACCGCGCTGCTCGAATCGCTCGAGGGCAAGCGCGGCTGGCCGCGCAACAAGCCCCCGTTCCCCGCCATCAAGGGCCTGTGGGGACGCCCGACCATCATCAACAATGTCGAGACACTCGCCCACCTGCCCAGCATCCTGGAGCGCGGCAAGGAAGGCGTCGAGTGGTTCAAGTCGTTCGGCACGCCCGGCTCGGCGGGCACGAAACTCATGGGCGTCTCGGGCCATGTGAACCGCCCGGGCGTCTTCGAGTGCGAACTGGGCATCCCGCTCAGCACGCTCGTGAACGATCACTGCCTCGGCATGCGCAACGGCAAGAAGTACAAGGGCGCCATCGCGGGCGGCATCTCGACCGGCATCCTCGGGCCCGACCAGTTCGACGCGCCGATGGACTTCGACATCGGCAAGAACTACGGCGTGCTCGGCCTGGGCACCGCATGCCCGACGATCTTCGACGAGGACACCGACATGGTGGCCGTCGCGCGCAACATCGCGCGCTTCTTCGCGCACGAGTCGTGCGGCCAGTGCACGCCCTGCCGCGAGGGCTCCGCGTGGCTGCTCAAGTTGCTCCAGCGCATCGAGAAGGGCAACGCGAAGACCAAGGACCTCGACCTCTCGCTCGAGATCGCCACCAGCATGGGCGCCATGCCCGGCACGACGATCTGCGGCCTGGCGGACGGCAACAACTGGGCCATCCGCACGATCATGAACAAGTACCGCGACGAGTTCGAGGCCCGCGTGAAACCCTCCTTCGTGCCCGTGACGATGACCGTCGGCGCGATGGCGAAGGGGTGAAATCCCCCGCCCGAACTTCCCACAAACAATCCTGACCCGCTGTCCGCGCCCATCGGGTAGGATGGTGGGTGTCAGGGATTTGTGGGAGTCGCCGCGATCCCGCGCCGGGTGGGCCGGAGCGGACGCCGCGAGCACAGAAGGGACAAGCCAATGCCGATCACGCTCAACCGCAACGCCGTTCCCGTTCTGGCGATCGTCGCCGCCGCTGGTCTCACGATGACAGCGTGCAACGAGCAGGACCGCGAGGAAGCGAAGACCGCCGTCACCGACGCGGCGAACGACACGGCCAACGCCGCCAAGGACATGGGCAAGGATGTCGCTGACGCCGCCGTGGACGCGAAGAACAAGTTCGTGAGCGCGGCCTCGTCGGGCCTCGATTCGCTCGAGACCGAGATCGATCAGTTCATCGCGAACGCCCGCGAGAACATGCCCGACGCCTCGACCGAGGTGAACCGCATGCGCGACGAACTCAACAACGCCGTCGCCAAGGCGAAGGTCGAACTCGAGAAGGTGCGCAACGCCGGCGCCGACGGCTGGGAATCCGCCAGCGAGTCGTTCCGCGCCGCGATGGACGAGGTGACGACCACCTTCAACCAGGTCAAGGCCCAGTTCACCGGCGCCATGCCCGAAAAACTCCCCGGCTGATGAACGCCGGCGCCATGGCGGGAGCCACAACCGGAGCGAGCGTGGCCGCGGCCGCGGCGATCGCCAACGCGATCAAGGCCAGCGGCGCGATCGTGCGCGTCGAACCCGATGCGTTCCTTGAGGTGCTTGCGCGCGCCGAGACGCCGCTCGTCATCGCCAATGAGCACAAGGCGTTCTTCAAGGTCAGCCACCAGTACCTGACCTCGTACCGGGGGTTCATCTTCCACGCGAAGTCGTCCACCCCGCTGACCATCCCGGACTGGTGCGAGGTCATCAACGCGAAGAACATCTGGATCCC
>CAYGLT010000120.1:0-4725 GCA_964350875.1 uncultured Phycisphaeraceae bacterium | reverse complement strand
CGTTCGAGCCGGTGCTCGTGGAAGGCAACGCGATCCGCATCCACCCGCTGGTGTGCACGGGCTTCAACGCCGACTTCGACGGCGACCAGATGGCAGTCCACCTGCCGCTCTCGGTCGAGGCGCAGGCGGAAGCGCATGTGCTCATGCTCAGCACGCACAACATCTTCTCGCCCGCGAACGGCAAGCCGATTATCTCGCCCTCGCAGGACATCGTGCTCGGCGTGTACTTCCTCACGACGACGCTCGAACTCCCGAAGGAGGAGAAGGGTCTCCAGCGGTACAAGGACCGCGCCGAGGCGCTGCTCGCCTTCGAGCAGGGCAAGATCAAACTCCACGACCCGATCGTGGTGCGCCTCGACGGCTTCGAGAGCATCGTGACGAGCCAGACCGGCCGCCCGCAGCCGCTCAAGGAGCACGCGCGCGTCATCACGACCGTCGGCCGCGTGCTGTTCAGCGAGATCCTGTCGCGCGGCATGCCGTTCTACAACTGCGCGCTGGGCAAGAAGGGCTGCGCCCGGGTCATCGACGACGCGTTCGGCTACGCCGGCCGCGCCGAGACGATCGACCTGCTCGACCGCATGAAGGAGATCGGCTTCAAGCAGTCGACCCTTTCGGGCGTGTCGATCGGCATCACCGACCTGCGCATCCCCGAGAGCAAGCACAAGATGATCGCCGACGCCGAGAAACTGGTGTCGCGCGTCGAGCGGAACTACGAGTCGGGCGTCATCACGGCCCGCGAGCGGTACAACCAGTTGCTTGACATCTGGGCGCACTGTCGCGAGCAGGTGACCAAGGAACTGATGGAGACGCTCAAGAACGACCGCCGCATCCTGGAGACGGGCGAGTATGTGCCCGTGAACTCCGACAAGGGCAGCAAGTACCTCAACCCGGTGTACCTGATGTCCGACTCGGGCGCGCGCGGCAATGTGTCGCAGATGCAGCAGCTCGCGGGCATGCGTGGTCTGATGGCCAAGCCCTCGGGCGAGATCATCGAGACCCCGATCCGCGCGAACTTCCGCGAGGGCCTGAAGGTCCTCGACTACTTCTCCTCGACGCACGGCGCCCGCAAGGGTCTGGCCGACACCGCGCTCAAGACCGCGGACTCGGGCTACCTCACCCGTAAGTTGTGCGATGTCGCGCAGTCGGTCATCGTGGGCGAGATGGATTGCGGCAGCAAGCGCGGCGTCGTGAAGCGCGCTCTCTACAAGGGCGAAGAGATCGATGTGCCGCTCTCCGAGCAGATCATCGGTCGCGTCTCGCGCAACACGATCACCAACCCCGTCACCGACGAGATCATCGTTCGCGAGAACGAGATGATCACGGCCCTCGCCGCGCAGAAGATCGAGGAACTGGGCATCGACTCGGTCGTCGTCCGCTCCGCGCTCACCACCGACTCGGCCTCCGGCTGCTCGGTGCTGGACTACGGCATGGACATGTCGACGGGCAAACTCGTCGAAGAGGGCATGGCGGTCGGCATCATCGCCGCCCAGTCGATCGGCGAGCCGGGCACGCAGTTGACGATGCGCACCTTCCACACCGGCGGTGTCGCGACGACCAAGCTGACCGAGAACAGCATCAAGGCCGCGCACGGCGGCACGGTCGAACTGCGCGACTGTAACGAAGCGCCCTCGACCGACGACCAGGGCAACGAGTGCCTCACGGCGCTCAAGCGCAACGGCGAGATCGCGGTGCTCGATCCCAAGGGCCGCGAACTCGAGAAGTACAAGGTTCCCTACGGCGCCTGGATCTCGGTCAAGCCGGGCGAGCAGGCCAAGCGCGGCCAGGTCATGGTCACCTGGGACCCGCACCGCGTGCCGATCCTCGCGGAGAAGGGCGGCAAGGTCCGCTTCGTCGATATCGAACTGGGCGAGACCGTCCGCGAAGAGGACACGGGTCGCGGCCAGGCGGCGCTCATCGTCATCGAGCACAAGGGCGAGAAGCACCCGCAGATCGTCATCGAGGACGCCGAGGGCAAGATCCTCGACTTCCACTTCCTGCCCGCGAAGGCGCGCATCGAAGTGAAAGAGGGCGACGCGATCAAGGCGGGCGCCATGCTCGCCCGTCAGCCGCGTTCGGCGGTGTCGTCGCAGGACATCGTCGGTGGTCTGCCGCGCGTCACCGAGATCTTCGAGGCGCGGAAGCCGAAGGACCCGGCGTTCATGGCCGAGATCTCGGGCCGCGTCGAACTGCTCTCGGACATCCGCAAGGGCAAGATGACGATCCGCGTCACTTCGGACGCGGGCCTGACGGTCGATCACCATGTGCCGCGCGACAAGCACATCCTCGTGCACACGGGCGACTTCGTGTCGGCGGGCGACGCCGTCACCGACGGCCCGCTGGTTCTGCAGGACATCCTGCGAATCAAGGGTGAAGAGGCGCTGTACACCTACATGATCGACGAGGTCCAGAGCGTGTACCGCGCGCAGGGCGTGCCGATCAACGACAAGCACATCGAGGTGATCATCGCCCAGATGCTGCGCAAGGTGCGCGTCGAGAGCCCGGGCGATACGGACTTCCTTCCCCACGATGTCGTCGACAAGTTCATGTTCCGCAAGAAGAACAGCGATGTCGCCGACATGGTTCGCGTGAGCGAGGCGGGCGACACCGACCTGCCGCTCGGCGCGCTGGTGAACAAGAAGGAGATCCGCGAGGCCAACGCCAAGGCGGAGGCCGAGGGCAAGCAGCCCGCGAAGGCCAAGCGCGCCAAGCCCGCCACGGGCCGCACGCTGCTCCTGGGCATCACCAAGGCGTCGCTCCAGTCGGACTCGTTCCTCTCGGGCGCGTCCTTCCAGGAGACCACCAAGGTGCTCACCGAGGCCGCGCTCCGCGGCGCCGTCGACACGCTCGTCGGCCTCAAGGAGAATGTGCTGCTGGGCCACCTGATCCCCGCCGGCACGGGCTTCCACAAGCACCAGTCGATCGAGGTCGAGCGCCTCGTCGAGCCCGAGGACCTCGAGGACTTCGACGAGGACATGATGCTCGAGGACGCGCGCATGGCGGCCGAGGCGCTCGGCGCCCGCGCCGACGAGCCCACGGCGTCGTCGCTCCCGATCGAGTTCGGGGAGAGCGTCGCCGGGCGCAACGCCGGCATGAAGAACTGATCGTTCTTCGACAACCCTGACACCTATCCAAGGGCCGATCCGTGATACGCGGGTCGGCCCTTTCTCGTGCGCAAAAGAAAGCGGGCCGAGCGTCGCTCGACCCGCGGGGAGGGATCAGATTGTGCGCTCGAATTGTGCGCTCGATCAGTTCTCGCCCTGCGCCTTGGCGTAGGCGGCGACGCCGTCGAACTCCTGCAGTTTCTCGATGTGCATCCAGCGGTGCTTGGCGCCGACCTTGTTCACCAGTTCGGTGATGTGCTGGTCGGAGAGGTCGCCGTCCTTGTCGCGCTGGATGAAGCGGCAGCGGTAGTGGTCGATGAGGTCGATGCGCGGGTTGCCCTCGGGGAAGACCTGCGTGCCGCGGTTCGAGATCATCTTGAGGTCGAGCGCGGTCCCCTCGGCGAGTGTGCGGAGGTCGTTGCCGAGCGGGTCGGAGAGCAGGCCGCTCTCGATGAACAGGTCGATGCCCACGACGCGTCGCGACTTGGGGGTGACGGTGACGGGGTTCTTCGAGACCTTGGGGAGTTCGAGCGGCTTGTGGGACTTCTGCTTCCAGTGGCCGCTCTTCTTCCCGAGGTTGCCGATGACGGTGTCGGTGAAGGAGTCGGTGGTCCCCGCGGGCTTGCCCTTCGCGAGGTCGCCGGTCAGGTTCTCGCCGTTCTCGAAGGTGACATACAGGGCGTTCTCGATGGCGTCGGCGGCGGCGTTCTCGCCCAGGTGGCGGAGCATCATCACGCCCGCGAGGGTGAGCGCCGTCGGGTTGGCCTTGTTCTGGCCCGCGATGTCGGGCGCCGAGCCGTGGACGGCCTCGAAGATGGTCAGGTCGTCGCCGATGTTCGCGCTGGGGGCGATGCCCAGCCCGCCCACGAGGCCCGAGGTGAGGTCGGAGACGATGTCGCCGTTCATGTTCGTGGTGACGATGACCTCGAACTTCTCGGGGCGGATGACCAACTGGTGGCAGCAGTTGTCGATGATGATCGACTCGCTGGCGATGTCCGGGTAATCCTTCGCGACCTCCTCGAAGGTGCGCTTGAGCATGCCCTCGGAGGCCTTCATGATGTTGGCCTTATGGGCGTAGTGGACGCTCTTGCGGCCGTCGGCCCGGGCCAGGTTCAGCGCGAGGCGGCTGATCTTCTCGCATCCCTTGTGGGAGATCAGTTTGAGGCACTGGGCGACGCTGGGCGTCTGCATGTGCTCGATGCCCGCGTAGAGGTCCTCGACATTCTCGCGGACGACGATGAGGTCGATCCCGCGGCCGGCGAAGGGGCCGCCGATGCCGGGCATCTCCTTGCAGGGCCGGATGTTGCCGTAGAGCTCGAACAGCTTGCGGAGGGTCACATTGGCCGACTTGCCGCCGAAGCCGATGGGGGTCTCGAGGGGGCCCTTGAGGGCGACCTTGTTCCGCTCGATCGACGCGAGGGTGTCCTTGGGCACGCCCGAGCCGACGCCGGCCTTGAAGGCCTCGGCGCCCGCGACGGCGTCCTCCCAGTCGATCTTCACGCCGGCGGCCTCGATGATCCGCTTGGTGGCGGCCGCGACCTCGGGGCCGATGCCGTCGCCCGCGATCATGGTGGCCTTGTGCGTCTTGCCCGATCCGCTTGTGGTGTTTGCCATAGGTCGCGAT
>CAYGLT010000119.1:2213-4746 GCA_964350875.1 uncultured Phycisphaeraceae bacterium | reverse complement strand
CGGTGTGCCGGCGCGATAACCCGACACAGCGTCGTCGTGAAAGCGGGCGAAGGGATTCGAACCCTCAACATTCAGCTTGGAAGCCAACCCCAGCCTCGGCCAGAACGCGTAAAGCACGCTACCAGCGGGGCTTCAAGATTGCAAGTGTTGCGAGTCTTACCGCGCTTTGCGGCCGTTTTCGCCTAGGAGCGCGGTGAACACCGCGCTGTGAAGTGGCCGCAAATGCCACGCCCGGTCCGGGCTCGCGCGTCGCCTCAGCGAGCGAGGCAGATGGGCCCGACCCAAGGGGGATGAGCATCCGTCATCCCCTCGATGTTTTGTCCTGATACCACTTGCCTGCGGACCGCCGTGGCACGCGAGATTTCGCCGAAGCGAGACCTCGAGCAGCGAGGTATACCGCCACGCCCAGCGCTTGCCTGCTCATTGCCATTTTGGCAAGCGAAGCGACCTGACCTCGGGCTCGGGGAAGGTCAACCTCGGCCCTGCGAAGCTC
Organism: uncultured Phycisphaeraceae bacterium; assembly: GCA_964350875.1. Taxonomy (GTDB): domain Bacteria; phylum Planctomycetota; class Phycisphaerae; order Phycisphaerales; family UBA1924; genus JAHBXC01. The sequence continues at coordinate 4,253 of CAYGLT010000119.1, read as the reverse complement.
AACCGATCCGCGCAGCCACCTCTCGCGCACACACACGAACGACCAGAATGTCCGGGCCGGCCGTGTCGTCACCGTGATCTCAGGAACGATCCTGCGCCGTGACGCCGGGATCTGAGACTGGATGAAGGCGTCGTCGGCGAGCAAGATGGGAAACTCGTCCCACCGGTCTCGCCCATTTCGGCTTACGCCGAGAACACCGTGGTATCCCTCCGCCACGACATGGGGCAGGTCGTGCCAGACGCGATGGATGCATCTGGCCGCGAAGGACATTCCCGACTCCTCGTACGCCATCTTCGGTGATACCAACTCGAACTGCTCTTCGCGGAGCGGCCGTGCAAGCTCTACAAGCGCTGCGCCGCTTATGAGCACATCGGCGTCGACATAGAAGCGTGGGAACCGCTGCGCAACAGCCTCGGCCGCGCGGATGGCCTCGGCCTTACACGGCCGTTCGAGAACCAGAACCCTCACGCGCGGGTCAACGACCGATCTGAGGATCTGCTCACTCCCGTCGGTGCACCCGTTGCAGACAAAGATCAACTCCACATGCTCTGATGGCAGACCGTGGCGGGCATGCTCGAGAAACCGTGGAAGCGATGTCGCTTCGTTGAACACGGGCACGATCACGGTGAAACCAGCGTCATCCTGAACCACGGATGCCTCTGTGCCATCACTGCCCGGCTCGCACGGCTTCATGCGCGCTGTGGTTGTTCGGGAAGATGGGGGTGAGGCAGGATGCACGCGGTTCCGATCAGCCCGACGAACGAGCCGCCAACTACGGCCCAATCCACGGGGCCGGTGTCCAGGACGATCCCCACGAGCGTGATGACAAGCAACTGCGACCCGAGGAACACCCCCATTGTCGATATCGCCCAACGCGAACCCAGCGGCCGTGGAAACGGGTTCGCCTTGAGCCAGGTCTCCCACCCGGTGTGTCCTCTTCGTTCCTCTTGAAGCCGAAGATACGCCGCGATCTGCACGGTTCTGGCGCCGCTGTGCGCCCAATAGAGCGCCCCCATTCCGGACGCGATGACATAGGCGAGCGCGATCCATGCGCCGAATCCGGGGCGGTCGATCCCGAGTACGAACGAGAGCATGAGAAGCGGCATCAGGATGATGAGCACAAGGTTCTGCAGCGCCATTCTCAGAATCAGCTCTCTCTTAAGAGAGACAACATCTTCGTCGGTTTGTTGCATCGTGATCAGTCTCCTGGCCAGTCTCGGCTTCGACGCCATTCGCGATAGTCCTGTCGCCATTCTTCAAGTCGCAGCATTGCTCTTGACCGTCGGGGGCGATCGTCGCGCCGCGGCCTGAGCCCTTCACCGTCGCTTGCGCGGGACAGATAGAAGTTTGGAACGAGCTTCAGATCGTGCATCGGGAGGTGAAAAACCGGGCACGCCGAGGAGGCCTGCGGCGGGACGATCCACGACCAATCAGCAGACGGCTGCCTTCCGGCGGCCTGCTCCCGAGCAACAAAGGCCATGTACTGCTCGCTTGCGGCGTGATGATCGATCATCGTGACGCCATCACGGGCAAACGAGTGAAGCACCGCCCGGTTGAGTTCCACGAGCGCGGCGTCCTTCCACAACGGCGGGTGATCACCACGCTTCGAGATGCCGAGACATTGTGCCACCTGGGGAAGGATGTTGTACCGACGCTCGTCGCCGAAGTTCCGGGACGCGATCTCCGTGCTCATATAGAACCCGTTGAACGGCGCGCACGGGTAGTCGATCCCCCCGATCGAAAGGATCATTCCACTGACGCACGGCACGGCGTACCAGCGCAGCCCGAGTTCCGCCAGCTCGGGCCTATCGGGATGCGCAATCTCGACCTCTCGGACGGCATCCGACGGGATGTTGAAGATTGCGCGACGCTCCCGCTCGTCGCGCACGATGATCGGAAGGATGTCAAAGCGACCTCGATCTCGTGGCGGTGTCCAACCCAGCGACACGGCGATGCGGGTCGCCTCAATATTCAAGGGATCGCCCAGCGTCGTGCTGGTGTCAGAGTAGCCCGCGTATTGAACGACCTGCCGGTTCTCAA
>CAYGLT010000119.1:0-2113 GCA_964350875.1 uncultured Phycisphaeraceae bacterium | reverse complement strand
AGCGTCGTGCTGGTGTCAGAGTAGCCCGCGTATTGAACGACCTGCCGGTTCTCAATGTATGCGGGCAGGGAGTCGCCTATCACTGGCGCGAAGACCGAGCAGATCGACCGAATCGTGCCGGAACCCGTCGCCCGTCGGAGGTGCTGGATCGCCCCGGCAGCGATCGCATCCGGCTCGACGCAGTCTCGGCAATCGATCACTTCGAGCGAGTTCCAGAACAGCCTGCCGATGCACCGCGCGTGATTTCTCCACGCGACGCGCGCGCCAAATGCAAGCTCCTCCGGGGTGTGCTCGTAATGATTGTTCCGCCGTAGCGACTTGGACACTTCTCGGATCCGACGCTGCGATGAGCCCTCGGAGAGCCCGTTCTCGCGGTGAAACCTGCGGACGAACTCGGCCGCCTCCTCCGTGCGCTCGCCGCGACTGAGGCGACGAATGCGCCTGCCCAACGGACTCGAGCGGACCTTTGAGTCGCCATGCAGCCTCATCGCATCCCCTACATCAGCCCGTCGAATGCGCGGGCTGTCGGACGGACCTCGCGTCTATTGATGCCGTAGACAGCGGATAGAACCCGCTTCTTTGCAGCACGATACGAAGCCCCGCCTGTCTCCTTGTTCGAATACCGCGCTCCCCCGAAACGATGATCAATATTCAGCACTCGAAGCTGAGGATACTTCGATGGCTGCTCGGTGAGGTCTCTGAAAATCGGCGTGTCCTGAAGAACCGAGAACTCATTGAAACGCACGCGATCGATGTACGCCGAATGCTGTTCGAGGAATTCGGCTGTTTGAAGGAGATCATCCGGCGTCTCACCGGGGAAGCCCTTGAACATCGTGCAACGGACACTGAGCCCCGCCTCGTGCGCGTTTCTGATGAACTCTGAATTCGACTCGACCGAGCAGCCCTTGTCCATGGCGTCGAGCATGCGTTGACTGCCTGATTCAAGCCCGAAACTGACCCGCCGCATGCCTGCCGCGACTGCGGCGCGGAGATCACGCCGTGAGAGTCCGTTGTCCTTACGCTGGTCAACGTGTACGGTGCCGATCCACTCGGCGCCGGGCACACGCCGCTGAATGTTCTCGATGATCCCGCGCAACATCGCCGGGTTCGAGTTGAGCTTGAGGTCGAGAAGCAGGAAGTTGGATGTCTGATGCCGCCTTGACTGCTCTTCCATCTCGGCGAGCACCGACTCAACACTGCGAGTGCGGAATGTCCGGCCGCTCGCGCTCACGACGTCGCTGCAAAAGACGCATCGGTTCCATTGGCAACCTCGCCCGGTCATAAGCGGGATGATGCGAACGCGATACCGATCCCACGGGAAGTCGGTGAAGTCAGGTATCGGGGAACGATCAAGTTCGCGGAGGGGTGGCGCTGCGCCTCGCGTTCGACCATCTGGGAGCATCACGCCGTCGAACTGAAGAAGATCCTCGCCGGCACACACCGCTTCGATGATTCGGTGAAGCGTCAGATCGACTTCGCCCCCGACGATGGCGGTCAGTCCGGGAATCGATCGCCACGCATGGGCCGTCTCCTGCATGTTGAAGACGGGCCCGCCAAGCACGAGTGGAACACCCTTTGATTGTGCGAGCTTTCCGAGTTCAACGACTGTGGAATAGTGTTGGAGATACGCAGAGAGCAGGAAGACATCGGGGCGGCCTTCGAGCGCCTTTCGCGCCTCTTCCAGAACGCGAGGATGCGGACGAGATTTCCACCACCGCCTGGTGGCTCTGGCGCTGTCGCGCAGCTTGCAGAGCGACGGCCGTGTGGACAGGTGGACTCGCCGCGCGAAATGATCGGTGAGGCGTTCGCGTCGCTCGCGCTCTGCCGCAGGAACATCGTGTGCGAGCGGGCTGATGACTTCGGCTTGGAACCCTGCGCCACGAAGGTTGGCGACGAGAATGCCAATCGCGAGCGTGGGGAATGTGGAGAAGTTGTTCAAGTCAATAAGCAGGGCGCGGGCCTTCGCGCGGTTGAGCGCGATCGGCCGTTCAACGCTTTCCGAATGCGTGCGAGCGGCCCTCGATCGATTCGAGAATGCCGAGAGTCTCCCATCTTCACCCGACTTGGCATCGATGGATGACATCGCAGCTTCCTCCCGGTGGCCGATCCGGCC
>CAYGLT010000118.1:0-4770 GCA_964350875.1 uncultured Phycisphaeraceae bacterium | reverse complement strand
CTCCTCGCCCTCCGCACTTCCTCCAGCCGCTCCTTCAACCGCTGCTCCAGCCCGCGGTCCGTCGGGCGGTAGTACTCCTTCTCCACGCCCAGATAGTCCTGCCCGCTCACGCCGCCGATCGAGGTGTTGGCCTCCACATCGTGGCTGTACTTGTACCGCTCGCGATCCTTCGCGAAGCGCGGGTCGCCCACGCTCTCGGCCTTCTTCCCGCTCTGGAGGTGGATCGGCACGGGCAGCGTGCGCCCCTCCTTCACATCCGCCATCGCCTCGTTGATCGCCACATAACTCGCGTTGCTCTTGGGCGCCAGCGCCAGATAGATCGCGCACTGGCTCAGCGTGATCCGCGCCTCGGGCATGCCGATGCGCTCCACCAGTTCCCACGCCGCCGCCGCCACCTGAATCCCGCGCGGGTCGGCGTTGCCGATGTCCTCGCTCGCGAGGATCGCCAGCCGCCGCGCGATGAAGTTCGGGTCCTCCCCGCCCTCGAGCATCCGCGCGATCCAGTACACCGCCGCGTCCGGATCGCTCCCGCGCACGCTCTTGATCATCGCGCTGATCGAGTCGTAATGCTCGTCGCCCCCCGGCGCGTACACCACCGCCTTCTGCTGGATCGACTGCTCCGCGTCATCCTTCGTGATGCGCAGCGCTGAGCCGTCCTTCTGCTTGCTCATCACCGCGACTTCCAGCGCCGTCAGCGCCCGCCGCGCGTCCCCGTCGCTCTTGATCGCCCACACGCGCAGCGCATCATCATCAATCGTCAGCCCAAGCCGCCCGTACCCGCGATCCTCATCCCTCGCCGCACGCTCCACGATCCGCACGATCGCGTCCTCGCTCAGCGCCTCCAACCGGAACAGCGTGCTGCGGCTCACCAGCGCCGAGTTCACCGTGAACAGCGGGTTCTCCGTCGTCGCGCCGATCAGCGTCACCATCCCCCTTTCAACATCCCCCAGCAGCACATCCTGCTGGCTCTTGCTGAAGCGGTGGATCTCATCCAAAAACAGAATCGTGCGTTTCCCGCTCGTCTCCAGACGCGCCGTCGCCTCGTCGATCAGTTCGCGGATCCGCTTCACGCCCACGCTCGCCGCGTTCTCGCGCTCGAACGCGCGGTCCGTCGCGTTCGCGATCACCTCCGCCAGCGTCGTCTTCCCCGTCCCCGGAGGCCCGTGCAGAATAATCGAGGTCATCGCGCCCGACTCGATCATCCGCCGCAGCAGTTTCCCCTCACCGATGATGTGCCCCTGACCCTCGTACTCCTCCAGAGTCCGTGGGCGCATGCGCCACGCCAGAGGCGCCGCCCGCCCCCTCGCCTCCGCCCGACGCCCCGACCACAGGTCGCTCATACGGCCATCGTACGGATGCCGACCGCCCCGCGTTCCTCCGCGAAATTCCCGCTGATCACTGACTTTTCGCGAACCGATGCAATCATCACACTCCCGCACCCCTTCCCCCGGGCGGCTGATCGTTCCCATTTCCACTCGCGAACCCATCTTCGCCCCGAAGATCCTCTCCACCCTTCGGGACTACTCAGGCGCCAAGTTCCTGCGCGACCTCTCCGCCGGCGTCACCGTCGGCGTCGTCGCCCTGCCCCTCGCGCTCGCGTTCGGCATCGCCTCGATCCCCGAGAATGTCGCCGCCGAGGCCGGGCTCTCCCCGCCCGTCATGGGCCTCTTCACCGCCATCGTCGCGGGATTCATCATCTCCGCGCTGGGCGGCACGCGCACCTGCATCGGAGGCCCCACCGGCGCCTTCGTCGTCATCGTCTACTCGATCGCCGCCACTCACGGCTACCTCGGGCTCGTCCTCGCCACCATCCTCGCGGGGATCATCCTCATCATCCTGGGCGCCGTCGGCCTCGGGAAGATGATCAAGTTCATCCCCTACCCCGTCACCACCGGATTCACGACCGGCATCGCCGTCGTCATCTTCAGCGGCCAGATCAAGGACTTCCTCGGCATCGTCCCGCCCGCCAGCGCCGCAGCCATGCCCCCCGAGTTCCTCGGCAAGGTCCGCTGGATCTTCACCAACGCGCCGAGCATCGACCCGGCGACCACCGTCCTCGCCGTCGCGTGCGTCGCGCTGCTCGTCTACTGGCCGCGACTCGGGCTCAAGAAGATCCCCTCGCCCATCGTCGTGCTGGTCGCGTCAACGCTCGCCGCGTGGCTGCTCCAACGCTTCGCCGGAATCCACATCGAGACCATCGGCGACCGCTTCGGCGCCATCCCCTCCGGGCTTCCCATGCCCCACCTGCCCGAGACCTCCTTCGCCGAGGTCCGCGAGCGCCTCCCAGACCTCATCGCGCCCGCGTTCACCATCGCCATCCTCGCCGCGATCGAGTCCCTCCTCTGCGCCGTCGTCGCCGACGGCATGCTGGGCACAAAGCACCGCTCCAACACCGAACTCATCGCCCAGGGCGTCGCCAACATCGCCGCCCCCATGTTCGGAGGCATCCCCGCCACCGGCGCCATCGCGCGCACCGCGACCAACATCCAGGCCGGCGGCCGCACACCCATCGCCGGAATCATTCACGCCTTCACCCTGCTCGGGATCGTCCTCGCGCTGGGCAAATACGCGACGCTCGTCCCCCTGAGCGCGCTCGCCGCCGTGCTCGTCGTCGTTTCCTACCGCATGGCGGAACTCCACCGCTTCCGCTGGCTGCTCAACGGCCCGAGGAGCGACGCCGCCGTCCTCGTCACCACCTTCGCGCTCACCGTGCTCGTCGATCTCACCGTCGCCGTGCAGGCCGGGCTCGTCCTCGCCGCCATCCTCTTCATCAAGCGCATGGCCGATGTCTCCGGCGTCCGCTCCGTCAACGCCAACGGCCACGACGAATCCGCCGCCCACGCCGACATCCCCCCGGGCGTCGAGGTCTACGACATCCAGGGACCGTTCTTCTTCGGCGCCGCGTTCAAACTGCGCGACACCATGGACGAACTCTCACGCCCGCCCCGCGCCCTCGTCCTCAACCTCGAGGATGTCCCCGCCATCGACGCCACCGGGCTCCACGCGCTGAGCGACATCATCCGCCGCACCGCGGCGCGCGGCGCCAAGGTCGTCCTCGCAGGCGCACAGCCCGACATCCGACGCGCACTCCTCGCCGCTGGCCTCCTCGGCGAACTCGGCGAGTCCGGCTTCGCGCCCGATGTCCCCGAGGCCCTCGCCGGCCTCCGCGAAGCCGCCCCCGCCACGACGGATAACACCGGACCCTGAGTCAGACCGAACCCGCACGCCCCCCCGCCGTAGCAATTCCCAGCCCGAAGCGGATGGGCCCGGCGCCCATCCTGCCGATACCCTCAGTTCACGACGCGGACGGACCCGCGCACCAGGGCTGACTCGAAAGGTTTGGATCATGTGCGGAATCGTCGCCTACATCGGGGCTAAGCCGGCCCTTCCTTTCCTCATCGAAGGCCTCAAAAGACTCGAATACCGCGGCTACGACTCCGCCGGAGTCGCCGTCCTCAACGACCAGGGCCTCAATGTGGTCAAGGCCGTCGGACGCGTCGCCAACCTCGAAGCCAAGTCCGAACGCCACGCCGCCGAACTCACCGGCTCGCTCGGCATGGCCCACACCCGCTGGGCAACCCACGGCGGCGTGACCGACGCCAACGCCCACCCCCACACCGACGACTCCGGCAAGTTCGCGATCATCCATAACGGGATCATCGAGAATTACTCCGCACTGCGCACCCTCCTCGAAGAGAAGGGCCACTCTTTCGTCAGCGAGACCGACACCGAGGTACTCGTCAACCTCATCGCCGAGTTGTACGACGGCGACCTCGAGAAAGCCGTCCAGGCCGCGCTCCGCGAAGTCACCGGCGCGTACGCCATCGCCGTCATGTGCCGCAACGAGCCCGACACACTCGTCGTCGCGCGCAAGGGCTCGCCCCTCATCGTCGGCGTCGGCGCCAGCGAGTACATCGTCGCCTCCGACGCCAGCGCCATCGTCTCCCACACCGCACAGGCGATCACACTCGACGACTACCAGGTCTGCAAACTCACCCGCGACTCCTTCCGCACGACCACCATCGACAACACTCCGGTGAGCCACAAGGTCCACCAACTCGAGGTCGAACTCGAGCAGATCGAACTCGGCGGCTACCCCCACTACATGCTCAAGGAGATCTTCGAGCAGCCCCGCTCGCTCCGACAAACCATGCGCGGCCGACTCGACCAACGCGAGGGCCGCGTCGTCCTCGGCGGCGTCGGCGAACTCGCCCGCGAACTCGTCAAATCCCGCCGCTACATCCTCATGGCCCAGGGCACCGCCCTCCACGCCGCCATGATCGGCGAATACCTCATCGAGGACCTCGCCAAGGTCCCCGCCGAGTGCGAGTACGCCAGCGAATTCCGCTACCGCAACCCCATTATCGAGGACGGCACCGTCGCCATCGCCGTCAGCCAGTCGGGCGAAACCGCCGACACCCTCGCGGCGCTCATCGAAGCCAAGGAACGCGGCGCAACGACCCTCGGCGTCGTCAATGTCGTCGGCTCCACCATCTCGCGCGAGACCGACGCCGGCGTCTATCTCCGCGTCGGACCCGAGATCGGCGTCGCCTCGACCAAGGCCTTCACCGGTCAGGTCGCCGTGCTGACGATGCTCTCGCTCTTCCTCGCGCGCCGGCGCTTCATGTCCACCGAGCAGACCTCCCAGATCATCCGCGCGCTCGAGACCGTCCCCGACCTCATCGACCGCATCCTCGTCCAGAGCGACGAGATCCGCGAGGTCACCAGCCGCTACATCGACCAGGAGAACTGGCTCTTCCTCGGCCGAGG
>CAYGLT010000117.1:3084-4771 GCA_964350875.1 uncultured Phycisphaeraceae bacterium | reverse complement strand
CGATGCCCGACCGCGCACGCATCACCGATGTCTCACCCCGCGACGGGCTCCAGAACGAGTCCGGCGTGGTTTCAACCGCCGACAAGGTGCGGCTGGTCGAGGCGTTGCTGCGCTCGGGCGTCGATGAGGTCGAGGTCAGCAGTTTCGTCTCCCCGAAGTGGGTCCCCCAACTGGGCGACGCCGCCGAGGTGTTTGCGGCCGCCGACCGGATGTGGTCCGGGGCGCCGCTGCTCTCCGCCCTCGTCCCCAACGAGCGGGGCTTCGACGCCGCCTGCGCGGTGAACGAAACGGCCGGGCGGCCGCTCATCGGGAAGGTCTCCGTCTTCACCGCCGCCAGCGAGACCTTCTCGAAGAAGAACACCAACGCGACCATCGACGAAACCATCGAGCGGTTCGCGGCGTTTCTCCCACGGGCGTTCGAGTCCGGCTTCCAGGTCCGCATGTATGTCTCGTGCGTCGTTGCGTGCCCGTTCGAGGGGCCGATCGCGCCCGCCGCCGTCCGCGCCGTGGTCGACAAACTCCACGCGATCGTCCCCTCGGGATATCGCGGCGAGATCGACCTGGGCGACACCATCGGCGTCGCGACGCCCGACGACATCCGCGCCCTGCTCTCCGAGTTCGACGATCGCGAGCGAAGCGAACTGACGCTCCACCTGCACGACACCTTCGGCCGCGCGGGATCGTGCGTGCGCGAGGCCGTCGCGATGGGCGTGCGCTCGTTCGACGGCTCGGTCGCCGGGCTGGGCGGATGCCCCTACGCCGGGACGCCCGACAAACCCGCGCCGGGGAACATCTCCACCGAAACACTGGTCAGCGCCGTGCGCGAAGCGGGCCTGACCTGCGCCGTCGATGACGACGCGCTCGCGAACGCCGCCCGCATCGCGCGGGAGATCGTCCAACACTCGCGCGCCGGGAGCAACGCGTGATCCGCATCGAGCACGAGCAGATTCCCGCGGGCAACGCCGCCCACAAAGGCGAGATCCTTTCGGTCATCATCGACCGCCCCGAGAAGCGCAACGCGCTCACCGTCGCGATGATGGCGAACCTGTGCGAGGCCGCCGCCATCGCGGGCACGAACGAAGCAGTCCGCGCGGTCGTGCTCCGCGGCGAGGGCGCGGTCTTCTGCGCCGGCTTTGACCTCGACGATTGCCGCGATGACCCCTTCGCCATGCGCTCGCTCCTCACGGGACTGAGCGGCGTGATCGCGGTGCTCCGCAAGTGCCCGTGCCCGGTGGTCGTCGCCGCGCAGGGCGCCGCCATCGCGGGCGGGTGCGCGCTGCTCGGCGGGGGGGACTTTGTCATCACCGACGCGAACGCGAAGATGGGCTACCCCGTCACGCGTCTCGGTGTTTCCCCCGCGGTTTCCAGCCCATTCCTGCGTCAGATGGTCGGCGACGGCCCCGCCCGTGCGCGGCTCCTCGATTCCGAACTGATCAACGGCAAGGCCGCGTGCGAGATCGGCCTCGCGCACGAATGCGTCGATGACGCCGCGTCGGTCGTCCCCCGCGCGATGCAAGTCGCCCGCGCGTTCGCGGCCAAACCGCCCGGCGCGCTGCGCGAGACCAAGCGCTGGCTCAATCACCTCGACGGCTCGGCCGACGGCGAGACCATCCACGGGGCGCTGCACGCCTCGCTCGGGCTCGTGGGCGGCGACGAAGAACGCGACCTGCTCAACAAGATGTGGGAG
>CAYGLT010000117.1:0-2984 GCA_964350875.1 uncultured Phycisphaeraceae bacterium | reverse complement strand
TCACGCTCAACCGGCCCGAACAGCGCAACGCGCTGTCGCACGAGTTGCTGACCGCGCTCATGGAGCGCGTGCGTGAACTCCGCGACGCCGAGGGCGTGAGCGTGTGCGTCATCACCGGCGCGGGCAAGAGTTTCTGCGCGGGGATGGACCTCAAGGCCGTCCTCGATATCCCCGGCGCGCCGGGGAAGATGCTCCGGCTCATCGCCGAGACCACGCACGCCGTGCGCAACCTCCCGATGGTCACCGTCGCGCGGATCAACGGCGCCGCCATCGGCGGGGGTTGCGGCCTCGCGTGCGTGTGTGATCTGGGCGTCACCGTCCCCGACGCGAAACTCGGCTATCCCGAAGTTGACCTCGGCGTGTGTCCGGCGGTTGTCGCGCCGTGGCTGATCAAGAAGATCGGCGCGGGTCAGGCCCGCCGCGTGCTGCTCGAAGGCGGGCTGATGGACGGCCGCCGCGCGCACCAACTCGGCCTTGTCACGCACCTCGCCGACGACCTCGACTCGCTCGACACCGTCGTGGAAGAGATCGCCGGGCGCATCGCGAAGGCGGGCCCGATGGCGCTCCACTCGACCAAGCGCTGGATGAACGAACTCGACGGATCGCTCGATCTGGAAGTCCTGCTCGAGGGCGCCCGGCGCTCGGCGGAGGTCGTCGAGGGTGAGGAAGCCAAGGCGAACCTGCGCGCCATGTTCGCCAAGAAGGGCTGAGCGTCGGAGTCCCGCGTGCGGATGTCCTGAATCGTCGGTGGGTTAGGCGTTGCTAGCACACGGCGGCCTTCGTGCGGGCGAGGAAACCTCCTATACTCGCCGAGCGGGCCATGCGGCCCGGCTTGTTCGTTCCTCGTACGCATCGGACCGCATGGCCGCCGACCTCCTCCCTATCGAACGCGATGATTCCGGCCCGACCGCAGGCGTCTTCACGCTCTTTCTGGAGCAAGAGGGCAAGCCGGTGGTCGTGCTGAACCGCGCCTTCCTCGAGAAACTCGACCGCACGCTCGACGCGATGGGCCAGCCCGAGAAGGGCTTTGTCCTCGCGAGCAACGCGCCGCGCGCGTTCGTCGCGGGCGCCGACCTGGGCGAGATCGACTCGCTGACGGACGACGAACTCGACGAGTACCTGAAACTCGGCTCGCGTGTCTACGGCCGCATCGCCGCGTTCACCTGTCACACCGTCGCCGCGATCAACGGCGCCACGCTGGGCGGCGGGCTCGAACTCGCGATGCATTGCGACACGCTCATCGCCGCCATGCCGCGCGGCACGGCCGAGAAGCCCGCCCGTCCCTACCCGATCGGCCTGCCCGAATGCGGCCTGTCGATCTGCCCGGGCTGGGGAGGCACGAACATGCTCCCGGCGCGCATGGACCCGGCGCAGGCGATCATCGCCACCGCCAAGGGCGTTCCCATGACCGTTGTGGAGGCGCGCGAGGCCGGGCTCATCAGCCAACTCCTCGACAACCCCGACGATCTGCTTGAACTCGCGAAGCAGCGCGCCGCACAGGGGCCGCGCGACACCTCGCTCGATCACAACCACCACGAAGCGCGCAACATCTCCGTGGCCGAGTACGCCGACGATGTGCGTTCTGGCCTGAAGCGCGCAATGTCCGACTTGCCCGACACGCAGGCCGCCAACGCGGTCGTCGCGTGCATCGAGGCCGGGCTCGCCGGGGGGTGGAAGAAGGCCCTCGAGTGCGAGCGCGCCAACCTGATCCGACTCCGTCACACGCCCGAGGCGCGCAAGGCCATCGAGGCGTTCTTCGCCAAGACCAAAGCCTGAACGACAGCAACACCGACAAACCCACCCGCGCACGGGCGCGGCTTCGAGTCATACACGAAAGGAAGACCGGAATGGCCGATCTCAAGAACCTCAAGGGCATCTCCGACCGCGACCGCGCGATGATCGCCGACGCCGAAACGATGCTCGGCCCCGATCCTTCCGAGATGGGTTTCATCAAGAACCTCTTCTGGGGCAACTTCCGCGAGGACCTCGTCTTCCCCTACCCCCAGAGCCCCGCCGAGGAAACCGCGCGCTGCGATCAACTCCTCGCGCGCCTCGACGAGTACATGCGCAACGAGCACCCCTCCGTCCAGATCGATCAGGAGCAGGAGATCCCCCGCTGGGTGATCGACCGACTGTTCGACATGGGCGTGCTGGGCATGACCATCCCCCGCGAGTACGGCGGCGGCGGGCTGGGCATCACCTCCTACAACCGCGTCCTTGAGCGCATCGGCTCGTCGTGCGGCAGCACCGCGGTGCTCGTCTCTGCGCACCAGTCGATCGGCTGCAAGGCCGTCATGCTCTTCGGCACCGAGGAGCAGAAGAAGGAATGGCTCCCCAAACTCGCCAAGGAGTGGGTCAGCGCGTTCTGCCTCTCCGAGCCCAATGTCGGCTGCGACGCGGGCGGCCAGGAAACCCGCTGCGAGTGGGACGAAGCCAACCAGTGCTATGTCCTCAACGGCGAGAAGAAGTGGGCCACCTCGGGCGCCATCTCGGGCCTCTTCACCGTCATGGCCAAGCAGAAGATGCCCGACGGCAAGGACAAGGTCACCGCGCTCGTCTGCACCCCGGACATGCCGGGCATCAACATCTTCCAGAAGAACCGCAGCAAGTGCGGCATCCGCGGCACATGGCAGGCGCGCATCAAGTTCACCGATGTCCGCGTCCCCAAGGCCCACCTCCTCCACAAGGAAGGCCGCGGCCTGAATGTCGCGCTCACCTGCCTCAACTACGGGCGATGCACCCTCTCGGCCGGCATGCTGGGCGGCGCCAAGACCGCCATGAACCAGGCCATCAAGTGGTCGCAGACCCGCTACCAGTTCCAGCGCCCGCTCTCTGACTTCGAACTGGTGAAGCAGAAGGTCGCCCGCATGGCCGCGTACACCTACGCGATGGAAGCCATGCTCTACATGACCACGGGCATGCTCGACCGCCACGACGACGACATCATGCTCGAGACCGCCGTGTGCAAGGTCTTCTGCTCCGAG
>CAYGLT010000116.1:0-4814 GCA_964350875.1 uncultured Phycisphaeraceae bacterium | reverse complement strand
CAAAAACGAAACCGCCTGGTTTCCCAGGCGGCTTCGTTGACTCCTTCGTGGATGTGGCAGATCGGTGGGCCTCAAGGCCCGAATGCGGTCGCCTCGGTTTCCCGAGATGTCCCGCGACCTCTCTCTCAAGAGGGCTGTGTGGCCCGGCCTGTGCTCCGGGCGACAGGGAGAGAATACCAAATTGCGGGGGCGTGTCAAGAGAAAAGCGCAGCGAAACCACGCCGCATTCGTCATTCCTTCACGAAGACGAACACCGCGCGGTCGCTCCCGACTCTCGGCTCAACATTCCGAAGAGATAGGGGCTTCCCTCAAACTCTTTACGCCAAAGGGTTTACATGAAACCGCTTCGACGCCGCGACGAATATCCCGCCGCGAGGAACTGCTCTCCCCATGCGTTAACACGGGAGGAGCAGGCACAGGGATTCCGTGGATCTGCCGCCGTCGCAGCCCATATTTTGCACAGGGCCGCAACAGCACCACGGAGGAGTCAGCAAATACGATCGCCGCGGGGCTATCCGCGAGACCTCTTCAGTTGTGAGTAGGGGTTGCTTCCCTCCCTACTCTTTGGCCAACACCCTTTCGGGCGTCAGGCTCTACAGAAGACAATGTAGCGGAGCATGCCCGAGCGTCAACCCCCTTTCTCGGCACTCTTGCAAATTTTTTCGTTTCCGCTTTCCGTCCGCGTTTCAGCCTTCCAAACGCCCGTCGGAACCGATCCCGGGCAGCAAGCCGGGCTTGGCGTCGTCCCAGGCGCGGAACACCCCTCGCCAGTCGCGGACCGCCCCGCCGTCGATCGCCACGCTCAGCACCTCTTCCGACGCCCCGGCCTCGGCCGCCGCCTGCCCCTTCGGATCGAAGACCACGCTTCCCCCGGCGTACGCCAGGAACGGGTCGTCCCCCGCGCGGTTCACCCCCGCCACGAACGCCTGGTTCTCGATCGCCCGAGCACGCAGCAACGCCCGCCAGTGCTCCGCACGCTCCGCCGGCCAGTTCGCGATCACCACGAACATCTCCGCCCCGCCACCCGGCAACCCGCGGCACGCCCGGAACGCCTCGGGGAACCGCAGGTCGTAGCAGATCAGCGGCGAGACCCGCACCGTCCGACCCTGCGCGTGCCAGTCGAACACCGTCACCGAGTCCCCGCCCTCAAACGATTCCGCCTCTTTCCCGTAGGAAAATGGGTGGATCTTGTCGTACCGAGCGATCTCGTTGCCCTCCGGATCGAACACCAGCGCGCGGTTTCGCGCCTTGCCCGATCCGCCCGGCCCCATAACCGTGATGCCCCCCAACGCGTACGCGCGGCGAGTCTGCGCCAGCGACGACAACCACGCCGCCGACTGGCCCTGCTCGTCCGCAGTGCGCTCGATGTTCATCGAGAACCCCGTCTCGCACATCTCCGGGAGCGCGATCAGGTCCCCAGGCGCGATCGATGCGCCGTCCAGCAGCGCCTCGATCCGGGATCGGCTCACGGGCTTGTCCTCCCAGGCCAGATTGGCCTGCACGAGATGGATGGAGGGGTCGCTCATGACCCCAAGGTATACCGCCGCCGTCACGATCGGCGCCGCCCCCCTGCCCTGCCTACCCCGCTTCACCCGTTGCGCCAGGTTCTCCACATTCACGGTTCATTTGCACACCCGGGGAAAACTTCGGAAACTCCGCGTACCCACCGTCGTCGCGTTACCACGCGAACCGGGGGGTCGCATAACCCGTACATACGGGTGAAACCTTGCGAAGGCACAGGGTTACGAAAGCGCAGGGACCATGAACACCACGCTGAGTCCACATACTGGGCGCATCCCATGCGCGCTGCTTCTTGCTGCAGCCGCGCTCTCGGGGCCGGCCCTCGCCGAACGAGGCGTCGCCGCCCACGAAGCGCTCCTCCCCGTCACCTCCGTCGAGATCCGCCTCGACCTTGAGCGCGGCGAGGTGGTCACCGGCATCCGCACCCCCTTCGGCGTCACGCCCGTCCGGCCCGCCGAGTTCGTCGCTCGCCAGTTCGACTGGGACGCCCAGCGCGCCACCGTCCGCGCCCCGCGAGCCATCTACGACCTCGACTTCAGCACCGGCGTCGACACCGACCCCGAAGCCGCAGACCCCGTCGAGGCCGCCATCCTCCTGAACCGCGGCACCGCCCGACTCTCGCCCGGCCCCGACGCGTTCGTGTTCATGAGGAACAACACCGTCGCAGGCGTCCGCGTCGCGCCGCTCATCCGCGACGCCAACGGCGTGCTCAGCAAGGGCCCCGAGGTCCAACTCGACTCCGCCGGCGCGCTGGCCCCCGTCGCCGTGGGCGGCCAGAACCTCTTCGGATTCGCCGTCGATCTCGATATGTGGACCGAGCGCGGGTATGTGCCCGAACGAGGCGATGTCATGGGCGTCGTCGTGTCGCACGACGGCGCGCCCGGCGCCGGCGCACTCGTGATCGCCGAGATCGTCGCGGGCGATGCGCCGCTCTTCAGCACCGGCCCCAACGCGGTGGGCGGCGGCGGAGGCGCGGCCAACACCTTCGCGTACGGCGGCAGCGGCCGCAGCGCGGGCAACGCCGGAGGCGGCGGCGGCTCACCCCCGCAGAACACGCCCGACACGCAGATCGAGGAAGAAATCCCGGCGCCCGGCGCGGGCGTCGTCCTCGGGCTCGGCATCGCCGCGGCCGCATCGCGCCGACGCCGACGCTGAGTCAGTTCAGCCCTTGTTCCAGAGCGATGCGCCGTACACGCCGGCGTCGCCCAACTCTTCCGCGATGCGCAGGAGTTGGTTGTACTTCGCGTTCCGGTCGCTCCGGCACGGGGCGCCCGTCTTGATCTGGCCGCAGTTCGTCGCCACCGCGAGGTCCGCGATCGTCGCGTCCTCCGTCTCGCCCGAACGGTGAGACATGATCGCGCCCCATCGGTTGCGCATCGCGAGGTTCACCGTCTCGAGCGTCTCGCTGAGCGTGCCGATCTGGTTCACCTTCACCAGCACCGCGTTCGCGCAGCGCTTCTCCAGCGCCTTGCGCACGAACGACGCGTTCGTCACCAGCAGGTCGTCACCGACCAACTGCACCGTGTCGCCCAGTTTCGCCGTGAGTTTCGCCCACCCGTCCCAGTCGTTCTCGGCGAGGCCGTCCTCGATCGAGCGGATCGGGTAGTTCGCGCACCACTTCGCCCAGTGATCGACCATCTCGTCGCTGGTCGCGATGCGCTTCGGATCACTCTTGAAGAAGCGGTACCCCTTCTTCCCGTCCTTCTCCGCCTCGTTCCACAACTCGCTCGCCGCCGGATCGAGCGCGACGAAGATCTGCTCGCCCCACTTGTAGCCGGCCTTCTTCGTCGCCTCCTCGAGCAAACGCAGCGCGTCCTCGTTGTCCTTGAGGTTCGGCGCAAAGCCGCCCTCGTCGCCCACCGAACTGCTCAGCCCCTTCTCGTGGAGCACCTTCGCCAGCGCGTGGTAGATCTCCACGCCCGCGCGCAGCCCCTCGTAGAAATCGTCGAATCCCCACGGCTGCACCATGAACTCCTGGAAGTCCACCGTGTTGTCCGCGTGCTTGCCGCCGTTGAGCACATTGAACATGGGCACGGGCAGCGTCCTCGCGCCGCTCCCCCCGATGTACCGGTAGAGGGGCAGCCCCGCCTCCTCCGCCGCCGCCTTCGCGACCGCGAGCGACACGCCGAGGATCGCGTTCGCGCCCAGATGCTTCTTGTTCGCGCTCCCGTCGATCTCGCGCATCAGCGCGTCGATCTGCTCCTGCTCGCGCGCGTCCACGCCGAGCAACTCAGGCCCGATCTTCTCGACGACATTCATGACGGCCTTCGTCACGCCCTTGCCGCCGTACACGCCCTTCTCACCGTCGCGCAGTTCCACCGCCTCGTGCTCGCCCGTGCTCGCGCCGCTCGGAACAGCCGCGCGGCCCATCACGCCGCTCTCCAGACCAACCTCGACCTCCACCGTCGGGTTGCCCCGGCTGTCGAGGATCTGACGAGCGTGCACCGATTCGATCGAGAAGAGCATCCGCTTCACTCCGAGGCCCGTACCGGCCTGATATCTGAATCCACCCGCTTTCCTCCGACCTCCGAGCCAGACCGCGGCGGGACGCGATGATACCTTCCTGCGGCCGAACCTCTCCCCCGGTTCGTCCGTCATCCCCTCCCGCTTCACGCGCGGCGGATTCCGTGCTACTTTCTCCGTTTCCCCCTCATGCCCCTCTCACAAGACACCTTCGACGCCCGGCTCCGCTCGCTCAACGCCGAGATGGCCGCGCAGTGCGCACGCGTGCAGGCCCTCGTCGAGCACGCCGTCGAAGCCGTTTTCACCGCCGACCCCGACATGGCCGCCCGATGCGTCAAGGCCGACGACGAGATCGACCGCGTCGATGTCGCCCTCGAACGCTCCGCCGTCGCCCTGCTCGCCGAGGTCGCCTCGACCGCCATCACGATCCCCGAGCGCGAACTGCGCCTCATCCTCACCATCGTGAAGGTGAACAACGAGGCCGAGCGCATCGCCGACCTCGCGACCAACATCGCGAGCGAGGCCCCCGCCTTCGCCGCGCTGAACACCAAACCGCCCGAGACCTTCCGCGTCGTGGCCAACAGCGTCATCGGAATCGTTGACGCCGCCCGCCGCTGCTTCGAAGCGACCGATGTGCGCATCGCGAAGGTGGTCCTCAATTCCGAGGACGCCGTCGAGCGCTTCCGCAAGCAGTTGCTCCGCGACACCGAGCAGCGCCTCGCCGACCGCGCCCTCACCGTGGACGAGGGCGTCGCCCTCCTGACCATCGCGAGCGAACTCGCGCGCATCGCCGATCACGCGACGAACATCGCCGAGCAGGTGATCTACGC
>CAYGLT010000115.1:0-4889 GCA_964350875.1 uncultured Phycisphaeraceae bacterium | reverse complement strand
CCACCCGCACTCGCTGCACCCGCTCGCGAAGTCGTGTTTGAGGTCGTACCCGCAGCGCGGGCACTTGCCTTTGCGACGGCGCCGCGCGGTGCGAAATCCGGGAATGCACAGCAGCAGCGCCGGGGAACCGAGCACGAACACATCGACGGCGAGGCCCCTCCACAGCGGGAGGTACGGCGCGCCGCGATGCGTCGTGTGCACAAACGGGACGCGCACCAGGCCTTCATTGACGATGCTGGCGTTTCCGAATCGGATGTACCCCGTCGCGGATCGCATCGGCCAGCCGGCGGCGAATTGGTTCGCGCCGGACGATGTTGCTGTCGTGATATCCACCCACCACGGCGCGCTCGGCAGCCGGTTCACGAATTGCGGCTCGGGATTCACGAGTTGCGCGTGCTGGCACATCCATCCTTGCGTGAGCAGGATGCCGTACTCGGTCGGCTGCGCGGAGTTGCGGTAACGGTTCCAGCGCACGCCGCCCGGCCAGCGCGACCCGACGACGACGAGCACCGCGTTGATCGTGAAACCGAGGATCAGCCACGCGAGCACCAGCGCGGCGAGTTTCTTCAACCGTTGTGCTCGCCCGGCGGCCATGGTCGCACTGTATCACGGAATGAAAAAACCCCCGTCGCTCTCGCGTCGGGGGCTGTCGCTTCACGGAGAAGTAAAGCTCGGGTTGGTTGTTGCTCAGCCGCGGCGACGGCCGACGGCCAGCAGGCCGGCGGCGCCGATGAGCGCGGCGGAGGCGGGGGTCGGGATCGGGGGGATCTGGCCGCGGATCTCGCCGCTGGGGTTGCGCGTGGTGTGGATGTTCACATACAGGTTGCCGTCGCGGAACGCCTGCTGGACGGTCGCTGGGTCGCTGCTGACGCCGCCGAAGGTCCCGCCGGCGGCGACATCGGTGAGGGTCATCTCGATGCCCAGGCCCGACTGGACGAACGAGCCGAGGAAGCCCAGGTCGATCACGATGCCGCCGTTGCTGCCCGCGGGCGCAAGGTGGATGTGGACGGGACTGGAGTTCGGGCCGACGCCGAGCAGGTTGGCGAGCGGGATGCCGACGACATACAGCGAGATGTCGAAGGTGTCGTCGGTGGTGTCGTAGTCGACCTGACCGATGCCGAGGGCCGACGAGCCGGACGGGGTGACTTCCTGCGCGCCGTCGAGCATGAAGTTGACGGTCATGATGCCGGCGTTGGCGGACGCGCCGACGGCGAGCGCGCTGAGCGCGCAAAGGGTGCTGATCTTCATCTCTCTGAGACCTCCTTGTGCCGCCTCATTCCCGTGCCCGGGCGAGGCGCTGACTCACGGATTCCATCTGTGCTTCGATCGCGGCGGTGTGCAGCCGTCGCGAAAGCGTCCGCGCGTGGATATCGCGCGGTGCGACCCCATTATTCGGGTGGTTTGCCCCTTTGCATAGCCCCTTTTTGCGGATTCAACACAACTTTGTGTTGTGCCAGTGTTTTTCCTAGGCGCTATCCGCTGAGCCCGGATCCGGGTCATCCGCTTTGTGATCCGCGGGGATGCCCTCGATGGTCGGGCGCTGGCCCGACGCGCGGTATCCGACCCGACCGGCCGCGTAGTCGTCGGGCGAGACGCGGAGGTCGGGCTCGCCCTGCGGCCCAAGCCCTTCGCCCGATTGGTGTTGGCGATGAAGTTCCTTCAGGAAGGGAACGCACCACCCGCATCCTGTGCCTGCCGAGAGGCACTCGCTGATGAGCGAGGCCACGCGCGGATCTTCCCGTTCGAGGTACGAGCGGATCTTGCGCAGAGTCACGCCGAAGCACAGGCAAACGCGGTCGTCCGGGTCCACGGAAGAACTCTACGGGACCGGAATCATCCGCGTTGCCGAATCTGCTCCCCCATATCGGGCGAAGCCCTTGCCGTCCAGATATCTACACCCATTTCCCGCCCGTGAGCCGCGTTCACGAGGCCCTATGGAGGCATCATGCTTTCTCAGACCTGCGAATACGCTCTCCGCGCCGTGACTTGTCTGGCGCACCACCCGGGCGAATTCGTGACCGCCAGCGATCTCGCCGACGCGACCAGCGTCCCCGCCGATTACCTCTCGAAGGTGCTCCAACAACTCGCCGCGGCCAAGGTCGTGCAGGGGCGTCGGGGTGTGGGCGGCGGATACCGCCTGGCCCGCGAGCCCGAGAACATCACCCTGCTGGACATCGTGGACGCCATGGGCGTTTTCCAGCGCATGCGCACATGCCCCACGCACAAGGATGAATCGCGCGGCCTGTGCCCCCTTCACAAGACGGTCGATCTCGCGGTCGAAGCCGCCGAGAGCGTTTTCCGCAATAAATCCCTCGCGGACATGCTGAACGAGTCCGCCGAGGGCAGCCGCCTGTGCGTCGAGCATTCGCTGGACGAAGAGCGACCCGGCGCCCGCGTTTCAAAGGACCAACCGCCGTCCGGCGGTCGCATCGACGGTTCCCAGCCTCGCGCCTCGGCCTTATCGGATCCGAGGCCGCAGTTCACCGCGAACGGGAACCTCAAAGCCCGCGCCCGTCCCCTCGGCGAGCGCTGAAGACTGCACTTCTCCTCCCTGGGCGAGTGTCCTGAGCCACGCGCAGCGCGGCTTCGAACAGGGCGCCCGACGCGACACGGACAGCAAACCAGTCGCATCGCGGCAATCAGCATTCGCCCAAGACCTCGCCCGGCTCGACGCCGGGCGTTGTCGTTTTGGGCATGACGCCTGAATCCACCTACCATCGCCGCGATGGCCAACGAGCAGAACACCGCCGACACCGCGCCCGCCTCCGAGTCTCCCCACGAGTTGGAACTCCAGCGGCGAAAGAACCGCGACGACATCCGTGAACTCGGCGCCGATCCTTACGGGCATCGCGTGGACGGGCTCATCTCGCTCGCCGACGCCCGCGCCGCCTACGACCCCGCCGCCGACGCCGAACACCAGGCCAAGGGCAAGGAGGAGGGATTCGTCGACCCGCGGCCCGTCGTGAGCGTCGCCGGACGCGTCGTGCTCCATCGCGACAACGGCAAGTTGGTCTGGATGCAACTCCGCGACCACACCTCCGGGACCGAGGGCGCGCCGGACCTGCAGATCGCCGTCTCGAAGCGCGACTGCGCCGAGCGAGGGTTCAACATCGCCAAACTGCTCGACCTGGGCGACATCGTGGTCGCCACCGGGCCGCTTATGAAGACCAAGGCGGGCGAGGTCACCATCTGGGCAAGCGACCTCGACATCGCGTGCAAGTCGCTCGCGCTCCCGCCCGAGAAGCGCGCCGGCCTGCAGGACCCCGAACTGCGCTACCGCAAGCGGTATGTCGATCTGTACACCAACCCCGAGACGATGCGCGTGTTCCAGTTGCGCTCGCTGCTCGTGTCGCGCCTGCGCCGCTTCTGGGACGAGCGCGGATTCCTCGAGGTCGATACCCCCGTGCTCCAGACCCTCGCGGGCGGCGCCGCGGCCCGTCCGTTCACCACGCACATCAACGCGCTGGACATCCCCCTGTTCATGCGAGTCGCGCCGGAACTCTTCCTGAAGCGCCTGCTCGTGGGCGGTATGCCGCGTGTGTACGAGGTTGCGCGCAATTTCCGCAACGAGGGCGTCGACCGCACG
Source organism: uncultured Phycisphaeraceae bacterium (assembly GCA_964350875.1). Lineage (GTDB taxonomy): Bacteria > Planctomycetota > Phycisphaerae > Phycisphaerales > UBA1924 > JAHBXC01. Next base: position 1,303 of record CAYGLT010000115.1, on the reverse strand, counting down.
CACAACCCCGAGTTCTCGATGGTCGAGGTGTACGAGGCGTTCGGCGACTACGAGCGCATGATGGACCTGACCGAAGCGCTTGTGCGCGAACTCGCGGGCGTGGCTGCCGAATTCATGGGCCTGACCGGGCACACGCTCCCCTTCGATGAGATCACGATCGACTACAGCAAGCCGTTCGCCCGCGTGACCTACGGCGCACTCTTCGAGAAGGCCTACGGGTTCCCGATGTCGGACAAGGAGAAGGTCCTCGCGGAAGCGAAGAAGCAGCGCGTCGACAACGCCGACAAACTCGCGCACGAACTGCTGATCAACGCGCTGTTCGACAAGGCGGAGGAAGCGATCGACCCGACCGTTCCCACCTTTGTGATGGACTACCCCGCGCCGCTCTGCCCGCTCACGCGGCCCAAGGTCAGCGACCCCAGCGTCGCCGAGCGCTTCGAACTCTTCATCGGCGGCATGGAGTGCGCCAACGCGTACACCGAACTCAACGATCCCGACATCCAGGAGCAGAAGTTCCGCGAGCAACTCGCGGGCATCGACGACGAGGAGTCCACCTTCCGCACCTTCGACGCCGACTTCGTCGAGGCGCTCAAGGTGGGCATGCCCCCCGCAGGCGGGCTGGGCGTGGGCGTCGACCGACTCATCATGCTGCTGACGAACAACCGCTCGATCCGCGATGTGTTGCTCTTCCCGATGATGCGCCCGTTGCCCAGCGAACAGGGGGGCTGACGCGCGATGCCCTGGCTGCTCCTCATCATCGCGGGCCTGCTTGAGGTCGTCTGGGCGATCGCGATGAAGCGATCCGAAGGGTTCTCGAGACTCTGGCCGAGCGTGATCACGCTCGTCGGGATGATCGCGTCGTTCTATCTGCTCGCTCGCGCGATGAAGGTGCTGCCGCTGGGCACCGCGTATCCGATCTGGGTCGGCATCGGCGCGGTCGGCGCGGCGATCGCCGGAGCGGTGCTCTTCAAGGACCGATTCACGCTCGCCCACGCGGGGTTCGTGGCGCTGATCGTGGTCGGGATCGTCGGGCTCAAGGTGATGACCCCGGTGAAGACGGATTCCGCCTCGATGTCGGCAGAACCCGCGGCCCCGGACGGCCGATAGACCGGGGGCCGGGAGGCCGCACGATCTTGCGGCCGGGCCCCCTCGGGGCTTGACCCGACCGCAAGTGGGTTTACCCTTGCACACGCCGCGATCGGGCAGCCGATCGTCGCGACACAATTTGGGGCTGTAGCTCAGCTGGGAGAGCGCATGCATGGCATGCATGAGGTCGTCGGTTCGATCCCGATCAGCTCCACTT
>CAYGLT010000114.1:0-4961 GCA_964350875.1 uncultured Phycisphaeraceae bacterium | reverse complement strand
ATGAGCACACTCGCGCCGACCGGTCCCGGGAATGACGACGCCTCACGGAAATGGCTGACCGAGCCGCTCCCGTCGGATCCGCTCCCGGCGCTCGAGGAGTGGATGGGGGAGGTCATCGCGCGGAAACTCCAGCCGAACCCGAACGCGATGACGCTCGCGACGGTGGACGCAGACGGTCGCCCCAGCGCGCGCATCGTGCTGTGCAAGGGGTATGACCTCGAGAGGGGCTTCGTCGAGTTCTTCACCAATACGACGAGCCGCAAGGGCGACGCGCTGGCGTCGAACCCTCGCGCGGCGTTGCTCTTCCACTGGGACGATCTGGACCGGCAGATCCGGATCGAGGGCCCGGTGAGCCGCGTGCCCGACGCGCGGGCCGACGAGTACTACGCGAGCCGTCACCCGCTGTCGCGCATCGGCGCGTGGGCGAGCGATCAGAGCCGGCCCATCGAGTCGCGCGACGCGCTGGAGGGCAAGGTGGTCGATGTGATCGCGCGATTCGGGATCGATCTCGACGCGATGGCGCAATCGCGCGACTTCGAACTCCCGCGTCCGCCGCACTGGGGCGGGTACCGGGTGTTCGCGGAGCGAGCGGAGTTGTGGATCGGCCGCGACGGGCGCATCCATGACCGCGCGGTGTGGACGCGCACGCTCACTCCGACGGGCGATGAGGACATCGCGTTCAGGGGCGGCGCGTGGAGCGCGCAGCGTTTGCAGCCGTAGTTCGCAACCTGTCCGCATGGGGTGTTTCCCCTGATTTCTCGCTGCGCGCGTGCGAGAGTAATTTCGCGCGACGGCGCAACGCCTGATCAGCCCGCTCGATGCGTGTTTGCACCGGGAAAACAAGGGGTTTCACCCCCGGGCAATTCTCGGTTGAATGTTGTGTAAAGGACGATAGTTTCACCGTGGCGTCGATGCCGACGACGCGCGTGAGGCGCGGCGATCCAACTCGACGCTTGGGCGTGGAGGGCGGTGCGCAGTGCTCGCGGGAACGCGGGCGATGCGCAGGGAGGATGGAGCGATCTCCCGCCTTGTCCCTCGGCGTGCGTCGCGAACGCGCGCCGAGGGCATTCGGATCAGGACGGACACCCGACACGCGAATGTCGCAAGGCGTCGGGGTCCGGACGGAACTCGCGGGCCGCACACCCCGTGGGTCAAGGAGTACGAGAGATGAACAACACAACGCGTTTCACCGCTGTCGCATGCGCCGCGCTCATCACCCCCGCGTTCGCGGGGATGCCCATGGGCAACCCGATCCTTGAGATCGGCGGCGGCACGAACATGTCCTTCGGGCAGGCGATGCAGAACGGGCTCATCCGCCCGTGGGACCCCGCGACCGTGTCGGGCATCGCGCAGGACTTCTACGCGACGCAGGGCGAGACGGCCTTCGTCGCGTCGGCGCTCACGCCCGATCTCGATGTCACGCTGGGAGGCGTGAACCATCCCGGTTCGCTCGTGATGCAGTGGAACCCGCTCATGCAGGGCGAGAACCTCGCGGTCGCCGCGTTCGATCTGAATCTGACGCAGGCCACCGGCCGTACGAACGGCATCGACTTGCGCGGCGGGTCGGTCCACTTCTGGGTCGGCGCCCCGACCGGTGTCTGGGACCTCTCCGTTGAACTCTTGGACAAGAACGGCAACTGGCGCGGCTGGTTCCGCTCGATGCCTCCCACCGACTGGTCGCAGCAGTGGATCAACTTCGACGAGACCGATCAGGACGGCTGGATGTTCTACGAGGATCCCGGCTTCGACCTGTGGAGCGTGGTGGGCATCCGCTTCGACGAAGCGGGATCGACCTCCACGACCTTCCCGGCTCCGCCCGCCGGCGCGATGCCGGACTTCTGGGACTGGAACGCGTTCAACCACATCATTCTCGTTCCAACGCCGGGCTCGGCGATCCTCCCGGCCCTCGCGGGGAGTCTCCTGCTCACCCGTCGCCGTCGCTGAGTGCGGCGCGGTTCTCTCAGGATGGAGAGAGAGGACAACACACTCCCCAAGCGCACCCGGCGCGCCGCTCACGCGACGCCGCCGGGGTTTTCTTTCGAGCCGTGAAGGCGCCAACAATCCCGGGTGCTCGGGACGCCCCTCCAGATCGGCCCGGTTCGGCTCGAATCGAACCTCATGCTCGCGCCCATCGCGGGGTATTGCGATCTCGCGTTCCGGCTCGTGACCCGCGCGTGGGGGGGCGTCGGCCTCGCGTGCACCGACCTGCTCTCGCCGCAAGGACTTCTTCGCGGCACGGCGACCTCCCTCGACCTCGCGCGCACCACCGACGAGGACAAACCCGTCGGGATGCAGTTGTACGGCGGCGACGGGGACATCCTCGCCGAGGGCGCACGCTGGGCGATCCGTCACGGTGCGACCGTTGTCGACATCAACATGGGCTGCCCCGTCGACAAGGTGACGAAGAAGGACGGTGGGTCGAAACTGCTGTGCGATCCGTGCAGCACCCTGCGCATGGTCGAGAAGGTCGCGCGCGCCGTCGAAGAGGAATCGTCGGGTCGCGTCCCGCTGACGGCCAAAGTGCGCCTCGGGTGGTCCATGGGCGTGGATGTCGCGCCGTCGCTCGCGCCCCAACTGATCGAATCAGGATGCGTCGCCGTCACCGTGCACGGGCGGTACACCGAGCAGAAGTTCCGCGATTCGTGCCACCTCGACGGCATCGCCCGCGTGGTCGAGGCGGTGAACGGGAAGGCGCCGGTCATCGGCAACGGGGATGTGAAGACCCCCGACGATTGCCTGCGCATGATGCGCGAGACGGGCTGCGCGGGCGTGATGATCGGCCGCGGCGCGCTCTCGGCGCCGTGGGTGTTCCGCGATTGCTGGCACGCGCAGCGTGCCGCCGCGGGGCTGACGACCGATCCGGCGCCCGACGAACCGACCGAGCACGAGAAGATCGAGACCGTGCGCCGGTACTTCGAACTCATGCGCGTGTTTCGTGATGACCGCTACGCGATGCGTCAGATCGGCCGGCGCATCACTTGGTTCGGCAAGCGGCTCGGCCCGTGCAAGCCCCTCAAGGAGAAGGTGCGCACGGCGAGCGAGCCCGACGAGGTCCATGCCGCGCTCGACGAGTTCCTCGCGGGCGACCTGCGCTACATGGTCAGCGCCGACGGCGCGCCGGTGCTCGACGACGAGCGCGACGAGGTCGCGGCGTAAGCAAAAAGAAAGCGCCCCGGCGTTCACCGGGGCGCGTGGGGTCAATCAGGAAGTAGGGGACTGCGGGTCAGGTCGTGCCGGCGCTGGCCTTCGAGGCCTTGCCGTCCGCCGAATCCTCGGGCTCCTCGGCGTTCGCGATGGTCTCGAAGGAGAGGTGCTCCTTGTCCTCCTTGCGCGTCACCTTGACGGTGCTCTTGTCCTTGAGGTCGCCCATGAGCAACTGCTCGGAGAGCGGGTCCTCGATGTACTGACCAAGAGCGCGGCGGAGCGGGCGTGCGCCGAAGTCGGGGTTGTACCCCTTGTCGATCAGGAAGTCCTTGGCGGGCTGATCGATCTCCAGCGTGATGCCGTGCGTCGCTTGCAGGCGCTTCGACACCTTGCCGACCTCGAGTTCGATGATGTGGGTGAGGTCCTCGCGGCCGAGCGGACGGAAGACGATCACCTCGTCGAGGCGGTTGATGAACTCGGGGCGGAAGTAGCGCTCGATCTCCTTCGAGAGCACCGACTTGATGCTGTCGAAGTTCTGCTGCTCGTCGCGCTTGCCGAAGCCGAACCCGCCGCCGCCGCCCTTGATGAGATCAGCGCCGATGTTGCTGGTCATCACGATGACGGTGTTGCGGAAGTCGACATGGCGGCCGAACGAGTCGGTGAGGCGGCCCTCTTCCATGATCTGGAGGAGCATGTTGAAGACATCGGGGTGCGCCTTCTCGATCTCGTCGAGCAGGACGACGGAGTAGGGGCGACGGCGGACGCGCTCCGTGAGCTGGCCGCCCTCTTCGTAGCCGACATATCCCGGAGGCGCGCCGATGAGGCGGCTCACATTGTGCTTCTCCATGTACTCGGACATGTCGAGGTGGATGAGCGCTTCCTCGTCGCCGAACATGAACTCGGCGAGCGCCTTGGAGAGCAGCGTCTTGCCGACGCCCGAGGGGCCGACGAAGATGAACGAGCCCATGGGGCGCTTCGGGTCCTTCAGGCCGGCGCGGGCGCGGCGGAGGGCCTTGGAGATCGCCTTGACGGCGTCGTCCTGGCTGATGACCTTCTTGTGCAACTCGGCCTCGAGCTGCATGAGGCGCTGGGCCTCCTCGCTCTCGAGACGGGTGAGCGGCACGCCGGTCATCTTGCTGACGACCTCGGCGATGACTTCCTCATCGACCGTGCCGTCGACCTCGCGGGCGCGCTCCTCGCGCCACGAGCGCTGCATCTCTTCCTTCTGCTTGCGCAGTTGCTCGGCCTTGTCGCGCAGTTCCGCGGCGCGCTCGTAGTCCGCGCCCTTGACGGCCTCGTCCTTCTCGATGGACAGACGCTCGATCTGCTCCTCGAGGTCGGACAGGTCCGGCGGCTTGCTCATCGAGCGCAGCCGCACGCGTGCGCCGGCCTCGTCGATGACATCGATCGACTTGTCGGGCTGGACGCGGCCGGTGATGTAGCGCGCCGACAGCTCGACGGCGGCCTTGAGCGCGTCGTCGGTGATGTGGACGCGGTGGTGCGCCTCGTACTTGTCGCGCAGGCCCTTGAGGATCTCGACGGTCTGCGACGGGTTGGGCTGATCGACGGTGATGGGCTGGAAGCGGCGTGACAGGGCCGCGTCCTTCTCGATGTACTTGCGGTACTCGTCGAAGGTGGTCGCGCCGATGCACTGGATCTCGCCGCGTGCGAGCGCGGGCTTGAGCACATTGCTGGCGTCGATGGCGCCCTCGGCGCCGCCCGCTCCCACGAGGGTGTGGAGTTCGTCGATGAAGAGGATGATGTTCTTCGCGCGGCGGACCTCGTTCATGACCGCCTTGATGCGCTCCTCGAACTGG
>CAYGLT010000113.1:0-5011 GCA_964350875.1 uncultured Phycisphaeraceae bacterium | reverse complement strand
GTTCAGTACGACGCGCCGTAGCCGCTCAGGACATTCGACAGGTCGGTGAAGTCCACGACGCCGTCGCCGTTGGTGTCGCCCGCGCTGCCGACCTCGTTCGTGCCGAACGCGGTGAGCACGGCGTTGAGATCGCGGAAGTCCACGACGCCGTCGCCCGTGGAGTCGCCCGCGAGGCGGAGGCGGAAGACATAGTCGTGGAGCCACACGATGCTCGTGTTGCGCTTCAGGATCTGGCCGAGCGTGGTCGCGTCAAGATCGGCCATCGTCATGCCCAGCGCGGCGAGGGTGCCGGTGAGGTCGCTCGGGTCGGCCGGGTTCAGGTAGAAGAACCGGTCGCCGTCGCGCAGACGCGTGAACTGATCGGAGAGGATCGCGACGAGGGTCTCACCCACCGCGGCGCCGGGGACATGGTCCTCGGCGAGCAGACCCGCCCAGAGATCGATGTCGGAGGTGTCGCCGTAGGCGGCCTCGAGCCCGAGTTGGATGTCGGGATCGCTGGTGATGGAGGCGAAGGTGGCCTTGGGCGCCAACCCGAAAGTCGTGCGGATGGTGTTGTAGTCGGGCAGGCCGTGGTCGCGGCCGCGCTGGATGTTGAGAGAGACGAGGTCGAGTCCGCCCGATCCGGGAGGGCCAAAGAGCATGTTGCGCACATCGTCAACGACGCGCGTGTCGATGCGCTGCATGTTGCCGTTCGCCAGCCCGCGCAGGATGGGCTCGATGCCGCCGTTGTCGAGGATCACCGACGGATCGAAGAACATGTTGCGCAGGAGCAGGTTGCCCTGGGGAAGCGGCTGCTGATCCTCGCCCAGACGGAGGACCTCGCTCGAGAGCATCGTGTGCCCGACGCGGTACGCGGAAGCGGAGAACTCGTTGAGGATCGTCGGGTTCACATTGGGGTCGTAGCCGCTGTAGTTGGGCAGCGCGCTCTCGCCCAGCAGCGCGGGGAGGAACTCGTTATAGGTGACGACCTGCACGAGCGCGCTGACAACGCTGCGCGCACGCTGGTAGATCTCTTCGTCGGACCACGCGGGGTTGGCCGCGGCCAGCGCGTCGGCGAGTCGGTTGTGCTCGCGCATCCAGAGGGTGTGCATCGCGGCGAGGCCCGACTGCTCGTTGCAGCGGATATCGCCCGCCACGAACATCGTCGTGGGGTCTGCGCCGAACGGCCCGTTGTCGTTGTCGACGATGCCGTCGCCGAAGGGGAGCAGGTCGCCGCTCGCGTGCGCGGAGGTCTTCAGTCGGCCCCCGACGCCTTCGCGGAGCCACGCGGCCTTGCCGTCATCGCTCGCGTAGACATTCGAGGCGTCGATGTAGTGGGTGATGATGTTGGGCTGTTCGCGCCAGAGCATCTCGGGGGTGTGCTCGTAGATGGCGCGGGTGAAGTGGATGGTCGCGGCGCCGGTGTTCTTCGGATCGAACCACGGGTCGCCCGCGGGGACCGTGATGTTGACGGTTTCGTTCCCGCCCTCGGGGGTGAGGTCGAGGTCGTGGTCGAGGAACTGTCCCCATTGCCAGACCATGTCGGTCAGGCCGCGATCGTCGAAGACCATCTCGGGCTGAGCGAACACGAGGTTGGAGACCATGCGCGCGCTGACGCGGTTCTCGCCGCCCATTTCCCATGTGTGGTCGTTGCCGCCGTAGAACGCGCCGGCGGGGCAGCGGAGGAGCATCGACCCGGCGCTTCCCCACGCGGGGTTGGCGAGGTTGTTGAACTCGCCGGTGATGGTGCGGAACTCCTGCGCGTTCGCGGCGCCCGCGAACAAACACAACGAGAGCGCAATCGAGCCGAACCGGCCGACCGCGCCAAGACCTACCGTGGGCGCAGCATCGTTAGTCATGTATGGACCCTTGTGTCCGTGGATTTGCCGCGTTCCAGACCGTGTCACGAGAGATTGGACGGGGAACGCTGCGGCACGCGTCCCGACCTTCCCCATCTTACAACAGGACCAACGCCGTACAAGCCAACTTCTTGCGGCGGGGTCGCCACTGCCGGATTGGCAGCCCAATGTGAAGCGCGGAATCGGGGTGTCGGCGGAAACGAGGAATATCACCCGTTTCCGTGCTCCAATCCGTGCTCAGGGAGCCCAGGCGGCTCTCGGCGGCGGCCCGGTCCCACCGCGGCTTGGCGCCGCACTTGCATTCTCTTCACTGATAGATCGGAACTGCCCCCTGACCGGCCCGTTTCCGGGAGGAAACCCGGGGTTGTAAGGGGGCGTCCGAGCGTTGAAACTTGACCAAACACCCACTCAAGGGGAAAGCCATATGTCCAAAATCATCGGAATCGACCTGGGTACGACCAACTCGGTGGTCGCCGTCATGGAAGGCGGCCAGCCGAAGGTCCTCATCAACTCGTCCGGCGCGCGCACCACGCCGTCGGTCGTGGGCTTCACCGAGAAAGGCGAACGCCTCGTCGGTCAGGCCGCGAAACACCAGCAGGTCACCAACCCCAAGAACACCATCTTCTCGATCAAGCGCTTCATGGGTCGTCGCCATGACGAAGTGAAGTCGGAAGAGAAACTCGTCCCGTACGAGGTCGTCGGCGGTCCGACCGATCTCGTGAAGGTCAAAGTGCGCGGCCAGGAGTTCACCCCTCCCGAGGTCAGCGCCATGATCCTTCAGGACCTCAAGAAGACCGCCGAGGACTACCTCGGTGAGAAGGTCGACCGCGCGGTCATCACCGTGCCGGCCTACTTCAACGACGCGCAGCGCCAGGCCACCAAGGACGCGGGCGAGATCGCCGGCCTCAAGGTCGAGCGCATCATCAATGAGCCCACCGCGGCCGCGCTCGCCTACGGCCTCGAGAAAAAGAAGAACGCCAAGATCGCGGTCTTCGACCTCGGCGGCGGCACCTTCGACATCTCCATCCTCGACATCGGCGACGGCGTCTTCGAGGTCGTCTCGACCAACGGCGACGGCCACCTCGGCGGCGATGACTTCGACCAGAAACTCATCGACTATGTCGCTGAGACCTTCCGCAAGAAGGAAGGCATCGACCTCAAGAAGGACGCCATGGCGCTCCAGCGCCTCAAGGAGGCCTGCGAGAAGGCCAAGATGGAACTCTCCCAGCAGATGGAGACGACCATCAACCTCCCGTTCATCACCGCCGATCAGAGCGGCCCGAAGCACCTGCAGGAAACCATCAGCCGCTCGAAGTTCGAGTCGCTGTGCGAGGACCTCTTCAAGCGCCTCGAAGAGCCCTGCAAGCAGGCGATCAAGGACGCGAAACTGACCGCCAAGGATATCGACGAGGTCGTGATGGTCGGCGGTTCGACGCGCATCCCGCGCGTGCAGGAGATCGCGAAGCGCGTCTTCGAGACCACCGAACTCGACAAGTCGATCAACCCCGACGAGGTCGTCGCGCTCGGCGCCGCGATCCAAGGCGGCGTGCTTCAGGGCGATGTGAAGGATGTCCTCCTTCTCGATGTCACCCCGCTCTCGCTCGGTCTTGAAACGCTGGGCGGCGTGATGACCAAACTCATCGACAAGAACACGACCATCCCGACGAGCAAGAAGGAAACCTTCTCGACGGCCGCCGACAACCAGACGAGCGTGGAGATCAAGGTCTACCAGGGCGAGCGGCAGATGGCCGCCGACAACCGCCTGCTCGGACGCTTTGAACTGACCGAGATCCCGCCCTCGCCGCGCGGCGTGCCGCAGATCGAGGTCGAGTTCAACATCGACGCCAACGGCATCCTCAATGTGAAGGCGACCGACAAGGCGTCGGGCAAGACCCAGCACATCGAGATCAAGGGCTCGAGCGGTCTCTCCGAGGAGGAGATCGAGAAGATGAAGCGCGACGCCGAGGCCAACGCCGAGGCCGACAAGGGTCGCCGCGAACTCATCGACGCCAAGAACAAGGGCGACTCGATCCTCTACCAGACCCGCAAGGCGCTCGAGGAGCACGGCGGGAAGGTCTCGTCCGAGGTCCGCGGCAACATCGAGTCGTCGCTGAACGCCCTCGAGGGCGCCCTGAAGGGCGACGACAAGAAGGTCATCGAGCACTCCATCGCCGAGGTCGAGAAGGCCAGCATGGAACTGGGCAAGGTGATGTACGAGCAGGCCAAGTCGCAAGGCGAGGGTGGCTCTGGAGATGCGGAAGCCAAGCCCTCGGGCGACGCCTCGGGCGGCAAGGACGATGATGTCATCGATGCCGAGTACGAGGTGAAAGACTAAAAACCCTTCACATGGCCCGCAACCGGCCGGAAACCCGGTCGGTGGAAGGTGAGGCGAGGTCTCACTCCTCCCGGCCTCGCCGCCGCTTCGACGGAGCGAAGCGGTGATCAGCGGAAACGCCTGACTGAACCCCCTTGAGCACGACCCGCGTCGGAAGCCCCCTGCCGACGCGGGTCGTGCGCTTTTTGGAGCGGTCGCGTTCCGCCGCCGGCCCGTCCCGGGCCGATAGTCGGGGAATGGCCCGCTTCCTCCGCGAACACCCCGTCCTCTCGATCTTCAGCGCGATCTACATCCTCGCCTTCGCCGCGCTGGCGATCGGGAAGGGCAACGCCGAATTCGTGATGTACACGGTGGTGGTCGTGCTGGCGGCCGCGCTGGTGGTGTTCCTCGACGCCAAGGTGACGCGCATTCCGGGGTGGATCCTGTGGTGCCTCAGCGCGTGGGGGCTCGCGCACATGCTGGGCGGGAACCTGCCCCTCACGCGCTCCGACGGCGAGCCGATCGTGCTCTACTCGCTCTGGCTCATCCCCTTCAACGCAACCGAGGGATACCTCAAGTACGACCAGGTGATCCACGCCTTCGGGTTCTTCACCTCGACCTGCGTGTGCGCGGTGCTGCTCAGGCCCGCGCTGCGCGAGGAGAGCCGCCGACGCTTCGGGCCGTACGCGCTTTGCGCGTTGGCAGGTATGGGGCTCGGCGCGATGAACGAGATGGTCGAGTTCGCGGCGGTGCTGACGCTCCCCGACACGAATGTGGGCGGGTACATCAACACCGGGTGGGACCTGGTGAGCAACGCGGTGGGCGCGACGATCGGCGCGGCGCTGATGTGGGGGCTGGC
>CAYGLT010000112.1:0-5258 GCA_964350875.1 uncultured Phycisphaeraceae bacterium | reverse complement strand
CCGAAGTACACGCCCGCGGCCTCGATCCAGTCCACCACATTCGCGTTGGCGCGCACGAACTGGGTCTCGTACGCCCGGATGGCCGCCGATTTGCGCGCCTCGTACCCGCTGATGTCCATGCAGAACGACGGGCTCGCGACATGGCGCAGGTGGGTGCAGTAGTAGTAGAACACCCAGCGTGGGTAGATCCGCTCGCCGGGAAGTCCGATCTTGCTCAGTTTCGCGTCGAAGCGCGCGTCCTCGGCGATGCGCGTCGTCGCGATGTGGTCCGGGTGCGCATCCTCGAAATACGGGATGAACATGATCTCCGCCTGGTGCTCGCGGATGACCCCGGCGACTTTGTGCCGCGCCTCGATCGAGTGCTCGACGAAACGGTTGGGCAGGTCGATGCACCGCCGCGCGACCTTGCCCTTCTCGCCCGCGAGGATCTTCCGCGCCGCTTCCGCTTCCTGCATACGGGTGACGGGATCGCCCAGGGGCGTCGGCTCGCCGTTGGTCATGTCGAGCAGGAGGATGTCGTGGCCCTGATCCGCGAGTTTGCAGATCGTGCCGCCCATCCCCGCTTCCTGATCGTCAGGGTGAGGTCCGATGACGAGGATGTTGGCCATGCGCGCGGGTTACTCCTGCTCGTCGGGTGATTCGTGCGTGAACGGTACGCGCTCGCGGGCCGGGAGCGACGGGTCCAGAACCTCGGGCGGGTACTCGATCCACTCCAGTCGCAGGCCGGCGGCGGAGAGCGTCGGCCCCGCGAGGCGCCGATCGCCCGTGCGCAGCGCCTCATCAAGCCGCTCGGGCGACGACTTGCCCTTGCCCGCGTCGACGAGCGTTCCGGCCACGATGCGCACCATGTTGTGCAGGAACCCGTTGCCCGAGATGTCGATGGCGATGCGGCCGTCATCGCGTCGAACAACCTCGCACGCGTGCACGGTGCGCACGGTCGATTTGCGCCCGTGGCCCGCCTTCGCGAACGCGGCGAAGTCGTGCTCCCCCACCAGCCGCGCGGCGACGGCCCGCATCGCGTCCACATCGAGCGATTCGCCCGGCCTCAACTGAACGCGGTGCACGAACGCGCGGTCCCACAGCGGCCGCTCGTACGCGTCGTGCACGAGGTACCGATACCCCTTCGCGACGGCGTCGGAAATCGGCTCGAAGCACGGCCGAACGCGGCGACATTCGAGCGCGAGGATGTCCTGCGGAAGACGCGCGTTGATCGCGGCGAGCAATGACGCTTCCGGAGCGCCGGGCGCGTCGGGATCGTCCGATCGATTGAACGCGGCGACCTGTCCAGCGGCGTGCACGCCGGCGTCGGTCCGGCTCGCGCCGACGAGGATCGCCGGCTCGCGGATCGCCTCGCGCACCGCGCGCTGAACGAGCGCCTGCACCGTGCGGATCGATTCGACCTCGACGCCCGCTTTGTGCTGCATCTGCCAGCCGGAGAACCCCGTGCCCTCGTACGCCAACCTGAGCAGATAGCGAGCCATGCGTCACGAGCGTAGCCCGCCGCGCACCCGACAATCGAAAGAAAATACAGCCCCCTAACCCGGGTATGGAACCGACGCCGAGCATCATGCGAATCGTGCGACAGAGAGAGAGTCCCCTCTCACGGCCGGAGCCGAAACCGCCCCTCCGGGGCGAACACGGCCCCCGCCACGACAAGGGGAAAATCCACACGCCCCGTCGGTCAGGTCGCTTGAGTGCGCAGCGATCTCCCGGCGGGGCTTGTTTTTTTGCTTGACATCGCGTGAGGACGGCTTACATTTAGCCACATGGCTAAGCGTCAGCCCGATCACAACGCCGCGTTTCTCGCCTTGGCCGACCCGACCCGTCGCGCCATCGTGGAGCGGCTCGCCGAGGGCGACGCCACGGTGTCCGAACTCGCCGCCCCGTTCGACATGGCCCTGCCCTCGGTCAGCAAGCACCTGCGCGTGCTCGAACGGGCGGGGCTGATGACGCAGGAGCGCGTCGGTCGGACGCGAATCTGCCGCCTCAGCCGCACCCCGCTGGACGAAGCGGCCGCCTGGCTCAGCAGATACACGACTTTCTGGAACGACAAACTCGACGCCCTCGCCGCGCACATCGAAGACGGCGACGGTCCCGATCACACCCAGCCGGAGCAGCACCGATGACCGTGAAGCAACTCGCCGCCGTGAATGTCTCGCGCGTGATCAAGGCGCCGCGCGCCAGGGTGTTCAACGCGTGGATGGACCCGAAGGTGTTCGCAAAGTGGTGGCTCAACGACAAGAACGAGCCGCCCATGGCCCTCGCGCTCGACGCGCGCAAGGGCGGGAAGTACTGCATCGTGCAGACCTGCGAGGCGTGCGGCGAGGACTACAGCGCGCCGGGCGATTACCGGTGGGTCATCGACGGGGAGTTCCTCGAGTTCGTCGAGCCCGACCTCATCGCGTTCACCTGGCGCGTGAACGATCCCAATGCGCAGCCGTCCGATCAGCGCGTCAGGGTCGAGTTCGAGGACCACGCCGAAGGCACGCTCGTGACGATCACTCACACAGGCATCGTCGCCGAGCACGACCACAAGGGGACCACCGAAGGGTGGACCGGCATGCTCGCGAATCAGGCGAAGGTTCTGGAATAAGCGGAACGGCTCAGACGCCGGCGGCGCGCGACTCGAGCGTCATGAGATCGTCGCCGATCTCACTCATCGCGCGGAAGACATCGCGGGCAGCGGCGACCATGGCGTCGCGCTCGACCTCGCTGACTTCCATCGCGTCGAACTCCTGCTTGTAGGAAGCCCAGAGTTCGCGCTGCTTCTCGCCGTACGGGTCGTAGTACTTCGTGCCCTCGTCGCCCTCGAAGCCGTACGCCTGACGGAGCGACTTCGCGATGAAGCGCCCGCCGTTCGTGCTGCCCTCAAGCACATAGTGCATCCCGAGCAGCGCGATGGGCTGTTCGGCGCGGGCCATCTCGATGGTCGCCATCAGACGCTTGGCCGCGGGCAGCGGCGCGACGCTGCCGAGGTCGACGCCCAGCGTGCGGAGGTCGGCTTCGATGCGCGACTCCTGGAACCGGCCATCGTCCACGAATCGCTCGACCGCGGGCTTCTTCGCGCGAAGGTCGCGCAGCGCGCTCTCGAGCGCGCGGTGCACGCACAGGAGTTGGCCGAGCCAGGTCGCGTACATCTCGCGGGAGAGTTCACCCTTGAGGAGTGAGCGCTGCACCTGATGGCCCTCGGCGGCCTTGTGCATCTCCCAGGTCATGTCCTTCAGGTGCTCGGTGGTCGTCGACATTTGATGGCTCGCGTGAACACGCCGGAGAGGCGCAGGGGGTGGCTGAACTCAGGAACGGGCGGCGTAGGCGGCGATCGCGGCGGGAACGATCAGCCAGGCCAGCCCCTTGATGAGGAAGAATAGGAATCCCGCCACGCCGAACCGCGCGATCCAACGCGCAACGCGGCTCTTCTTGGCCGCCGGAGCGGGCTCGGAGGGCTGTTCCTGTGCGGCGGGAGACCGGTTGTTGAGAATCATTCTCATCTGCGCCCACAATAGCACCGGCCAACATCCATGGTCGAGCCCGCGCGCATGACATTCGCATCCCCGCCGCCTTCACTGCCCTTCGTGAACCTCTCCGTCGAGCCCAACCCGAATGTCAGACTCCGCATCGTGCACGAGGGCGACTCGTTCGTTGTCGTGGACAAGCCCTTCGGAGTCGCCACCCAGCCGGGCAAGGGCAACCACCGCAGCGCGTTGCTCAACGGGCTGTTCGACCGCTACGGCCCCCGCCTCCAGAACCTCGGCGAGGCGCGCGACTTCGGGCTGCTCCACCGGCTCGACAAGGAGGCGTCCGGGCTCGTGCTCGTCGCGCTGACCAAGGACGCCTACGACCACCTGCGCGCTCAATTCGAGCAGCGTTCGCTCGAGAAACGCTACTGGGCGCTCGTGGACGGCCGACCCTCGAAACCGGCCGGTGTCATCCGTCGCCCGATCATGGAAGTGCAGGCGAAGGAGAAGACCGCCCGCGTGCACTCCTCCGGGCTCCCCGCGGCCACGGCCTACCGAACGCTCGCGTCCTCGCGCGACGCGTCGCTCCTCGAATGCCGCATCGGCCCCGGGCGGCTCCACCAGATCCGCGTCCACCTGACCTCGATCAAGTGCCCGATCATCGGGGATTCGCGCTACGCCCCCCTGCCGGTCGCGCAGCGTTCCCGGCGCCTCGCCCTGCACGCCTTCCTCCTCGGCTTTATCGATCCCGACACCGGGACGGCGCGGAAGGCGGTGTCGCCCTGGCCCAACGACCTGAAGGACGCCCTCCGCTCGGCCCGGCTGAAGGCCCCTCGGACCCCTTCAGAATCGTCCGAAGGGGGCGAACCGACCGATGACATCATCCGAACAGAACAGAGTCAGAGCGTCGGAGACGACGAATCCTGACCCGTGCCTCCCGATTCTGTTGGCGCCGGGCCGCGTCGTGGGGCACAATTCGGCCGTGGAAGACAAGGGAGACCGGCCATGATTCCGCTCGTCTGGACACTCGCAGGTATTGCTGTCGTCGCCGCGTTCTGGTCGATCATCGCCGCGCTGCGCGCGTCGAAGCGCCGCAGCAGGCGTGACAACACGCTCGCTTCCGCCGAGGGCCGCATCCCCCTTCGCGACGAGGTCGCTCCCGTCGGCGCTGCGCCCGACCCGACTGTCGGCCCCCGTCCGGACAATGTGCTCTCTGATTCCCTTCACGGCCAGCCCATCGAGCCCTGGACCGTCGATCAGATGCGCACCCTCCTCACCGACGAGGAGCCCAAAGGCACAGATTGGCCGCGCCGCGTCATGACGCCCAACGGCCCGATGGACCTCACGCCCCCGCCCTTCAAACTCCGCGGCTCGATCATGTCGTGGCGCGAGCGCGCGTACGCCCGCGCGATCACCGCGCGCATGCCGTCGGGGTATGTCCTGTGCCCGCAGTTGCGCCTCGACACCCTGCTCGTACCCGTCAAGCCGGGCGATCGGGCGGCAGACGACTGGCGCACCTGGCGCCAGCGGGTCCGCGTGCGCGCCATCGACTTCGTCGTGTGCCGCCTGCCCGACTGGGCTCCGATCCTCGCCATCGAGGTCGATCTGGGCGGCACGAACGCGACCAAGGACACCAAAGACAAGATGACCGTTGAGACGCTGGCCGAGGTCGGTCTGCCTCTCGTGCGCTGCTCCGGCTCGCCCGAGAAGGACTGGCCGATGATCGAGCCGTATGTCCCCGAGTTCGACGAGGACGAGGCGTTCCCGATGAACGACCACGACCGCCCCGCCGAGAGCGCGTGA
>CAYGLT010000111.1:0-5288 GCA_964350875.1 uncultured Phycisphaeraceae bacterium | reverse complement strand
GACACCTACCACCACACCTTCTTCGAGATGCTCGGCAACTGGTCGTTCGGCGACTACTTCAAGGCCGAGGCCATCGAGTGGGCGTGGGAACTGCTCACCAAGGTGTGGAAACTCGACCCCGAGCGGCTCTACGCGAGTTACTTCAAGGGCGACAAGGCGGCCGGGCTCGAGCCCGACCGCGAAGCGTTCGACCTGTGGAAGCGCTACCTCCCCGAGTCGCGCATCCTTCCCTTCGGGATGAAGGAGAACTTCTGGGAGATGGGCGAGACCGGCCCGTGCGGCCCGTGCTCCGAGATCCACTACGACGGCCGCTCCGACGCCGATCGCGCGAAAGAGCCGGGGTACAAGTTCGTCAACGCCGACGACCCGCGCGTCATCGAGATCTGGAACCTCGTGTTCATCCAGTTCAACCGCTCGGAGACCGGCCTGCGCCCGCTCCCGGCGAAGCATGTCGACACCGGGATGGGCCTCGAGCGCATCACGCGCGTGCTCCAGGGCGTGGACAGCAACTACGACACCGACGCGTTCTCCCCGATCTTCGCGGCCACCTCGAAGGTCACCGGCGCGCCGAAGTACGAGGGGAGCATGAAGGGCGCGCGCGACATCGCGTACCGCGTGGTGGCGGACCACATCCGCACGCTGACCTTCGCGATCACCGACGGCGCCGTCCCGAGCAACGAAGGCCGCGGCTATGTGCTGAGGCGCATCCTCCGCCGCGCTGTCGTGCAGGGAACCCAGCACCTGGGCGCGAAGCCGGGTTTCCTCGCGGACCTTGTGCACACGGTCGTCGATCACATGGGCGGCGCGTTCCCGGAACTCACGAAGAATCCCCAGCGCGTGATGGATGTGATCCGCGAGGAGGAGGAGAGTTTCGGGCGGACGCTGGACCGCGGCATCGCGATGTTCGGCGACGCGGCCTCGCGCGCTGAAGGCAAGCGCATAGCGGCGGGTGACGCCTTCATGCTCCACGACACCTACGGGTTCCCGATCGACCTCACCCAGGTGATGGCGCGCGAGCGGGGGATGAGCGTGGACATCGAGGGCTACGAGAAGTTGATGGAGGAGGCGCGCGAGCGCAGCCGCGCCGGAGGCAAGGCGGACGGGGAGAAGCCCATCGCGCTCTCGGGCGACGAGACGGCCAAACTCAAGCACCTCTCCGTCAAGCCCACGAACGACTCGTTCAAGTACGAGTTGAAGCCCATCCGCGCGACGATCCGCGCGATCTGGAACGGCACGGACTTCGACGAGGACATCGTCGCGAGCGGCACGCGCCTGGAAGACCGCTTCGGGCTCGTGCTCGACAAGACGAACTTCTACGCAGAAAGCGGCGGGCAGGTGGGCGACACCGGCGCGATCAGAAAATTCGGCGCCGGCAACACACGCTTCGAGGTCGAGGACACGCAGGTCTTCGGCGGGTATGTGCTGCACATCGGCCGCCTGCGCGCGGGGACGCTGAAGGTCGGCGACGGCGTGGAGTGCGATCCCGACGAGACCCTCCGCGCGCCGACGATGGCGAACCACACCGCGACCCACCTGCTCAACCTCGCGCTGCGCGAGGTGCTGGAGGGCGAGGTCGATCAGAAGGGATCGCTGGTTGCGCCCGAGCGCCTGCGCTTCGACTTCACCGCGGGCGGCGCGCTGACCGAGGAGCAGGTCGAGCGTGTCGAAGCGCTGGTGCGCGAGCGCATCGAGCGGAACATGCCGGTGCACGCGGGCGTGGCGCCGTTGGCCGACGCGAAGGCGATCGGCGGGCTCCGCGCGGTGTTCGGGGAGAAGTACCCCGACCCGGTGCGCGTGGTGAGCGTCGGCGCCCCGGTCGAGCAACTGCTGAGCGACCCGACCAACGCGCAGTGGCGCGAGATGTCGATCGAGTTCTGCGGCGGGTCGCACCTGTCGAACACGGGCGAGGCCAAGGCGTTCGCCATCATCGCCGAGGAAGCGGTCGCGAAGGGCGTGCGGCGTATCCAGGCGGTCACCGGCGCCGAGGCCGAGGCGGCGATCGAGGCGGGGCATCGCCTGCTGGACCGCGCGAAGGCGGCGAAGGTCGCCGACGAGGCGTCGCTGGTCGAGGAGGTCGCCCAACTCCAGGCGCAGATGGACGCGATGACGCTCCCGTATGTCCTGCGCCGCAAGGCCCAGCGCGCGATCGCGGATCTTCAGGAGATCGTGAAGAAGGCCCGGAAGCAGGAGGCGGCCGCGGGGCGGGGCGACGCGGTCGAGATGGCGAAGAAGGTCGCGGCCGAATCCGCGGGCGAGGTGATCGTGGCCGAGATCCCGGCGGGATCCGATCGCGAGGCGTTGCTCGCGGCGATGGACGCCGTGCACGCGAAGCACTCCGAGGCGGCGATCATGCTGCTCAGCGCCGACGCGGGCGAGGGCAAGGTCACGATCGTGGCGAAGGTCGCCCAGCCCCTCATCGCGAGGGGCCTGAAGGCGGGCGACTGGGTCCGCGAGGTCTCGGCCGTGGTGGGGGGCAAGGGCGGCGGGCGGCCCGACGGCGCCCAGGGCGGCGGGACCGATCCGTCGAAGGTGGTTGACGCCGCCGCGACTGCCCGTACATTCGCGTCGTCGAAACTCGGCTGAGCCGGCGGGGCGACCCGAAACCGCGACAGGAGCGGGGGTGTCGGGCGTCCTTTCAGGAACGAAAGGCGAACGATGCGCGGCATGAAGCAACTCGGAATGTGCGTTCTGGCGGCGGGCCTCGCGCTCGGCGCGGCGGCCGACTCGGCGAGCGCGCAGCGTTCGCGGAACTCGCGGTCACAGACGAACGGCGATGTCACCAGCCAGATGCGTTCGTTCCGAACCAAGCAGTACGAGGTGTTCACGAACCTGCCCGATTCGGTCGCCAAACCGCTCGCGCAGCACATGGACCGCGTCTTCACGGAGTACTCGGATCGGCTCCGCGCGTTTACGGCGAAAGACAGCAAGCCCGTGCGGCTGTACCTGTTCGACACGGTCGAGAACTATCACGCGGCCCTCATGCAGAAGGGGTTCAACGCGAGGAACACGGGCGGCGTGTTTTTCCGCACGAACAACGAGACGGCGCTGGCGACCTTCCTCGAGGGTCAGGACCGCCGGCGCATGATCCACACGCTCCAGCACGAAGGGTTCCATCAGTTCGCGCACCAGCGCATCGGCGACACGATGCCCCAGTGGGCGAACGAAGGGCTCGCGGAGTACTTCGGCGAAGGGCTGATGATCGGGCGCACGATGCAGACCGGGCTCGCGCCCCAGTCGCGGCTCGACCGGATCCGCGAGGCGATTCAGAACGACGATGTGTTCCCGTTCGGCGAGATGCTCACGATGAGCAACGCCCAGTGGAACCAGCGGCTGTCGGGCGGTGATCGCCGGGCCGCGCTGATGTACGACCAGGCGTGGGCGATGGCGCACTTCCTCGTACACGCGAACCGTGGAAGGTACGCGGGGCCGTTCGAGGATTACCTCGGCGCGCTCGCGCAGGGGTTGCAGCCCGAGCAGGCGTTCGAGCGCGCGTTCAAGACGAAGGACTTCAAGGCGTTCGAGAAACTGTGGACCGAGTACATGCTCGAGGAGATCGACGCCGACGCGCTGTCGACGGCGGAGGAGCGGCTCGAGTTCATGGGCCACGGCATCGGCGCGTTGCACGCCGAGAAGGTGCCGATCGGCTCGGTCGGCGCACTCCAGGAAGACATGAAGCGGCGCGGGTTCGTGCTCACGAAGACCTCGGAGCACGGATCGGTGACGGAGATGCGCGCGGACGACGACGACCTCTTCCGCGCCCCGCCGCCCGATCGCGGGCGAGGTCAGTCGTCGATCTCCCTCGTGCGGCCGCGCGACAACTCGGAGCCGCCCGGCGTGATCGTGAAGGGGCTCCGCGCGACCGCGGAACTCGTGTGGGAACGCGACGCGAACGGGGAATGGATCTTCGACATCGTGTTCTATTGAGCGTGCGCGGGGTTCGCGCGACGCGACATCGGGCCGCGCGGGGTCAAGGATTCACGATGCTGACTGGCGTGCGGCGTATTGCGATCATCTCGGCGTGCGGGGCGGCGGCGTTCGCCGCGGGCTGCGCGAAGTGGGAGTGGCGCGATCGCGCGCTGGTGGATTCTTCGTCGACGACGCACGGGGTTGCGATCGCTGACGGCTGGGAGCGGCCGGGACGCATCCCGCCGCCCGAAGCGACGGGCGATCTGGAGGTGTGGCTCCGCGATTCCGTGCAATCGCTCGAGCCGATGGAAGCGGAGATCATCCGCGACGACGCCGGCGGCGAGTTCTCGTTCCTGCTCAAGGGGACGCGCGAGTCATCGCCCATGGAACTCGTCCTGCGCAACGAGCGCGGCGCGCTGTTCCTCACGGAGCGCGGCGAGCGGTCGCCCTCGTGGAGCGAATCGCTCGTGGGCGAGCGGATGTTCTATGTGAGCCGCCGTCAGGATCTGCCCGAGGAGCAGTTGCACGAGCGCGGGCCGCTGGGGTTCATCACCTACATGATCCTTGCGCGGCCGACGCTCGAGCCGGGCGAGACGGCGCGCGGCGTGGCGCTGTATTGCACGGGCATGCTCGGGCTGACGCGCGAGGAATACGCGATGGCCGCGGCGATGCGCGACGACGGGTGGGCGCTGCTCATCGTGCAGCCCCCGTGGGGCGTGTTCCAGTCGGGCAAGGCGTTGCTCGGCGGGCGGAAGGTGCTGCTCGACAAGGTGGACGGCGACCCGCGCGAAGCGGGCGAACTGCTCGCGACGATCGCGGACGACGGGTTCATCGAGTGGAGCGACGCGGTGCGTGCGGCGTTGACGCACGCCAAGGAATCGTGGAGCGATGTCCCTGAGCGGCCGCGCGTGGTGGTGGCGTCGAGTCTGGGCGCGATCGCGGCGCCCGGCCTTGCGCGCGGGCTTCGCGAGCCGGGCGAGTCGCGGGCGTTCGACGCGGCGGTGCTGATCGGGGGCGGCGGGGATCTCGTGACGGTGGCGCGCCGGAGCGGGATGTTCCGGGGGTTGCGCCTCATCAAGGACAAGGAAACGCCCTACGACGCGTGGGACCATTCCGACGCTGCGGACGAGGCGACCCAGGCGTATGTGCGTGCGTCGCGGCTCGACCCGCTCAGCGCGGCCGACGAACTGCGCGGCACGCCGACGCTCATGGTGCAGGCGACGCTGGACGACATTGTGCCCACGGCGACGGGCGAAGCGTTCTGGCGCGCGCTGGGGCGGCCTTCACGCCTGAAACTCGTGACGGGTCATGTGCTCATGTTCACGATGCTGCCCGGCGATCGGTTCGAGCCGATCATCGAGTGGATCGATGCGCAGACGGCG
>CAYGLT010000110.1:0-5406 GCA_964350875.1 uncultured Phycisphaeraceae bacterium | reverse complement strand
CCCCCGCGCTCCACATACTTCACCTTCGAGATCGCCGCGTTCGACGCCTGGCGCAGCGCGAGCAGCCCGCCCGAGCGCATCGCGCGGTCGAGCGCGTACCGCGTGGACGATCCATCCACCCCGATGGTCAGCACGCCGCGGCTCAGCCCGACGACCCTCGTGCGAGGGAGCAGATCGGGAGGGCACGCCGCCTCCCACGCCCGCGCGGCGCCCCCGAGGTTCTTCGACGCCCGCTGGTACTCGCGCGCCTTGGCCGCGAGGTCGCTCAGCGAGAGGTCGCGCGGCGTGCGCACCCGGTGGCCGCGCAAGCGATCGAGCGACGCGTCGGCGACGCGCGGGTCGAGTTCGGGCTTTCCGGACCTGGCCTGCATCGCCGCATCGTACCTTCGTGCGGCCGGGCCATCGGATGTTCGGCGGGAGTTTGCCATTCATCGACCCGGGCGCATGCTGTAGGATTGCGATGCAACGCCGGGGCTCGCCCCGTTCTCACCATCTCGCCGGAGTGTGTTATGCCCCTCGCCCGTCGCCTCGGTCTCCTGTCGCTCGCGTTCGCCTGCCCCGCGATGGCGGCGTCGTTCGCCTGCCCCGACCCGACCAAGCCCAACGGCCCGAGCGAGGTCCCCATGGTCTACGCCCGGTTCATGGGCGAGCGCGGCGGGACGGGCAGCGCCTACACACAGCAGATCGTCGACGCCATCTCCGAAGCGTCCTACGAGCACATCCATCGCAACGAACTGTTCACGCGCGCCGGGCACAACAAGGGCATCAACGGCGCCGAGCACGACCTGTGCCGCGACGCGATCAGGGCGCGGCTCGACTCCTACGGCCTCCAGACCGAACTCGACCCGTTCACCTATCTGGGACAGACCTGGAACAATGTCATCGGCACACAGGTCGGCGTGGAGTTCCCCAATTCGTACATCATCGTCAGCGCGCACTACGACACGGTGAACAACCCGGGCGCCGACGACGACGCGTCCGGCGTGGCCGCGTTCCTCGAGATCGCGCGCGTGATGAGCCAGTACGAGACGGCGTACACCATCAAGTACATCGGCTGGGACCGCGAGGAGCAGGGCCTGCGCGGGAGCACCTCGTACGCGCAGCAGTACGCGAGCGACGACATCGTGGCCGTTGTGCAGATCGACATGGTCGCGCACGATGTGGGCGCCAACACCGAAGTGATCTACGGCGACAACAGCGCGGGGCTGACGCTGCGCAACGAGTTGATCGCCGCGGGCCAGCAGTTCGGCAACGGGCAGAGCATCACCTACGGCGGGTACGCGACCTTCTCCGACCACGCGCCGTTCATGCAGATGGGCATCCCCGCGATCGTCTTCGTCGAGCAGAACTACTTCCAGTTCGGCTGCTACCACCAGCCGTGCGACAATGTCGACACCGCGAACTACATCGATTACGAGTTCGCGACGAACCTCACGCGCACCGTCGCCGGGTGGCTCGCGGACGCCGCGGGCGCGGATATTCGCGCGTCGTGCCGCGGCGACGCCAACGGCGACCGCGTGATCAACTTCGCCGACCTGAACGCCGTGCTCGCCGATTTCGGCGACACCGGAGAGTCACCCGAAGGCGATGTGAACTGCGATGGCGTGGTGAACTTCAGCGACCTGAACACCGTTCTGGCGAACTTCGGGCAGGAGTTGTGAGCGCGGTCACACCGTGACAGTCGCCGCTCCGTTCGGCTTCGGAGTCTGACCCGAATAATCCTGCAGCGCCGCGACCTGCCAGTCGCCCGCGCGGAGCGCCTCGATCGCGCGCACGGCGGCCTTGGCGCCGCTGGCGGTGGTGATCATCGGCACGCCCATGCGCGTCGCGGTCGCGCGGATCTTGCCCTCGTCGGTGTTCCAGCCGGTGCGCGTCGGCGTGTTGATGACCAGGTGGATCTCCCCGCTCTTGAGCAGGTCGAGCACATTGGGCCGCGCGCCCTCGGCGATCTTCTTGAGCACTTCGACCTTCACCGAATGCGTGCGCAGGAACTCCGCCGTGCCCCCGGTGGTGAACACGCCGAAGCCCATCGAGCGCAGGGAGCGCGCGACCTCGACGATGTGCGGCTTGTCGCTCTCGCGCACCGAAAGAAACACATTGCCCTTCGTGGGCAGGTGCACGCCCGCGGCCATCTGCGCCTTGGCGAACGCGATGGGGAGCGAGCGGTCGATGCCCATCACCTCGCCCGTCGAGCGCATCTCCGGCCCGAGCACGACATCGACGCCCGGGAACTTCGCGAAGGGGAAGACCGGCTCCTTCACCGAGAAATACCCGGTGTCGGGCAATTCGAGCGCGCCCTGCGACGCGAGCGAGTGCCCGAGCATCGCCTTGGCCGCCATCGACGGCCACGACACGCCCTTCGCCTTGCTCACGAACGGCGCCGTGCGCGACGCGCGGGGGTTCACCTCGAGCAGGTACACCTCGTCGTCTTTGACGGCCATCTGCACATTCATCAGGCCGCAGACGCGGAGTTCCTTCGCGAGCGCGCGGCTGATGTCGCGGATGCGCCGCACGATGCTCTTGTGCAGGTCGAACGAGGGGACCACGCAGGTGGAGTCGCCCGAGTGGATGCCCGCCTGCTCGATGTGCTCCATCACGCCGCAGACGATGGCCTGCGCGTCGGAGCGGCTCTTGCCCGAGGGGTCGTAGTCGGCGACGACATCGACATCGACCTCGGTGGCGCCGTCGAGGAACTTGTCGATGAGCACCGGCGCGTCGGAGAGGTCGGAGACATCGACGGCGCGCTGCATGTACGAGCGCAGGGCGCGCTCGTCGGAGCAGATCTCCATACCTCGGCCGCCCAGCACATAGGAGGGGCGCACGAGCACCGGATACCCGACGCGCGCGGCGATGGCCGCCGCCTCGTCGAGCGCGTGCGCGATGCCCGACGCGGGCCGCTCAAGCGAGAGTTTGTCGAGCAGCGCGTCGAAGCGCTTGCGGTCTTCCGCGAGGTCGATCGAATCGAGCGAGGTGCCGATGAGCGGCGCGCCGGCCTTCACCAGCCCGTGCGCGAGGTTCAGGGGAGTCTGCCCGCCGAACTGCACGATCACGCCCTTCACGGGGCCTTCCTTGCCCGTCGCGGTTTTGCCCTTCCCGCCGTTGAGCCGCTCGACGACATTGAGCACATCTTCGAGCGTGAGGGGCTCGAAGAAGAGCAGGTCGCTCGTGTCGTAGTCGGTCGAAACCGTCTCGGGGTTGGAGTTGATCATCACCGACTCGAAGCCGAGTTCGCGCGCGGCGAAGGCGGCGTGCACGCAGCAATAGTCGAACTCGATGCCCTGCCCGATGCGGTTCGGCCCGCCGCCCAGGATGATGACCTTCTCGTTGTCCGTCAGGCGGATCTCGTCCTCGGCGGGGATCTCGGTGACCTTGCCCGCCTCGTCGATGTGCAGTCTGCCCTTCTCGTAGGTCGAGTAGAAGTAGGGCGTGGCGGCCTCGAACTCCGCGGCGCAGGTGTCGACGAGTTTGTAGACGGGCGTGACGCCCAGCGATTCACGCCGCGCGCGAACCTTGAGGATCGTCTCGCTGCTGATCGTGTGGAAGTACAGATTCGCGAGTTGCGCGTCGGAGTAGCCGAGCCGCTTGGCTTCAAAGAGCGTGGCCTGCGGCACATCGTCGAGTTTCGCGTACTGCGCGAGTTTGTCCTCGAAGTGCACGAGTTGGCGGATCTGGTCGAGGAACCACGGGTCGATGTTGGTCAGTTCGTGGATGCGGTCGAGCGTCCAGCCCATCTTGATCGCGTAGCGCACATAGTAGAGACGCCCCTGCGAGGGGATGCTGAGTTTGCGCGTCAGTTTCTCCTCGTCGATGGGCCATTGCATCGGCTCGCCGTCGGAGTTGCGGATGCGGTCGCGCTCGTCGGGCTTGGTGACGCGCGTCATGAACCACTGGTCGTTGCGGTCGAGCCCGAGCCCGAAGCGCTTGACCTCCATCGAGCGGATGGCCTTCTGGAGCGCCTCCTTGAAGGTGCGCCCGATGGCCATCGCCTCGCCGACCGACTTCATCTGGGTGGTGAGCGTCTCGTCGGCCTCGGGGAACTTCTCGAAGGTCCAGCGCGGCATCTTCACGACGCAATAGTCGATGGAGGGCTCGAAGCACGCGCTCGTCGTGCCCGTCACATCGTTGCGCAGTTCGTCGAGCGAGTAGCCCACGGCGAGTTTGGCCGCGATCTTCGCGATGGGGAAGCCGGTGGCCTTGCTCGCCAGCGCGGACGACCGCGACACGCGCGGGTTCATCTCGACGACGAGCATCTCGCCCGTGTCGGGGTTGACGCAGAACTGGACATTGCTCCCGCCCGTCTCGACGCCCACGGCGCGCATGATCGCGAAGGCCGCGTCGCGCATGCGCTGGTATTCCTTGTCGGTGAGCGTGAGGATGGGCGCGACGGTGATGGAGTCGCCCGTGTGGACGCCCATGGCGTCGATGTTCTCGATGCCGCAGACGATGATGCAGTTGTCGTTCTTGTCGCGCACGACTTCGAGTTCGTACTCCTTCCACCCGATGACGGACTGGTCGATTTGGACCTGCCCGATCATGGAGGCGCGGAGCCCTCGCGAGACGATGTCCTCGAACTCCTCGCGGTTGTAGGCGATGCCCCCGCCCGCGCCGCCGAGGGTGAACGCCGGGCGGATAATCGCGGGGAGCCCGATCTCCTCGAGGAACGCGAGCGCGTCGTCCATCGTGGTGACCGACTTCGCGCGGGGGAGGCCAAGTCCGATCCCCTCGCAGATCTTGCGGAACTCGTCGCGGTCTTCGGCGCGGTGGATGATGCGCCGGTCGGCGCCGATCATCTCGACGCCCAGTTCGGTCAGCGCGCCCGAGTCCCACAGGTTGCACGCGACATTCAGCGCGGTCTGCCCGCCCAGCGTGGGGAGGATCGCGTCGATGGGCGTGCCCAGGTCGCGCTCCTTCTCGATGATCTTGCGCACGGCCTCGGGCGTGATCGGCTCGATGTAGGTGCGATCCGAGAACGCCGGATCGGTCATGATCGTCGCGGGGTTCGAGTTGACCAGCACGACCCGGTATCCCTCCTGCTTGAGGGACTTGCACGCCTGCACGCCCGAGTAGTCAAACTCGCATCCCTGGCCGATGACGATGGGGCCCGAACCGAGGATGAGGATGGTGCGCAGGTCTGTGCGTTTGGGCATCGGCGGGAGGGCTCCGAGGCGGCCCCTCAAGGGGGCTGAGGCGGGTGTGCGGCGGCGTCCGGGGGAGGGTTCCGGTCACCGCGAGCCCGCGCGACGGGGCCTAAAGCGAAGAGTAGGCAAGGAGCGCGAGGAACGACGGAAAAACGCTCTCGCCTATAGTCGCCGCCTCGCGCGGGGGACCCACATCCAGCCGGACTTCACGCCACCCATCGCGCCGCGCCTCGGCCGGGCCGCGACACCCCGCGCACGACGCTCGGAA
>CAYGLT010000109.1:0-5619 GCA_964350875.1 uncultured Phycisphaeraceae bacterium | reverse complement strand
AGCGCGAGTTCGCCCGCGACCAGGTAGCGACGATGGTCGAGCCCCTCGTACGACGCTTCCACGAGATGCACCGGCTTCGCGGGTGAGTCGGCGCCTCCCGTGCGCACCATGCGCGTGTCTCTGACCTGCATCACCGGCGTCGGGGGGCGCACCGTGCCGTCCACGATCAGTGCGCCGAGCGCCATCGGGAGGTCGAACACCGGGCCTTCCTTGCGCACATCCGCCGGCGCGAGGTTGATGAGCAGTTTGCCCATCGGGAAGCGGTACCCGCTGTTCAGGATCGCCGATCGAACCCGCTCGATCGATTCTCGAACGCCCGCGTCGGGCAGCCCGACGATGTGCTGCTTCTCCAACCCAGCGTCGGAATAATCGACCTCCACCTCGCAAGGCGTTGCGTCGATTCCCGTCAGCACGAAACTCTGCACGCGAGCCAGCATGCCCGCGAGAATACCAGAAGCCGAACACGCCGCAAACCCCTGTGCGCAACACACTTTTGTGTCATGACAACACCCCCGCCGCCCGCCAACTCGACCACCCGCTTCGCCAGCCGCGCCGGGGAGTATGTCAAAGCCCGTCCGTCCTACCCGGCCGGAATCGTCGACGCCGTCCTCGATGGTCTCGGAACGCCCGCCGGCATCCTCGCGGCAGATGTAGGCGCGGGAACGGGCCTGTTCGCGCGACTCCTCGCTGACCGCGGCTGCCGCGTCATCGCGATCGAACCCAACGCCGCGATGCGTGACGCCGCCGCTGCGCATGCACGCATCGAGTCCCGCGACGGCACGGGCGAAGCCACCGGACTCCCCGATCGCTCGGTCGACCTGGTCACCGTCGCGCAGGCCTTCCACTGGATGCGCCCCGACGAAGCGCTCCGCGAGTTCCACCGCACCCTGAAACCCGGCGCGCGCCTCGCCCATGTCTGGAACATTCAGAACCGCACCGATGCGTTCACCGCCGGCTACTGCGCAGCGCTCGAGCGCCACGCGGTCGATCCACCGCGCTCGCCCTGGTCGCTCCACGATGTCTCCGCGGTGCTCGACGATCATCCCCTCTTCACGCCGCGCACGATCGTCCGCATCCCCAGTCATCAGACCCTCGACCTCGACGGCCTCCTGACCCGTGCGCGCAGCGCGTCGTACTGCCCGAAGGACGGTCCCGGCTGGGCCGCGCTGGAGCGCGAACTGGGCGACCTCTTCGCCGCCCACGCCGAGGACGGGATCGTGAACCTCCGCTACTCCAGCGAGGCCCACATCGCCTCGGCGCGCTGAGCGGGCGAGTCTTCACGGATTCCTCACATTCGTCCGACGCGGCATCCGCCCGTCCCCCTCATACGCTGCGCTCGGATGCTCCGCCGCCTCCCATGCGCCATCTCAGTCCTCCTTGCAGCGATCAGCGCGCCCGCGGTTGCGCAGGAACTCGCGCTCACACGCGTCTCCTGGGCCGAGTCGCCCGACGGCGCCGAGATCAGCGCCTACGACCCCGACACCAAGCGGCTCTTTACCACGGGCGACACCGGGATCAGCGTCTTCAACTTCGAGCGCGACGGCTCGCTCACCCTCGCGATGCGCATCGACATGTCGCGCGTCTTCGCAAGCACGCTCGGCGTCTCGAGCATCGCGATCGATCCGCTTCAGCGCGGCTTCGGCATCGCTGCGGTCATCCCCACCGACAACACCGCGACCCGCGGCCGCGCCGTGGCCTTCAGCGTGCACACGGGCGAGATCCTCACGGTGTTCGAGACCGGCTACCACCCGGACATGGCCTGTTTCACCCCCGACGGCCGGTTCGCGCTGGTCGCCGACGAGGGCGAATCCACTCCCGACGCGGACGCGCCCGGCGGCATCACCGTCATCGATCTGACTTCGACCTCATCCCTCGACGATCTCCCCGATGCGAGGCCGATGACCTTCGACTTTGTGCGCGACCTCGATCCGATTGTCTCCCTTGCGCGCATCCGCCCCACCTTCGAAGGATCGGGTGAGTTCATCCTCGGCCTCGAACCCGAATACATCGCTCCCGACGACGACGGCGCGTGGATCGCGCTCCAGGAGAACAACGCGGTCGCGCGCTTCGACTTCGCCACCATGCGATTCACCGAGGTCCACTCCCTCGGCGCCATCGAGCAGGTCATCGACGCGTCCGACCGTGACGGCGGCCCGCGCATCGACGACCGCGTCCTCACCCTGCTCATGCCCGACTCGATCGGCGCCGTTGTCATCGACGGCGTGCGCTATCTCGTCACCGTGAACGAAGGCGACCCGCGCGGCGAGGAGGTCCGATTCGCACGCGCTGTCGAACGCGGGCTCATCGATCCCGCCACGCTCTCGACCCTCAACGCGCAGCACGACGGGAACGCCGCCGATCCCGCCGCCCTCGGCCGCCTCGAGATCTCAACCATCGACGGCGATGTCGACAACGACGGCGACATCGACCTCGTCCACACCATCGGGTCAAGGTCGTTCAGCATCTGGGACGCCGCGACCGGACAGCGAGTCTTCGATTCGGGATCGGACTTCGAGCGCATCACCGCTGAGATGTTGCCCGATGTCTTCAACGCCGAGTCCGACCCCGCGTCTCTCGACGGCCGCTCCGACAACCGCGGCCCCGAGCCCGAAGGCCTGGCGATCACCACGATCAACGACCGTGTCATCGCGTTCATCGGGCTCGAACGCTCCGACGCGATCCTCGCGTACGACATCACGGTTCCCGCAGAGTCACGCATGGTCTCGTTCACCACGACCTACGGCCAGGCCGGCCACGGCGTCGCGCCCGAGGGAATGTGCGTCGTGTCACGCAACGGTGCGCGATATCTGGTGGTCTCCTCGGAGGCATCGAGGACCGTCGAGGTGTTCCGCATCGAGATGTCGCGCTCCGAGAACTAGCGCGACATCCCAGGGTCGCACGCTTGCCGGGCTCACCCCGACGAAACCACCCCGCGTGGTTCGCCCGTTTCACACCGCAAAGTTTCCCGAGGGCGAAAGGCCCGCACGGACTCCGCCGATCTCTTCGGGGTCATGGCGACACCTTTCCGCACCCCCATCGCAGCCCTGATGCTGAGCATCCTCACGCCGCCTGTGTTCTCGGACGCGGCGTCCGCTTCGTCTGAGAACAGGGACGCGCTCCCGTCGCGCGCCACGCTGACGCTCCGCGTCACGCCGGCGACCGCGGGAACACCGCTCACCACCCCGGGCGGGACAGTGCGGCTTCTTCTTTCTGTCACGCCGGACAGCGAATCCGAGATCTCGCCCACTACGGCCCACGGCCGCAACGCGGTGAAGGACGCGACCCTCCTCGCCGGGCCCGACGGGCCCGCGCTGATCTGGACCACCCACGCGACGAATCCCACCGGGTTCACGGCGTCTGCGCTGATCACCGACAGCCAGTCCGTTCGTTCATTCAACGATCGCGCCGCCCGCGCGGTGCACTGGCCCATCAAGGGCTGGCCCGAAGGCGTCGCCTCCACCCTTCAACCCGACGCGCACGCGGATGAACTCAACGCCGAAGCCCGGCGTCTCGTCGAGGGCTGGCTCGGCGCGCAGACACGCGCCGTCACGCCTGCCGTGCTCGCCAAATACCTCGCCGCGCGCACGCTCAACCACGCGCGCCCGGGGCTCGAATCGCTGTCTGTTCCCGCGGGACAAGGCGATGGGATCAGCGGCCTGCGATCGACGGGCGTCGCGAACTTCGCGCGCACCGGCGCGGGTTCGGAACTCGACATGCTCCGCGCGTACAACGCAGCGCTGCGCATCGCGGGCATCCCTTCCCGATTGATCGTCGGCGTGCGCGCGGGGCGCGACGCGCAGCCCACCATCCACGCGTGGGTCGAGTTCTACCTCTACGACGAGCGCGCGCGCCGCGGCGAATGGGTCGCGGTCGACCTCATCGCCCAGCGATGGCTCGATCCCGAGCCGCCCGCGCTCGCCGACGCGTGGAAGCGGTTCGGCGAGAACGACGCGCGGCTGATCCCGATGCTGATCGGGCTCCCCTCGGCCTCCGCCGGCGACGCGACGCTGCTCACCCCTTGGAGGATCGAGTGCGACCCGCCCTGCGCTCCCCTGCGCGTTTCGGTGAGCGTTTCCGAGGGCGATCGCAGCGTCGTCCGCCGTTGAGACTCGGCAACCCGCGTCCGAATTCTCCCGTATACTCGTCAGTGCGTTCGCAAGCGCGCCTACGGGAGGGGCATCGGATGATCGGGAAACGGGTTCTGACAAGTCTCATCGCAGCGCACCTGTTGGCTGCTTCGGCGCACGCGCAGCCGTCGCAAGCCGCCGACGCGCAGTGGACACCGTTCATCACAGGCGAGGACGAGATCCTCTGGATGCTGCGCTCGATCTTCACGGGCTCGCGCGAGTACGACACCGATCCGTACGCGCTCAATCGGCCGCGTCTCCGCAAGGCGCCCTGGCCCGTCGAGCCGGGCGTGCTGGGCAACCGCCGAGTGCAACAGGGGCCGTACCAGACGATCGATGTCCGCGACGCGACCTTTGTCTCGCCCATCCAGTGGCACACCGCGTCGAGCGAGGCCTACCCGTCCATGCTCACCGGGTGGCTGAAGTTCAACGCGTTCGAGATCACCAAGGAATGGATCGGGCAGCCCTCGTCGCTCCCCGACCTCGTCAATGTCGAGTGGTATCTCCGCTTGGCGACCGATTCGGGCGAGCCGCTCGTCCCGTTCATCGACCAGCCCGAAAAGGTGTACATCGATTTCCGCCTGCCCGTGCGCACTTTCGAAACCGTCTTCAACGAACGCCGCGCGATGGAGATCGACTGGCCCGAGTCGCTCCCGGCATGGCTCCAGCCCTGTCTTGATCCGCAGCCGTACATCCCGTCGAACGACCCGTTTGTGGGCGGACTGCTGAACACCTGGACGCAGAACAACCCGCGCGCCATGCGCCCGGCGCGTCTCGCGAAGTTCCTCGCCGCCAAAGTCATCGACGCCGCGCAGCCCGGCACGGACCCCCGCGCGTTCTGGCCCGAACCCGACAGCCTGCGCGGCTATCCGTACTCCGTGTCCGTCGCCGAGGCCGGTCCGTTCCTGCGCGGGTTCGATGTCCAGGACCGGCGCATCTTCTTCGGACAGACCTTCTATGTCCCGCGGATCCGCGAGCCGATCGAAGCAGGTCGCGCCAACGCGGCCGTCATCACCAACCTTTATGTCGCGCTCCTGCGCAACGCGGGCATCCCGGCCCGCGTCATCATCGGGGTCGTTCCTCCGGAGCAGGAACTCGCCACCGTGGGAGCACGCGACTCGGTCCCCGCTTCCGACCCGGGCGTCGCGCCGATCTTCCGTTTCTGGGCCGAGTTCTATCTCCACGACGAGGAGGCCGATCGCGGCCAGTGGATCCCCGTCGACATCGTCCGACAGCGCGAGGAATCCTCACGCTCCCGCCCGCTCGACCAGTCCTGGCGATACTTCGGCAACCACAACGAACTCGACGAGATCGTTCCGGTCTCCTCGATCTACGCGGCCGACTCCACCGCGCGGATGAACTCCGTCCCCGCGATCTGGGGCTGGCGCCCGCTTCCCGTGCCCCCGTTCAGACTCGACGCCATCATCCGGTACGAGGTGATGGGCGCATCCCGCAGGCCCGGCGACGGCCTGGGCGAGATCGGCGTGAAACG
>CAYGLT010000108.1:0-5766 GCA_964350875.1 uncultured Phycisphaeraceae bacterium | reverse complement strand
GAGAACTCCGCCGCCGCGTTGATGAACATGCAGCCGCAGAACTCGTTGCCGTTGAACCATTCCTCGTGAAAGTCGAAGACGGCCGCGATGCGGTCGCGGGGTGATTTGGCGTTGGAGTCGACGAACTTCATGAGTCGGTTGCGGAAGATCTCATCGCGGCGGCGCATGGCGGCGACAATCAGTTCGTCCTTGGACTTGAAGTGGTTGTAGAGGGTCGGGCGGCTGATGCCGCCTTCCTTCTGGATGTCGTCCAGGCTCGACGCGTGGAACCCGTGCTTGTAGAAGACGCGCATCGCGGCATCGATCAGATCGTCTCGGCGGCTGGGGGGCACGGGTCGCTCCTGGTTTCGGCTGGGCGGGGCATACAGACTGCCCAGACAGTAAGTATACACGGGGATGATTTGTTCCGCCAGAGACTTTTCAGGCTTCTGTGTCGGGCTTTCATGGCGTCCAGAACTCGTCCAGACAGGTTTTTTCCCAGAATCTGCTCCAGGCCCTTGACACATACTGACTAGTCAGTAAAGTGTGCCTGACATGTGGCCGATGGCGAAGAACGCCAGCGGCCAGCAGGTCCGAGTTCACAGCCCGCTCAAGGGCCCTCCGGCGAGTGTGTCGCCGGGGGAAGACATCGCATTGCCTGAAGGAGAACCACCATGCCCCGCATCCCGCTCCACACCGCCGAGACCGCTCCCGAAGCCAAGGAACTCCTTGAGGGCGCCCAGAACGCTTTCGGATTCCTGCCCAACCTGCTCGCCACGATGGCCGAGGCGCCCGCGCTGCTCGAGGGGTACATGACGCTCTCGGGCATCTTCGACAAGACGGACCTGTCGCCCACCGAGCGCCAGATCGTGCTGATGGTCAACAACAGGCTGAACGGCTGCACCTATTGCATGTCAGCGCACACCGCCATCGCCAGTTCACAGGGCGTGCCGGAGGATGTCATCGCCGCCCTTCGCGACGGCACGGCCATCTCCGATCCGCGGCTCGAAGCGCTCCGCGTCTTCGCGGTGAAGATCAACGAGAGCCGCGGCTGGCCCGACGAGGGCGACATCGAAGCGCTGCTCGCGGCCGGGTACACGACGCGCACCGTGCTCGAGGTGATCCTGGGCACGGCGCTGAAGGTGATGTCCAACTACACCAATCACATCGCGAGCACACCGCTCGACAGCGCGTTTGCGGCGGTCGAATGGACTCAGGCGGAACTCGCAGCAAGCACCGCGTGATCCGACCGACCGGGCGCGCCGCCCGACGGTGATGTGCGCTCATTGTTCTTCGTCATCTCCCCGAGTATGCCACGCGCGAAGTGTTTCCTCGCGCAAAGGAGAACCATCATGACCACCTTGCTTCGAGTTGACGCGAGCGCCCGCGTTGATCGTTCGATCACCCGTCAGATGGCTGACCGGTTCATCGACGGCTGGCGAAGCAGTGAGCCCGATGTTCGGATCGTCCAGAGAGATGTCGGGCGTCATCCACCGAGTGTGGTCAGCGAGGCCTGGATCCGCGCGGAATCCACACCGGTCGAGGAGCGCACACCCGAGATGGTCGAAGCGCTGGCCGAGTCCATGGCGCTCATCGATGAAGTCAGGCGAGCGGATGTTCTTGTGCTGGGCGCCCCGCTCTACAACTACGGGCTCCCTGCCGCGTTGAAGGCGTGGATCGATCAGATCGTGCGGCCGGGCCAGACCTTCTCGTTCGATCTCCAGCGGGGTGACTTCCCGATTCAGAGCACGCTCAGCGGCAAGTCGCTTGTCGTGCTCTCGTCCAGGGGAGAGTTTGGATTCGAGCCGGGCGGCATCCGCGATGGTTGGAACCACCTGAGCCCGCACCTGCGCACGGTCGCCACCCGTCTGCTGGGGATCGCGGCGGACGACATCCATGAGATCGCGTGTGAGTACCAGGAGTTCGGCGATGAGCGGCACGACCGCTCGCGCGAGCGAGCCCTGCAAGATGCGCGTGCGCTTGGCATGAGGCTCGCGGAGGCGCGGCGCGCCCCATGTCATGAAGAGGAGGCCGCCGCATGAGAGCACAGCGGCCTCGTGAATACCGCAGCGAGTCTCAGCGAGGCGCGCGCTGCACTCGAATGAACCAAGCCAGACTCGCTGAATCCGCTAATTAGAACGCGTCTCGAAGGTGCTTGGCCGAACGCCATCACCGTTTGAAGGAGCATGACATGAGACCCGAAGCATCACCGGGCGCTGAGGCGCCAGCGCGATCGCCGCGCCCGCTCGTCCCCCCGTTCAACCCAGAGACCGCGCTCGCCAAGGTTCGCGCTGCCGAAGATGCGTGGAACAGCCGAGACCCCGAGCGTGTCGCGATGGCCTATTCACTCGACAGCGAGTGGCGCAACCGCGATCGTTTCATCCGTGGTCGGGACGAGATCAAGGAGTTCCTGCGCACGAAGTGGTCAACCGAACTCGACTATCGGCTCGCGAAGGCGCTCTGGGGGTTTCGCGAGAACCGCATCGCGGTCCGGTTTCAGTACGAATGGCGCGACGCCGCGGACCGCTGGTTCCGGAGTTACGGCAACGAACTGTGGGAGTTCGACGACGCAGGCCTGATGCGCCGGCGCGAGGCGAGCATCAACGACATCGCGATCGAGGAATCGGAGCGCCGTTTCCGGTGGCCGGCGCCCGGTCCGAGGCCGCTCGAACACGAAGGGATCCCGGGCGTTCGCTGAACGCCGCGCACCACGCGGCGGGGATGTTCCTCACCGCGTTCAGACCGACGCCAGGAATTGGCGTGAACGAGGAATCGAAGGAGAACCGACATGAACACTCACACCACCGTCACCCTGATGCTCGCCGCCGTCGCTGCTTGCGGCGTCGCACCGATGCACGCGAAAGCCGAGGTCGACGCGCCGCATGTGCACTACATCGACGGCCCGCGCGCCGATGCGCCGATTCCTCGGCCGGGCGTCGATCTTGCTCGCGGTTCATTCGCGCTCGTTGTCATCGACCCGCAGAACGACTTCCTGAGCCCGAGCGGCGTCGCGTGGGGCGTGGTCGGCGAGAGCGTGACGGAGAACGGCACGGTGGACAACATCGAGCGTCTCTTCCGGACGGCGAAAGAGGTGCACGCGCCGGTGTTCGTCAGCCCGCACTACTACTACCCGCACGACCACAACTGGGAGCACGAGGGCGCACTCGAAACCCTGATGCACAACATCGGGATGTTCAATCGCGAGGGGCCGCTGAGCACCGAGATGTTCGACGGGTCGGGCGCCGACTGGCTGGAGCGGTACAAGCCGTACATCAACGACGGCGAGACCGTCGTGGTGAGTCCTCACAAGGTGTACGGGCCTGAGTCGAACGACCTGACGCTCCAGTTGCGCAAGGCGGGCGTGAACCAGATCGTGCTGGCGGGAATGTCGGCGAACCTGTGCGTGGAGTCGCACATGCGCGACCTCATCGAGGAAGGCTTCGAGGTGGTGGTCGTGTCCGACGCGACGGCCGCGGCGAAGTTGCCGGGCTACGACGGCTTCGAGGCCGCGTTCGTGAACTACCGGATGATCGCGAGCGATGTGTGGAGCACCGACGAAGCGGTCGATGCGATCGAGAAAGCGCGCGGCAACCTGGTGAATGTGTCCGGCGCGAGCGGCGTGGCCCTGTCGGGCTTCGACCCCGTGAGTTTCTTCCGGAGCGATGCGCCGCTCAACGGTTCCCCGATGATCCGCGCTGAACACGCGGGCGCGGTGTACCTCTTTGCGAATGAAGCGAATCGCGCGTCGTTCGAGGCCGATCCCGAGCGGTTCGCTCCCCAGTACGGCGGCTTCTGCGCCTACGGCGTCTCGATCGACATGCTGCTCCCGGTGGACATCACCACGGCGCAGGTGCGCAACGGCAAGCTGTACCTGAATGTGAACGCGGATGTCCTGAAGAAGTTCAACGCCGACTTCGAAGGGAGCGTCTCGCGGGCGAACGCCAACTGGCCCGGGCTGTTCGAGCGTCACGCCGAGTGAACGAATCCCGACTCTGACACCGACTTCATCCCTTTCTCTCGCCGCCCGTCGGGACAACCTCCCGCGCGGGCGGCTTCTCGATGGGGAGGTGACCGCCGGTTTACAACTCGACCGTCTGCATGTCGGCCGGGCGGGTGGTGCGCGGCGTGTCGAGCGGGAGCGACGCGAAGACCGTGAGCGATTCCACGCCCGACTCGCTCATCTGCGCGCGGATGGTCGGCGCGTCGTAGATCGCGCGCGGTTCGTCGCGCAGCGCGCTGGCGATGTCGAGCGCGGTCTGGCCTTCCACGCGCGCGCCCTCGCGCACGGGGATCGCCTGATCGAACGCCTGCGTGACATTCGTCGCGTTCTCGAACGAACCGGCCTTCTCGGCCCAGGTCGCGCCGGGAATGACGGCGTCGGCCTGCTCGAGCAAACGCGAGGGGAGCGTGTCGAGCAGGATGAGGCGCGTGCGCGGCGACTTGGTGCGGTCGAAGACCTTCACGAGTTCGCCGCTGGCCCAGTCAGTCGGGTAGTTGCCGGTGAGAACGACGGTCGCGTACTCGCCCTTCTGCGCATGGGCCATGAACTCGTCGAAGGAGAGGATCTTCTGGCCGCCGAAGTTGGCTTCGAGGACGCGGCGCACGCCGCGCGCGTTGGGCGCCTTCTCGGCGCGGACGACGAATCCCTCGCCGCCCTCGTGCGCGGGCTTCGCGCCCTTGGGGTACACACGGTCCTCGCCGTTGACGGGCACGGGGCCGACGGCGATGGTGACCTCGCCGGGAATCGCGTCGGCGAGCGCGGCGAAGCACTGGGCTTCCTCGCTCGCGAGCATCGGGGAGACGACGATGGCGGTCTTGCCCTGCGCGTTCTTGAGGATGTCGGCGGCGTCGTCGATGACGGCGGCGAAGGCGGACTCGATCAGCACGCCGTGCTCGCGGCGGAGGGGCGTGGAGAGTCGGTCTTCGCGGTGGATGAACTTGTAGCCGTAGCGGACTTCGTCGGTGATCCACCAGCGGTTGATGGAGGTGTTGTCGCGCGGCTTGACGCGGTAGATGCGCCCCTCGTTGTGCTCGAGCCAGATGTTGTCGCCGCTGGCGGTGATGCCGTCGATCGAGGGGGTCTGCTTGAGGAACCAGACGCGCTGGGTGAAGAGGAAGTCCTTGTCGAGGAGCGCGCCGACGGGGCAGAGGTCGATGACATTGCTGGCGATCTCGTTGTCGAGCGCCTTGCCCGGGAAGATGTCGATCTGTTCTTTGGCGCCGCGTCCCTCGACGGTGAGTTCGGAAGTGCCCGAGACTTCACGCGTGAAGCGCACGCACCGCGAGCACATGATGCATCGGTCGGAGTAGAGGAGGACATTGGGCCCGAGGTCTTTCTTGGGCTGCTTGATCTTGTCTTCCTCGAAGCGCGAGACGCCCCGGCCGTAGAAGTAGGAGTAGTCCTGCAGGAAGCACTCGCCCGACTGATCGCACACGGGGCAATCGAGCGGGTGATTGATGAGGAGGTACTCCATCACCGACTTCTGGTTGCGCACGGCCTTGGGGGAGTCGGTGTAGACGACCTGCCCGTCGCCCGCGGCCACCTGGCAGGTGGGGAGCAACTTGGGCATGGGCTCGAGTTTGTTGTCGTTGCGCGGGTTGGGCGCCCAGACCTCGCCGAGGCAGATGCGGCAGGAGGCGACGATGGAGAGCCCGGGGTGGTAGCAGTAGTACGGGATCTCGACGCCGTTCTCGAGGGCGACCTGGAGGATGGTCTTGCCGTTGGAGAAGTCGCACTGCTTGCCGTTGATGGTGATGGTTGGCATCGTCGGGGCGGTCTTTCGAGGG
>CAYGLT010000107.1:0-5779 GCA_964350875.1 uncultured Phycisphaeraceae bacterium | reverse complement strand
TGGAAGGACGACATCGTCTTCCTTCATCGCATCCTGCCCGGGCGCACCGACCGTTCCTACGGCGTGCATGTCGCGCGGCTCGCCGGTCTCCCGTCCGATGTCATCGCGCGCGCGAAGCAACTGCTCGAATCGCTGGCCGTTTCGCACGAGGGCCCGGCGTCCGCGCCCCCGCCGCCCGCTGCGCCCGCGCCGTCGAAGCCGCAACTCGCGCTCTTCCGCGAGTACGAGCCGCACCCCGCGCTCGACGAACTTCGCGCGATCAACCTCGACGCGATGACGCCCCTCCAGGCGTTCGACACCTTGCGCAAACTGCGAGAATCCGCGCGCGAGAACGACCCCCGGTAAAACCACCGGCAAACGACCGTTCTCGACACGGTTGCAATTCCGGCCCTTGTATTTTGTAAAGATTTGGGTACGCTGGGGCTATCTCCGGACGGCGCTTGTCGCGTCCGCCCCTCTGAGGAGTTGGCGTCGCGTTCGTCGCTGACACGATCGGAAGGGTCGGCAGCGCTCCAGACGCGCACGCCCGTCGCACGAACTCGGAAGAAACGAAGGAAGCCACGGCCATGAGACGAGTTGTTGATACAACCGCTGTGCTGCACTGCGCGCCCACCAAACCCGGGAGCGGCCGACGACACCGATCGTGGCGCACCATCGGCGCACTCGCCGCAACCATCCTCGGCGGCGCGAGCAGCGCACACCTCGGAGGGTTCGAGGCCGCGGACGGCTACGCGCCCTTCCTCAATTCTGTTCAGAATTACAACGCGGGGCAGTACGGCGCCAACTCGTGCAACACGGGCGGCGTGCAGATGCCCATCACGCCCAACACCGGCTCGTGGGAAGCGATCTCGGGCGGGTTCTCTTCGGGCGGGTCGATCTCGTACGCGACCGGGCACTTCGCGCGCGATCGCGTCTACACCAACTCGGGCGGATCGTCCGGTTCGTCCGCTGACCAGGGACTCGTCCTGACCACCGGGCACGAGGGCTGGACCGGTCCGCCGCTCAAGTTCAAGTACAACCTCGAAGCGTGCGACCTCAACGGCTGCGAGCCCGCCGACACCGGAAACTCGACCGTCACCGTCTCGTTCTGGGTGTGCTGGCAACTCGCGGGCCCCGAGATCGGCGGCCAACTCCCCAACGGGTACTACGGCGACGAGATCGAGTTCGTCGACTCCGCCGGCAATGTCGGCTTCAAGGTCGGGCTCACCCAGCGCTCCACGGGCGACACCGTCACCTACTGGGACGGCTCGGCGCTCTTCGAGTCCGCGATGGTGGGATCGGGCAACCGCTACGACCGGTGGGAGGTCACGCTCGACCTCGCCGCCGACACGGTCACCGCGGTGTTCACGCCCTTCTCCACGGGCGTTCCCGTCACCGTTGTCAGCAATGTCGCGATGATGTCCGCCATGTCCGACTTCTCGGCCATGACCTTCCGCACCAGCCCGGGCGTCAACAACGCCAAACTGATGTCGATCGACGACTTCGAGTTCGACACCGATTGCAACGACGACCCCTGCACCGCCGAAGCGCTCGAAACCTATTGCGAACTCGACGGCAGCGGCGACTTCACCACCACCGTCAAGGTCACCAACAACTCGGGCATCGACGCGACACGCATCCTCATCACCCCCCTCCCCCCCGGCGCGCCCGTCACGGTCTCGCCCAATGTCATCGACCAGTTCGTCGCCGGCAACGGGGGAATGCACACCTTCGATGTCACTTTCGGCGGGCTCGTCCCCGACATGGAGTTCTGCTTCGTCGTCACGCTCGTCGACAAGACCGGCAACCAGTGCTGCTCGATCGTCGTGTGCATAACGCCCGAATGCGACTGCCTCCAGATCCGCGACGCCAACGAGTACATCATGTGCTCGCCCGACGGCGTCCCCGGCTCGTACATCTACACCTTCCAGTTCGACAACCTCACCCCCGACACGCTCCACCACATCTACTTCTTCCCCCCCTCGGGCGTCACCATCTCGCCCAACTACATCGCGCTCGTCCCGCCCGTCGGCCCCAACCAGACCTCCCAGCAACTCATGGTCATGATCACCGGCGCAACCCCGGGCACGGAACTGTGCTTCGACATCGCGATCCACGACGAGTTCCTCAACGAGTGCTGCACCAAGGAAGTCTGCATCGACATCCCCTTCTGTGACGGCGACGAGCCGCGCGGCGCCTGCTGCTTCGAAGAACCCGGCATCCCCGCGCCCGGCTGCATCGTCACCACCGCCGCCGACTGCGCCCAGACCTACAACGGCATCTACATGGGCGACAACACCACCTGCAACCCGAACCCGTGCATCCCCGAGCCGGGCGACACCACGACTCACCTCACCGCTTTCGCTCGCTGCTGCATCCCCGACGATGAGTTCGCGATCTCGACGCTCACGATCTGCAACAACTCCGGCATCGCGCGCGACTACATGTGGACGCTCGAGAGCATCGTCACCGCCGATTGCCCCGTCGCGATCGACCCATCCTTCATCAATCCCAACATGGGCAGCGTCACGCTGCTCCCGGGACAGTGCATCGACATCGAGATCCGCATCACCTGCGAAGGCACGATCGACAACATGGGCATGTCCTGCCTCGAAGCCACCGTCACCGACCTCACATCCAGCACCGTCTACACCAGCACGGGCAAGGTCACGACGGACATCGTCGGCGCGGGCGGCCAACTCCCGCCCTGGTGCATCGAGGTCGCCAACCCGGACGATCCCACCATCGCCTACCCGCGCGACGCCGAGTACATCGAGGGACGCTTCCTCATCACCAACAACACGCAATCCCCCGAGATCTTCTCCTTCATGATCAACGGCGGCGGGACGCTCAGCATCGACGGCCTGCCCTCGGGCATCGGCATCGACAACTTCGTCCGCGTTGAGCCGGGCGAGACGATCCCGATCCTCTACGGCGTCACGCTTTCCGAAGACCGCCCCGCCGAGGTCTTCGATGCCGTCCTCTTCAGCGACCTCAACGGCGACGGCGAACTCGAGCCCCTCATCTCGCAGGCCTATCAGTCCGACGCGGGCGAACCCTGCACGGGCGACACCAACAACGACGGCTCGGTCAACTTCGATGACCTCAACACCGTGCTCACCTGCTTCGGCATCACCGGCGAGCCCGGACACCTGCTGGGCGACCTCGACCGCAACGGCCTGGTCG
Source organism: uncultured Phycisphaeraceae bacterium (assembly GCA_964350875.1). Lineage (GTDB taxonomy): Bacteria > Planctomycetota > Phycisphaerae > Phycisphaerales > UBA1924 > JAHBXC01. The sequence continues at coordinate 2,614 of CAYGLT010000107.1, read as the reverse complement.
ACTTCGCTGACCTCAACATCGTCCTGACCAACTTTGGCAGCGGCTGCAACTGACCCCGCCGCGATAATCTGAACACCTCACTCGCCCCCGCCACCCCGGCGGGGGCTTTTTTTCTCCCTCCCCTATGCGCAGCATGGGGGAGGGCCGGGGAGGGGGCCGCACGCCGCGCTCACCCGCGCCCGACACCCACGCGCTCACGCTTCCACGCCGCGCCGCACTCGCTGCACACGACGCACCCGTCGTCCTGCGTCTGCGCATCGCGAAGCGTGTAGCCGCAACTCGCGCACACGCCCCATTTCAGACAGGGCGACACGAGCCGCCCGCCGTAGTCCACCGCGGGGTTCGTGCGGAACATGTTCGCCGACATCGCGACCAGCCACACCGGTATCCACATGTTCTCACGCATGATCGCCCACGCGCCGCCCACGAAGATCGGCTGCCCCGAGATCGCCAGCCACGCGACGCGCGCGGCCATCCCCGCGCCGATCAGCACCATCACGAGCACGAAGATCTTCATCCGGTCAATCGGGACGCGCGTCCTCAGTTCCCGGCGCTGGAAGTCGCTCAGCCCCTCGCCGATCGCGCCGCGCTTCACGAGCGCCACGCGCTTCCCACGGTCGTCCTCCACGCGCACGCCGAGGAATATCTCGCTCCAACTCCGGAGCCAGTTCCTCCGCCACGCCGCGAAGTACGCGCGCCAAGAATGATTCCGGTCCCGAACCATCACCAGGAGGATACGAGATGCCCGCACTCGACGACTACATCACCCTCGGCCGCTCCGGCCTCCGCGTCTCCCCCCTGTGCCTCGGGACCATGACCTTCGGGATGGACTGGACCTGGGGTTCCACCCCCGAGGACTCCCACAAGATCCTCGCGTCTTACCTCGACCGGGGAGGCAACTTCCTCGACACCGCCAACATGTACACCAAAGGGCACTCCGAGAAGATCATCGGCGACTTCATGCGCGCCAAGGGCGCACACCACATCTGCCGCGACCGCGTCGTCCTCGCCACCAAGTTCTGCGGCAACATGTTCCAGGGCGACCCCAACGCGGGCGGCGCCTCGCGCAAAGCCATCCTCGACCAACTCCACCACTCGCTCCGCCGCCTCCAGACCGACTACATCGACCTCTACTGGATGCACTTCCGCGACCACAACACGCCCATCGACGAGACCATGCGCACGCTCGACGACCTCGTCCGCGAGGGCAAGGTGCGCTACATCGGGTTCTCCGACACCCCCGCGTGGGTCGTCGCCCGCGCGCAGACCATCGCCGAGTTCCGCCACTTCGCGCCGCTCACCGCGCTGCAGATCGAGTACTCCCTCCTCGAGCGCACCGTCGAGGCCGAACTCATCCCCGCCGCGCAGGAACTCGGGCTGGGCGTCACCCCGTGGTCGCCGCTCAAGGGCGGCCTGCTCACCGGCAAGTACACGCGCGACAGCAAGCCCAAGGAGGGCGAGTCCCGCGCGGCCTCCAAAGAACTCGACGAGCGCACGCACAAGGTCATCGATGCGCTGCTCGCGATCAGCAAGCAGTACGACACATCCCCCGCCGCCGTCGCCCTCGCGTGGGTGCGCCAGCGCGCGGGCGTGACCTCGACCATCATCGGCGCGCGCACGATGGAGCAACTCGACTCCAACATCGCGTCGCTCGATGTCACGCTCCCGAGCGAAGCCATGACCGTCCTCGACGAAGCCAGTGCGCCCTCGCTCCCCTTCCCCAGCGCCTTCCTCGACAATGTCATCACCGTCATGCAGGCCGGCGCCTCGGTCAACGGCGTGAAGCGCGACCCCTGGCCCCTCGCCCCCGCCGATCACAGCGAGAGGTACTGAGGAAGAGGGGCAATGGGCAATGGGCAATAGGCAATGGGAGAGAAGATTTGGGGCGCCGTGGTGCACGCAAAGCGGGCGCCACGAACTTGTGACCGGGTGAGGGCTCTTCCTCCCTCCCCTATGCGCAGCATGGGGGAGGGCCGGGGAGGGGGACATCCTCAGCGCTTCCTTCCCCACCCTATCCCACGGGGAGAGGGTGGTCGCGCAGCGACCGGGTGAGGGCTCTTCATCTCCCTCCCTCCCCATTGCCTATTGCCCATTGCCGATTGCCTTTTCCCCTCCCCCTACCATCCCCAATGCTCAACGCCGAATTCCTCAAGTCACACCACCACCGCGGCCACACCTTCTCCCGATACATCGCCACCGGGAAGCCCGCCCAGCAGGCCGCCTTCCAGGACATCTACGACCGCGTCCACCTCACCCCCGAGCAGGCCTCCCTCGTCGCCGGCTTCACGCGCGACATGAAGATCCTCGTCTCCAGCGGCACATGGTGCGGCGACTGCGTCCAGCAAGTCCCCCTCCTCGCGCGCATCGCCGAGGCCAACCCCGCGCGCATCGACCTGCGCATCGTCGACCGCGACGAGCACAAGGACCTCGCCGACAAGATCATGATCAACCAGGGCCACCGCGTGCCCGTCGCGGTCTTCATGGCCGAGGACTACGAGTTCGTCTCGCTCCTCGGCGACCGCACGCTGTCTCGATATCGTGCCGTCGCCCAGCGAAACCTCGGGCCCGCCTGCCCCCTCCCGGGCGCCCCCGTGCCCCACGAGGAACTCGCCGC
>CAYGLT010000106.1:0-5916 GCA_964350875.1 uncultured Phycisphaeraceae bacterium | reverse complement strand
TCCCCAGACCCCGACGCGCCACAAATCCAGCCCCCCAAACGCTCGCTCTTTGAGCGCCTCGGCCCCGCGGGCCTGCTCGGCGTCCTCTGGGCCATCCTCCCCGCGTTCGGCGGCATCTTCCTCCTCGCTCGCATCGGTTACGCCAGCGACTGGCTCCAGTCCCACGGCACGGCCGTCGCCCTCCTCGTCTATGTCTCCATCTTCATCGCCAGCGCGGGCGTCGGGCTCCTCCCGACCTACGCCCAGTCCATCCTCGCCGGCTGGGTCTTCGGCGTCGCGCTCGGAATTCCCGCCGCCCTCGCCGGGTTCGGCGGCGCATCGCTCATCGGCTACGGCATCGCGAGGTATGTCTCTCAGGGACGCGTCGAGAAGGTCATCAACGAGAACCTCAAGGCCCGCGCCGTGCGCGACGCGCTCATCCGCTCGGGGTTCTGGAAGTCCCTCCTCATCGTCACGCTCGTGCGCATGCCCCCCAACTCGCCCTTCGCGCTGACCAACGGCGTGCTGTCGGCCAGCGGCGTGCGCCTGCTCCCGTACTTCATCGGCACCGTCATCGGCATGACGCCGCGCACCGCCGCCGCCGTGATCCTGGCCGCCAACTGGGCGGCGAACAACCCCGAGGGCGGCATCGTCGGCGCGATCAAGAACAAGGGCCCGATGCACATCGTCATCGGCCTCGTCGCCGCGTTCGTCGTGCTGGGCATCATCGGCGCGCTCGCCAATAAGGCCATCGCGAAGGTCACCGAGCAGAAAGCCGCCGACGACACCGCCGCCGAAGCGCCGTGATCACTGGGTGATCGTCGTCGTGGCCGCCTCGACCGCTTCGGGCGGGATGTAGTGCGTCGGCGCGTCGGGCCCGACGGGCAGACCCAGCACGAAGATCCAGAGGTAGAACAGGATCGTCCACCCGATCAGGAACACGATCGTGTACGGGAGCATCGTGCTCACCATCGTCCCGATGCCCAGTTTGCGGTCGTAGCGCGTCGCGACGGCGAGGATCAGCCCGAAGTACGACATCATCGGGGTGATGATGTTCGTCGTGCTGTCGCCCACGCGGTACGCCGTCTGCGTGACTTCCGGGCTGTACCCCAGGCGCATGAGCATGGGCACGAAGATCGGCGCCGTGAGCGCCCACTTCGCGCTCGCCGAACCGACGACGAGGTTCACCGCCGCGCAGAGAAGGATGAACGGCGCGAACACCGCCGGGTTGTCGAGGTTCATCGCGATCAGCGCGTCGGCGCCGAGCACCGCGAGGATCTGCCCGAGGTTCGAGTAGTTGAAGTACGCCACGAACTGCGCCGCGAAGAACACCAGCACGATGTAGAGCCCCATGCTCTTCATCGCCTCGGCCATCGCGTCGATGATCGGTCCCTCGCCGCGCATCGTCCGCGTGATCCACCCGTAGATCACGCCCGGGATGAAGAAGAAGATCAGGATCAGCGGCACGACGCTGTTGAGCAGCGGCTTCACCGCGTCCGCCCCCGACGCGTCCGGGTTCGGATTGCGCAAGACGCCCCACCCGGGGATGAAGTCCGCCCAGGCGATCCACGGCGCCTTCGGGCCTGCGAGCGCGACCGTGTAGAGCGTCAGCGCGACCACGCTCACGCCCGCCCAGATCAGGCCCTTGCGCTCGAGCGGCGTCAGCGCGCCGAGTTTCGGCGACTTCTCGATGCTCTCGTCGCCCTTGCTCGGGTCGTATGTGCCCAGACGGGGCTCGACGATCTTCGCCGTCACGAACCAACCGAGGAAGGTGATCAGGAAGGTGCTGACGATCATGAAGTACCAGTTGACCGCCGCGTGGACTTCGTACTGGGGATCGACGAGCCGCGCCGCTTCCTGGGTGATGCCCGCGAGCAGGGGGTCGATCGTCCCGATGACGAGGTTCGCCGAGTAGCCGCCCGACACGCCCGCGAACGCGGCCGCCAGACCCGCGAAGGGGTGACGACCGAGCGAATGGAAGATCACCATCGCGAGCGGGACGAGCACGACATAGCCCATCTCGCTGGCCGCGTTGCTCAGGATGCCCGCGAACACGATCACGACCGTGACGAGGTTCTTCGGCGCCGAGAGCACCAGCGCGCGGATCGCCGCCGACAGCAGACCCGCCTTGTCGGCGACGCCCACGCCCAGCAGAGCGACGAGCACCGTTCCGAGTGGCGCGAACCCCACGAAGATGCTCACCATGTTCTCGCTCATCCAGCGCAGGCCCTCGGGCGTGAGCAGGCTCTTCGCGACGATCTCCGGCGCGCCGGGGCGAGGGTCGGTCACCGCCGCCCCGAAGTGAGCCGCGATCGCGCTGGCGATCACCACGAGCAGCGCGAACCCGGCGAACAGCGTCACCGGGTTGGGGAGCAGGTTCCCGAGCCATTCCACGCCCGCGAGGAACCTGTTGAACAGCCCGCGATTGGACTTCGCGGGCGATTTGGCGCTCTTCGTCGGCTGGTTCGTGCTCATGGGGGGAGGAAGATAGCACACTCCGCCGCGGACCCGCGCCGCGCCTGGCCGGTACCCTTATGGACCCCCTCCGGGACTCCTCCACCTCCGAGAGACGCCAATGCCCACGATCCCCGCCGCCCGTTTCCTCCGTTCCGCCGCCGCCGTCGCGATCCTCGCCGGCCTTGCCCTGCCCGCCTTCGCCGCCGACGAGAAGAAGGACGAGAAGCCCAAGTGGTCCGTCGAGAACGGCCTGACGGGCGACACCAAAGAGCAGACCATCGACACCACCGAGGGCACCTGGATGTCCCTCGATGTCTCGCCCGACGGCCGTGACATCGTCTTCGACCTGCTGGGCGACCTCTACATCATGCCGATCACCGGAGGCACGCCCACCAAGCTGACCTCGGGCGTTGCGTGGGATATGCAGCCCCGCTTCTCTCCCAACGGCGAGTGGGTTGCGTTCACCTCCGACCGCACCGGCAAGGGCGACAAGGGCGGCGACAACATCTGGATCATCAAGCGCGACGGCAGCGAGGACTCGCTCCGCCAGATCACCAGCGAAACCTTCCGACTTCTCAACGGACCCAACTGGCATCCCTCGGGCGACTACATCGTCGCGCGCAAGCACTTCACCAGCCGTCGCTCGCTCGGCGCAGGCGAGATGTGGATGTACCACATCAGCGGCGTCGAAGGCGGCGCTTCCTCAGGCCTTCAACTCACCGAGAAGCCCACCGACCAGAAGGATGTCAACGAGCCGATCTTCTCGCCCGACGGGAAGTACCTCTATTACTCCGAGGATGTCTCGCCCGGCTCCACCTTCCAGTACGACAAGGATTCCAACGGGCAGATCTATGTCGTGAACCGACTGACGCTCGAGGATGGCAAGTCCGAGCGGTACATCACCGGGCCGGGCGGCGCCGCGCGACCCACGCCCTCGCCCGACGGCTCGATGATCGCCTTCGTGCGCCGACTCGACGGCAAGAGCACGCTCTTCCTCTTCGACACCAAGTCCGGCGCGGTCCGCCCCGTCTACGACGACCTCGAGCGCGACATGCAGGAGGCGTGGGCCATCCACGGCGTCTACCCCGCCTTCGCGTGGACGCCCGACAACCGCTCCGTCGTCCTCTGGGCCAAGGGCAAGATCCGCAAGATCGATGTCACCTCGGGCGAGGTCTCGACCATCCCGTTCCATGTCAAGGACACGCGCACCGTCGCGGCGCCCGTGCGCTTCCCGATCGAAGTTGCGCCCGACGAGTTCGATGTGCGCGCCATCCGCTGGACCGCCGTCGCGCCGATGGGCGACAAGGTCGTCTACCAGGCGCTCGGGAAGATCTGGGTCAAGGACCTCCCGACAGGCGAGCCCCGCCGCCTCACATCCCAGAGCGATCACTCGGAACTCTGCCCGACCATCTCGCGCGACGGCAAGTTCGTCGTGTACACGACCTGGAACGATCAGAACCTCGGTTCCGTGCGCATGATTCCCCTCGCGGGCGGCCAGCCGCGCACGCTCACCACCCAGCCCGGCCACTACATCGACCCCGCGATCTCGCCCGACGGCAAGACCGTCGTCTACCAGAAGGTCTCGGGCGGCTACATCACCTCGCCGCTCTTCAGCCACGACACCGGCGTCTACGCGGTCTCCGTCAACAACGGCGATCCGCAACTCGTCACCGACAGCGGCGAGCACCCCCAGTTCGGCGATTCCTCCGACCGAGTTTTCGTCGAGCGCGCCGCCTATTCGAAGGACGCCGACAACCGCAAACTCGTCTCGATGAAACTCGACGGCTCCGACGAGCGCGAGCACTTCACCAGCGACTGGGCCACGCGCTACGCCGTCTCTCCCGACGGCGACTGGATCGCGTTCATCGAGCGCTTCAATGTGCATGTCGCGCCGTTCATCGACACGGGCCGCTCCGTGAAGGTCTCGCCCGGCGGTTCGTCGATGCCCATGGCCAAGGCCACCAGCCGCGCGGGTGAGTGGGTCCAGTTCTCGGGCGATTCCAGCAAACTCCACTGGTCGCTCGGCCCGACGCTCTACACCCGCCGCCTCGCCGACACCTTCGCGTACCTCAACGAGAACAACGAACTCCCCGACGAGCCCGTCGAGGAAACCGCCATCGGCTTCACCGCGAAGCACGACCGGCCCAACGGCGCCATCGTGCTCACGGGCGGCCGTGTCGTCACCATGAACGACAAGGACGAGGTCATCGAGGACGGCGCCGTCGTCATCGAGGGCAACCGCATCACGCAGGTCGGCAAGGCGTCCGACATCATCACGCCGCGCGGCGCGCAGGTGATCGATGTCGACGGGCAGGTCATCCTCCCCGGCTTCCTCGACATGCACGCGCACGGGCCGCAAGGGACCGAGGGCATCATCCCCACGCAGAACTGGGTCAACCAGGCGCAACTCGCGATGGGCGTCACCACCGTGCACGACCCGAGCAACGACACCAACACCATCTTCGCCGCGAGCGAGATGGTGAAGGCGGGCGAGATCGTCGGCCCGCGCACCTTCTCCACCGGCACGATCCTCTACGGCGCCTCCGGCTCGTTCAAGGCCGAGATCGACTCCCTCGAAGACGCGATGTTCCACCTCGAGCGCATGCAGGCCATCGGCGCGTGGAGCGTGAAGTCCTACAACCAGCCCCGGCGCGATCAGCGCCAGCAGGTCATCGCCGCCGCGCGCGATCTGGGCATGATGGTCGTCCCCGAGGGCGGCTCCACCCACATGCACAACATGACCATGATCGTCGACGGCCACACGGGCATCGAGCACACGCTCCCCGTCGCCATGATCTACGACGATGTCAAAGACCTCTGGCGCGATCAGCCCGTCGGTTACACGCCCACCATCAATGTCGCCTACGGCGGCCTCGGCGGCGAGAACTACTGGTACGACAAGACCGAAGTCTGGAAGAACCCGCGCGTTACCAACTTCGTCCCGATGTACATCGTCGAGCCCCGCGCACGCCGACGCACAACCGCGCCCGATTCCGACTACAACCACATCCAGCAGTGCAAACTCGCCAAAGAGGTCTACGACCTCGGGATCACCGTCCAGACCGGCGGCCACGGCCAGTTGCCCGGCATCTGCACCCACTGGGAAATGTGGGGCTTCGCGCAGGGCGGCATGACGCCCATGGAAGCGCTCCGCGCAGCAACGATGCACGGCGCGCGGCACCTCGGGCTCGATAAGGACCTCGGCTCGCTCGAAGTGGGCAAACTCGCCGATGTCGTCGTCATCCAGCCGGGCAAGGACCCGACGAAGGATGTCCGCGACACCGAGTTCATCCAGTACACCATCGCCAACGGCCGCGTCTACGACGCGACGATGATGAATCGTGTGACGGACAGCGGCATCCAGCGCCGTGCGCCGTACTTCTTCGAGATGCCCGGCGGGAACATGCTCGCCGCGCCGGTCGGCGCGCACGCCCTCGACCACTCCGGATGCCACGGCTGCGGCCGCCCGGGCGTCGGACA
>CAYGLT010000105.1:0-6280 GCA_964350875.1 uncultured Phycisphaeraceae bacterium | reverse complement strand
CATGCCGCCCGACGACCGCACGCTCGCGCAAGACGCCAAGACTTCGCTCCTTCTGGGCGTCGATTATCTCCCCGTCGCGCGTCGCGCCGCTTCCGCCGAAGCCCCGACCGACGCCGCGCCCGTCGTTGAGGTCAAAGCAGAAGCCGCACGCACCGAAGCCAGCCCCGCGAAGAAAGCGCCCGCGCCGCCCAGCGACAAGCGCGCGGCCCTCGACGACCTCAAGCAGCGCCACGACGCGCAATGCGCGCACTGCACCACCGCGCCCCCGTTCACCCAGACCGTCTTCGGCGACGGCGACCCCGACGCGCAACTCATGTTCATCGGCGAAGCGCCGGGCGCCGAGGAAGACAAGACCGGCGTCCCCTTCGTCGGCCGCGCTGGCGAGAAACTCAACGACATGATCCGCGCGATGGGCCTCTCGCGCGAATCCGTCTACATCGCCAACATCCTCAAAGCGCGCCCGCCCAACAACGCCACGCCAACCGCCGACGAATCCGCGAAGTGCGGCGTGTGGCTCAAAGAACAGATACGCATCATCCGCCCGAAGGTCATCGTCACGCTCGGCAAGCCCGCCGCCAACTACATGCTCGACAACCGCGACGCCATGGGCTCGATGCGCGGCAAGTGGCACGAGTACCGCGACGAAGACCTCGTGATCCCCATCATGCCGACCTTCCACCCGGCGTACCTGCTCCGCGCCTACACGCCGGAAAACCGCAAGAAGGTCTGGAGCGATCTGCAGATGGCCCTCGCGCGCATCAGCGAGTGAGCGCGCCGTCCGTCAGCCAGCGCAACACCGCGTCCGTCGCCGAAAGATCGTCCACGGCGTGATGCGCGCCCGCGTCGAGCAGTTCCTTCGCCGTGAACTGGCCCGTCCCGACGCCCAGCACGCGGCAGCCGTTCACCAGCGCGCAGCGCACATCGTGAGGCGTGTCCCCGATGATCGTCACGCGCTCCGGCGCCAGCGCCACGCTGCGCAGCGTGCGGTACCGCTCGAACGCCAGCGGCGGGAGGTGCTCGCGAAGCGGCGGAGAGTGGGGGGACTCATCGCCCCACACGCACACCTCGAACACAGACGGGTCCAGCCCCGCCGCCGCGACTTTCATCGCGCCCGTTTCCGGGAAGTTTCCCGTGAGCAGCCCGAGCGTGATGTCGCGCCGCTCGCGCATCGCCGTGAGTTCGCGCACGATGTCGTGCACGCCGGGCAACGCGTGCACCCTCGACGGATCGCCCGCGATCTGCCGCTCGAGTTCACGCGAGTACCGCGCCCGATACTCCGCGATCGACTCGGGCGTCGATTCGCCGCCGTGACGCGTGATCAGGTCGTGCATGATCACCGGGTCGAGCGAGCCCGCGAAGGACACGCCGTCGGTCGTGAACGCGCCGCCGAACAACTCCTGGCCGACGAGTTGAATCGCTTCGATTCCCGCGCGCCGGGTGAGCAGGAGCGTCGCGTCGATATCAAACAGAATCAGCATGCCATCGCCTTCGAGAACGCGTCGAGGAGGGATGCAACATCGCCCTCGGTGGTGTCAAACGAACACATGAACCGCGCCACACGCCACGCCGGGTCGCCGAACATGTAGAAACCGAACCCCGCGTGGATGAGCGCCCGTTCCGTCTCCGGCGCGATCTGCGCGAACACGCCGTTCGCGTCCACGGAGTAGGGGACACGCACGCCCATCGCGCGAAGACCATCGGCCAGCCGCCGCGCCATCTCGTTGGCGTGGTGGGCCGAGACCATCCACGACCCCGACTCGAGCGTCTTCGCGAACGGCGCCGCGACAAAGCGGTGCTTGCTCAAGAGGTGTGCCGCGCGCTTGCGCAGGAACGCGAACTCCGTTCTGTACCCCTCCCACTCGTGGGAGGGGCTAGGGGAGGGGGAATCGGCGCCGGTGTCAAAGAACACGACGGCTTCACCGAGCGCCAGCCCGTTCTTGGTTCCCCCGAACGAGAGCGCGTCGATCCCCGCGTCCACGGTCAACGCGCGAACCGCACGAGTCACCGCCGCGCGGTCATCGACCTTCTCACCCCGCTCGCGCAAGACCGAAGCCACCGCGTTCGCGAACCGGGCGCCGTCCACATGCACGCGGAAGCCGTACCTGTGCGCAGTGTCCGAAAGCGCGCGAAGTTCGTCGGGCGAGTACACCTCCCCGAACTCGGTCGAGTTCGAGAGCGTCAGCGCGCCGGGCGCCGGCTGGTGCACATCGCCGCGCGACACCGCCTTCGCCGCACGCTCGACATCCCCGGGCGTGAGTTTGCTCGCGATCGGGGCAGGGAACCGTTCGTCGCGCTCGCCCGCCGCCGCGCCGGGCTCGATCACCGTCACCCGCGCCGAGGTGTAGAACTCCGGCGCGGTTGACTCGTCGTCGTTCAGGTGCGCGTGCGAATGGCACAGCACGCGTTGCCACGGCTTCGTCAGGCACGCGAGCGCCAAACAGTTCGCCGCTGTGCCCGTCGCCACGAAGTGCGCTCCCACCGGCGCGCCGAACAGCGCGTGGAACGCCTCGACCGCGCGCGCCGTCCACGCGTCGTCGCCGTAGCCCTTCACATGGCCCGCGTTCGCCTCGACGAGCGCGGCCATCGCGTCGTCCGTCAGCCCCGCGTTGTTGTCCGATCGAAACGAGCGCGTCATTCAGGCATCCTTCACCGGTTTCCCGCGCGTGTTCATCGTGCGATCCAGCCACACGAACACGAACACCGCGAACAGACTCATCGCCGTCAGCAGCGCGAAGGTCCACGGACCCAGCGCCGGAACACGAAGGTCAAGGCCCATCGCGCTGACGGCGGCCCCCGTGTACAACAGCGTACCCACGAACGGCGCGAACGCCCCGCGCACGCCCGTCAGCGTCACATGCACCCCCATGTAGATCGTCGCCAGGTCGCGCTTCGCGAAGTCGTGGTGCCCGATGTTCCACGCGATCATCGCCCCTCCGTTGCCGAACCCCAGCGCGATCCGCGACAGGTACAGCAGGTGGATGCTCCCTGTCAGGAAGCCCAGCGCCAGCAGCCCGTTGCTGAACACGAAGGTCCACGCGTGGTAGGTCCGGAACCGCACGACATGCATGCGGTCCAGCATCCTCGCCCAGATCGGGATCGCGATCACCGGGATCAGGAACGGGAGCACCTGCGCCAGCACGATCGACTGGCCCGCGCCCACCTCCGTCCGTTCGTCGAGCGCCACCAGGAACGCCGGCTGGGCCGCAAGATTCGGCACGCCCAGAATGAACTGCGCGATCATGAACCGCCGGTAGTCCCGGTCGTTGCGCAGGACATCGATCATCTGCCGCGCCCCGTGCGCGATCCCCGGCGCGCCCTCGTCGGCCTTCCGCTCTGCCTTGATCGCCGCCGCCCTGCGCCTCCACCGGATGTGCGAGTACGACCACACGCCGATCGTCGCGAGCAGCGCCGCTCCGAGGAACACATACCGGTGAGGCGAGCGCGGCGCGTCCGGCCCGCCCACATACCCGCGCATCGAGAGCGCGATGGCCACCGTCGTCACGCTCGCCGCCAGCGTGGCGACCGTCGTCAGTTTGCCCGTCACTCTCGCGCGCACGCCCCGCGCGTAGTTCTCGCGCCACACATCGCTCCGACCGGTGATGATGCCCGTCAGGCAGCAACGCGTCACCGCCATCAGCCCGACCAGCGCGAACAGACCCGCGTCCGACTTGGGCAGGAACGCCGCCGACAGCACGCACACCACGCACACCATCTGCAGCGTGTTCACGAAGCGCACGCGGTCGCGGCCCCTGAGCGCGCGCGCCCACGCGAGCGAGGTCAGGTTCGCCATCAGCGGGATCGCCGTAATCGTCGCGACCACCCACGGCGCCGCCCCGTACACCTTCTGCGCGATCACCCCCAGCACCGCCGCTTCGACGCAGGGCAGGATCATCGGGAAGAAGCCCGCCCCCAGCAGTTCCCACCGGTACGCGTCCCGGCTCATCAGCGGCATCGTCGAAGGCCTGAACGATCCGAGCGTCGACCTGAAGATTCCGCCGAGCGAGGCCATCGGGCAAGGGTAGCCACGCGGCCGCCAGGATCCGCAAAAACAAGAAGGCCCGACGCTTGTGGGCATCGGGCCTCCTCCGTTCGCTGCCTCGCTCGCGCCGATCAGAGACCGGGCGGTGGTGTCGCGGGGCATCGGGCGTGAGTGCGCGGCACGCCCATTACCTCCTTAAGCGCAAACCATCCCGAAGTTGGAAAGCACGATGTTCAAATCCGTGAAATCCACGATCCCATCGCCGTTTACATCACCGGCCAACCCGGACCCGATCTGTCCGAAAGTGGACAGAACGGTGTTCAGATCCGTGAAATTGACGATGTTGTCCCCGTTCGTGTCGCCCGGGCACTCGGGCAGGGGAGGAATCCCTCTCGCGAAGCCCCGACGCAGGTTCACGCCCAGCGTCGCGAAACGCGGCGGGCCCAGCGGGCATTCGGGCAGCAGCAAGGCCACCTGCGCGTTCAGTTCCACCTGCGTGGGCGACAGGCTCACAAGATCTAACCCGAGAATCTGCACGGGGATAGAAACCGGTGAGAGCGGAGGGCCCTTGCCGCAGGGCGAGTCGAAGATCGCGCCCTCGATCTGCACGAAGATGTCGAAGAACGAGTCGATCGGCTCGGGCGTCGCCAACTTGTCGATCGGGATCATCCCCTTCCCGAAGGGGAAGAACTGCTCGAAACCGAACGGCTCGCCCGGGAACGGCATGAAATCGGCGTCCCCGAACAGCACGGGCGGCCCGTCCACGCCGGGAACGATCGTGATCGGAATGTTCCACTGAAGCACCGGATCGGGGCAGGGGATCTGCGGCAACTGCGCCGTGTACTCAAACCGCGTCCAGAACTCGCTCACCGGAACCACGCGCAACTGCGCGGGAACTTCCTGATCGCAGAACAGCATCGGGAGTTGCGGCGGCCCGAACACATCGAGCAGGAACTCGTTCCCCGGGATCGGCTGACCGACCCAGGTCATGCCCGGCGCGCCGGGCGGGATCGGCAACACCGGCGCAACCGCGCCCGACTCGCCGTCGAAGCACGCGTACGCGGGGGGGACCGTGTCATCGATGATCGCCGCGCCGCCTGCGCACGCGTCGAGTTGCGTGCCGTCGCTGAAGGCGCCCTCGAGCACCGCGACCTGCTCACACCCAGAACCGCCCGAGCACATCCCCCAGCCGCGGCTCACGACCGTCACCTCGATCGACTCGCCCGGATCGAGCGTCACCGACGAAACGATCTCCGGGATCGCCGGGTCCGCAGGGTTGGGCGGAAGCGGCAGGCAGAGACCCGGAGGCAGATCAGACGCGAACGCGATCGGGAAGTTGTCGCCCTGCACCGGCGCCGCGATCGAGTACACGAAGAACGGCTCCGAACCCGGATCGCCCTGCGACTCGATCATCGGCAGACCCGCGCTGCTGCGGCTGCGCACGATAAAATCGCCCGAGTACGAGTGCACCGGGTCGTTGTTCGTCAGCCGGTATGTGTTCAGCATCCGATCCCCCGCCTGCGCCGGCGCGCTGGGGAAGTCCAGCAGTTCCACATCCAGGCGCGGCAACGCGGGATCTGTCGGCGACGGATCAACGATCGCCAGGCACGAATCGCCGCCGTTGGTGAATGACTGCCCGTTCGTCAGCACCACGCGCGCGCTGCCCTGCACGAGATAGATCCCCGTCGGGATCGCCGGCTGCGCGAGCCGGAGCGCACCGACCGTCACGCCGAAGGTCGGACCCACCGGGGGCCCGTTCAGCGTCGTCGAGCCCGCGGCCACCAGTTGCCCGGTCGCCTGCGAACGCAGACTGACGGTGAACTCCACGCGCGCCACCGGCGCGCAGTTCGAGGTCTGGATCTGCGCGCTGAACCACACCGGGATCGTCGCGCCGGTGTACGGCCCGATGATCGCCCGCTGGTTCTGCTTGAAGATCGCCGTCGACGCGATGCAGGGCGGCATCGGCGCCGGGCCCTGAACACCGCCGCCCGTGCCCCCGCACGGGATCGCCGGAGAGGCAACCAGCGCCAAGGCCGTTGCCGCAAAGAGTGTTGCGCGTTTCATCAGTCTCGGTGCGCGAAGCATGAAGCTTCCTTCCAATATGAGGGGGAGTTGTTCTCTTCCCCTTAGTGTCGCGCGCCAGAGGGAAAACCGGGACCGGCAAAATCACCGGGTTCTGGTCATTATCTGTTCGCGACATTCGTAAAAAAGAACGCCCCCCGAATCGCCGGAAGACGGCTCGGGGGGCTGCGGAGGTCGGCGCCCGGGAGGCGGAAAGTGAAGGCACGCCGCCCGAGCGCT
>CAYGLT010000104.1:0-6535 GCA_964350875.1 uncultured Phycisphaeraceae bacterium | reverse complement strand
GTTCTGAAAAGCGGCGTCAGCGCACGATGCGTCGACGCCGCCGCGTGATCAGGATCTATGTCAACCCGGTCGCGGCGTGTCCGCTACGGATCCGGGGTTGTGTACGAGAACGGCGGAGCCGCGAAGGCAAGGGACGGCTCCGTTGTTCCCCGTCTCGGGACGCGAACGCCGCGTCCGGTATCGGAAACGAATCGAATGGCTCGATGCGGGCTGTCGCTCGCCCGAGCCAATCCCCATCACCCGTCGCCGCGAGGTATCGCGGCGGTTTGCGCCCTGCGGGTGTCAGGGCTCCCCGGACCCGTGAAGGGCGGGGAAGTGTCGGACTCCCCGGCGCGGTGAAGGAACGCGCCGTCGGAATCGCTCTCTCATCACGCCGCTGGTTCCACCCCAAGGGGGTTCGGGTGGTTCGCGGGCTCTCTCCCAGCCCCGCGACGGGCGGCGTGCTCTCTCTGGATCCTCCCGAGGCGGCGTGTGTCGTTTCGCCGCGGCCGGGGTCCTGTCCGACAGAGAGACATAAACAACCCTCGTGCCAAACTCGGCCGACCGCGTTTCCAGCGTCTGAGAGGGGGCGGTGGGCGACGCGTGCTCCGAGAACCCCGAGAATTATGCCTATTGAGAATCAGAAATATGAAATGACACACTTTGATACGGTTGTGTGGCATGTCATAATGTCAGCATGGTGACACCCAGTGGCGGCCAGCCCGATCTGACAGACCATCTGGGCGTGGGCGTTGCCGTGCTCACGGCAGGCGGCCGCGTGGTTCGGGTGAACCGCCGCCTGGCCGACCGACTGGGGGCCCGGGCCGATCAACTCTCAGGCGGTCCGGCGTCCGACCTCTTCGCGGTCGGTGAGGCGATCCTCCAGAGGTTGGGGGAGGCGATCGGTCCCGGCTCGCCGCGCGCGACGCTGACCGAAGTGGCGCTTCGTTCCGGGGGCAACGACGCCGGCATGGCCGACGCGATGATGGATGTCATCGCCGAGCGCACCGACGAGGGCGATCTCGTGCTGACCTTCGTCGACGCCGCGGCCCGCGTCGCGATGCGCGACGAGATGGACAACCTGCGCGAGCAACTCGCCCGGGCCGAGCGTGCACGCCAGCGGCTCGGCGCGCTCCAGCGCGCGACGACCGGAGACTTCTCCACGCCCCCCGACATCGTGGGCGGGAGCGCCGCGATGCTGCGCGTGTTCGACCAGATCGAGCGCGTGGCCGCCACCGACGCGACCGTGCTCGTGCACGGCGAGACCGGCTCGGGCAAGGACCTCATCGCGCGGTCGATCCACGCGAAGAGCCAGCGCGCGACGCAGGCGTTCGTCGCCGTCAACTGCGCGGCGTTGCCCGAGACGCTGATCGAATCAGAACTCTTCGGCCACGAACGCGGCGCGTTCACCGGCGCCGATCGTCAGCGCCTCGGCAAGTTCGAACTCGCCGACGGGGGGTCGCTCTTCCTCGACGAGATCGCGGAACTCTCGCCCGCGGCCCAGGCGAAACTGCTGCGCGTGCTCCAGAACGGGCAGTTCGAGCGCGTGGGCGGCGCCGAGACGATCCGCGTGAATGTGCGCATGATCGCGGCCACGCACAGGGACCTCGCCAAGCAGGTCGAGCGCGGGCGGTTCCGCGAGGACCTGTTCTACCGGCTGAATGTGTTCCGCATCGACGCGCCGCCCTTGCGCGATCGCCGCGATGATCTTCGCGCGCTGATCGAGCACCTGCACGAGAAGCACGCGCGGCGGATGGGGCGCAGGGTGCTGCCCGTGAGCGAGCGCAGCATGCGCCGCGTGCTCGCCTACCGCTGGCCGGGCAATGTGCGCGAGTTAGAGAACTCGATCGAACGCGCGACGCTGCTCGCCGAGGGCGACGAACTCGAGATCGAACTTCCCGAAGGACCGGCCCCGGTGTCGGGCGGCTCGGCCGACGCGGCCCGTGGTCGACGCGACGACAACCCCCGCGATGTGCTGCTCGACCTGACGAACGAGCAACTCCAACGCCTGCAGATCATGCACGCGCTGGAGAGTTGCTCGTACAGAGTGTTCGGCGACGACGGCGCCGGGAAGAAGCTGGGTATGAACCCTCAGACCCTGCTCTCGCGTATGGAGAAATTCGGGATCCCCAGGCCAAGAGAGATGCGCAAGCGGATGGGGGGGTGAGGGGGCTGCTCACTCCCTCGGGCACGCGTCGGCGTCGAGGTACCAGCGGAGTTCACCCGCCAGCGGACGCACGCCGAGGATCGGGAGTTGCTTTACCACCGCGTCGCTCACCGTGCTCTCGCGCTCGAACGCGCTCTGGATACGCGCGAGGGTGTCGCGTTTCTTCTCGCCCGTGACGAGCACCGCGACGAATCGCGCGGCGTTGATGATCGGCAGCGTCATCGTGATGCGCGGCGGGGGCGTCACGCCCTCGCCCTGATTCATGCGCACGAGCCGGCGCTTCTCAAGCACGGGCGCCGTGCCGGGGAACAGGCTCGCCGTGTGCGCGTCGTCGCCCATGCCGAGCAGCACGAAGTCGAGTCGGTCCTGATGGCGGCCGCGCGCCGACAGCACGCGGACGAGTTCCGATTCGTACTCGATGTCGGCGTGATCGCTGACGGGGTCCATCGGGTGCGCGTGGCTGCGCGTCATGCCTGAGTGCTCGACGAAGATGTCGCGCAGCGCGCCGAAGTTGCTCCGTTCGTCGTCGAAGGGAACGCGGCGTTCGTCCACTATCCACAGGTGCGTCCTGTCCCACGGCAGGGCGCGGTGCTGGGGATCGAACAGCAGTTGCTGATAGAACGGGATCGGCGTCGAGCCGCCCGAGAGCGCCATGTGGAAGGACCCGAAGGCCGCGGCGCAGTTGAGCGAGTGCATGTGGAAGTCGGCCGCGAGCGCGTCGAACAGGTCGTCGCGTGTTTCGCGGACGATGACCTGACCCGGCAGTCGGGGTGGCGCCGCGTCGGGCTGGAGCGAGAGCGGTTCGTGCTCGCCGGGTCGGTGCGATTCGCTCATTCGTTCGAGTCCTCGGCGTGCTGTGCGCCGCGCTTGGGGCGGCGTCCGGCGATGCCCCTGCGGAAGCGGCCCTCGGCGTTGGCGCACTCCACGATGAAGGTACGGAAGCGCTCCGCGGCGGGCGCGAGGTCGAGCGACTCGAGCGCCGCGAGGCGGTCATTCAGCGGACGCGTGAGCGCGCCCTTATAGAACGCGCGGTACGCGATGCGGATGTCGTCGCGCTCTTCGGGTGTGAGGTTCGGGTTGCGCCGGATGCCGACGCGGTTCAGGCCGGCGACCTGATTGAACTCGGTGATCACAACGAACGGCGGGATGTGCTTGGTGGCAATGGCGCCGCCGCGGAACATCACGCCTTCGCCGATGCGGCAGAACTGATGGACGCCGCAGAACGCGGAAAGGGTGGCGTTGTCACCGACCTCCGTCCATCCGGCGAGCACCGCGCTGTTGACGAGGACAACATGGTCGCCCACGATCGCGTTGTGCCCCGCGTGGGAGCAAGCCATGAACATGCAGCCGTTCCCGACGCGCGTGGGGCGCTCCTCACCGGTGCTGCGTGAGATCGTCACATGCTCGCGGAAGATGTTCCTGTCCCCGATGACCAGGCGGCCAGGTGTGCGCGGATTGAAGGCACGGTCCTGCGGATCGCCCCCGAGCACCGCGCCAGGGTGCACGGTGTTGTCGGCCCCGAGCGTCGTGTGCATCAGCACCGTCGCGTTGTGCATGAGGACCGTGTTCGGGCCGAGCACGCAATGCGGGCCGACATACGCGTTACGACCCACCGTCACACCTTCGCCCAAGTGCGCCGAGGGGTGAACGAACGCGGTTGGATCGATCGACCCTTCACGGGCTGTTGGATCATCGGCGACGGAGGGCGATGTGCTCACGCCGCGATTCTACGGGAAAAACCTCACGCGGCGCGGGACCGGCGCTGGCCGCCCGATTCGGGCTTCCTGCCGCTGTCGCCGCCCGCGGCGCCCTTGCCGGTTCGCGCAAAGACGATCGCCGTCAGGTCGTCAACCTGGTGGAGCGACCCGGCCTGGTTGTCGAGGTTGTGCGCGAGGACCTGCAGGGCCGAGTCGAGGCGGCCCATCCCGGGGTGGACAAGCCCGGGCCGCCCGCGCAGGTGGTCCGGACGGTCGCCTTCGCTGTTGAGCGCCCGTTCGGGGTGCATGGCGGCGTCGTACATCTCGGCGAAGCGTTCGAGGTAGTTCGTGGTGGGCAGTCGCCGCGAATGCTGATCGACATGCTTCTCGGGGAACGCGGTCTCGAACCCATCGGAATGGACGACGAGAACCTCATCGTCGCCCAGGGTGAACGAGGTCTCGCCGTACACATCGTCGGGGAAGACACCCAGCAGACTGCCGTCGGCGTTGACGCGGTCCACGCCGTCGGGCTTGAACAACAAGACAGGCGGGTGTCCCGCGCTGGCGACGGTGACGCGCATGGTGCGCAGGTCGATCACGCCGTAGACGGCGGTCGCGAAGCGCGGCGTCGGCCCGTGCCTGCGGATCATCTCGCGGTTGATGCGCCCCAGCGCCTCTCCCGGCGCGACGACCTCGTCGTCCTCGCCGCGGATCTCCGCGATGTGGAGCGTGCGCGCCAGCGCCATGGTCATGAGCGCGGCGGGAACGCCGTGCCCGACGGCGTCGGCGACGAAGAACCCCAAGTGGTGCTCGCCCAGACGCTGGACATCGTAGATGTCGCCGCTGACATACCCGCACGGGCGGAAGAACGCGGCGAGTTCGATCCCGCTCGCGCGGGGCAGATCCTTGGGCAGGAAGTCGCGCTGCACCTGGCTCGCGAGTTGGAGTTCCTCGTTGACCTTCTCGATCTGGCCGCGCAATCCTTGTTGGAAGCGGCGCAGCGCGGCGTTCTCGCGGAGCAGCGCCGCGATCGCGGGCTGACGCTCCGCCAGCGCGAACAGCGACGACGCGACGATCACCGGCGCGGCGCTCGAATCGAGCAGCATCATCTCGTCGCCCGCGATGGTCGCGGGGTGTTCCTCGATGCGCGGCACGAGCGCGATGGCAGGGATCATCTGCGACTGGAGCGCGTCGGCCAGCGCGTGGATCGTGATGGGCGGCGGCTCGTCGTCGTGGTAGACCGCGAGCACCGCGCTGCCGTGGATGTTCTCGGGCTTCTCCAGCGCTTCATCGAGTTCGAGGAGTTGCACCTCGGGCGGGTCGGTCGGCCTGGGCCAGAACGAACAGACGCGGCGCCACACCCGGGCGTGCGTTTCCTCGAGGCGCCCGGGGGCGATGAGCGTGATCGGACGATCCGGTCTGGTCGCGCGGCTGGTGAGAGGGGTCACGAACACCTTCCATTCGCGAGCCGCGCGGTGGTCCGCGAATATCGCGGACCGCGCGGTCTCTCTCGCTCGGCCGAGCGCCCGGTGCGCCTCCCGCTCCGGTGCGTACGCTCGGCCAACCGGCGCGGATCGGCTTACTGCGCCCGGCGCTTGAGGGCTTCGGCGTCGAACTCGATCTTGTCGCCTTCCTTGACCCCCAGAGATGCGAGCCGCCCCCCAGCCGTTTCAACCGCGAACTGCGCGGGGAATCTGCTCGGGTATCGCTTGAGCCTCATCTCGTACTGAAACTCGGACTCTCCCTCGCGGCGGGGGTCCTCCGGCTTCATCTCGTGGAACGCGACCACGCGGCCCGAGGAATCGAGGAACGCGATGTCGATCGGCGCCGGGCAATCGCGCATGACGAACTCGTGCCGGCTGCTCATCGGGAAGACGAACAGCATGCCGCCGTCGGGGTCGATGCTCTCGCGTCCGGATAGCCCCCGGATGCGCTGGGGCTCGTTGAGCGCCAACTCCATGATGAACCGCTCGCCCTTGATGGTGACGGGGGCGGTGGGCAGCCCGCTCGCCGCGAGTTTGGGTGCGCTCGAAGTTTCCGAAGAACACGCGCCGAGCGACGCCGCCGCGATGCCGAGCGTGATCGCTGCCGTGGTGCGCCGAATCATCCGAGTAGCCATTGGTCGTCCTCTCGCGTGAAGACCGCCGCGGCGGGCGGCAATCGCTCCAGATTGAAGGCGCTGACGAACTCCGCCGCCGACATCGGGGCGCGGCGATCCTGCACGCCGCTCCAGTAGGCGATCAGCCCGATCACCCGCTCGGCGGGCACGCCCTGCGCGCGGTAGTGATCGACCCGCGTGTCGCCGTGGCGTTTGGCGAGCCGTCGACCGTCCTCGCCCACCACGAGCGGCAGGTGGGTGTACGACGGTTCGGGCTTGAGCCCGAGCGCGCGGTAGAGCAGGAGTTGTCGGGCCGCGGAGTCGAGCAGGTCGTCGCCGCGCACGATGTCGGTGACGCCCTGTCGGTGATCGTCCACGACGACGGCGAGTTGGTACGCGGGCTGGGCGCGCTTGGTCCAGACCACGAAGTCGCCGATCGTGTCCGCCGGGGCGATGCGCTGCGCGCCGGCGAATGCGTCGTCGAACTCGACCGTTTCGTCATGGACGGCGAACCGCCAGTTCGTCTCGGGATCGTCGAAGTCGCGCGTGTGCAACTCCGGGCGGAGTTCGGCGGGGAAGCGGGATTCGGAAGAT
>CAYGLT010000103.1:0-6554 GCA_964350875.1 uncultured Phycisphaeraceae bacterium | reverse complement strand
GCGGCGACCTTGGACTTCAGCGCGTCCACGAGTTGCGCGACCTGGGGATCGACTTCCTCGTGGCGGAGCGTGCGCGCCGGGTCGCGGAAGCGGAGGCGGAAGGTGACGGACTTGCGCCCGGCGCCGAGTTGCTTGCCGCGGTACACGCCGACGAACTCGCTGGAGTCGAGCATCGCGAGGTTCGCGCTGTCGATGACCTGTTCGATCGAGTTCCAGGCGATGTCCTCGCTGACGACGACGGAGAGGTCGCGCGCGATGGAGGGGAACGCCGGGAGCGCATCGACGAGCGCGGCGGGGGGGTAGTGCGCGATCACGGGTTCGAGACCGAGTTCCGCGACGATGACGGGCGTGGTGAGGTCGTGGGCCTTCAGGACGGCGGGCGTCATCAATCCGAGGTAGCCGAGCGGCTGGCGCTTGCCGCCGCGTTCGATCGAGAGCGCCGCGCAGGCGCCCTCGCGCAGGGCGGGGAAGATGGGCGGGCACTGTTCGACGACGACGCGTGCGGCGGGGCCGTGGAGTTCGGCGACCAGGGTCTCGATGACGCCGCGCATCGCGCGGACGGCGGCCTGCTCGCCTTCGGGCGCGTCCATGAGCAGCGCGATGTTGCGGTTCTCGACGGTCTTGCCCGATTCGGTTTCGGCGAAGACGGCGGCGACCTCGAAAAGGCGCACGGCCTTCTCGGATGCGACGCCCAGCACGGACTCGGCGCCCGCGTGCTGGTTCACCGTGCGGCACCGGAGCAGCGACGGGATGATCGACGGGCGCAGCGCGGGCTCGCCCTTGCGGCGCTGCTCATCGACCGCGAGCGTGCGCAGGCCGGCGGGCATGAACGCCTGCGCGTCCTCGCGCGTGACGAACGAGAAGGTGACGGTCTCGAAGAACCCGGCGCCGACGAGCATGTTGCGCAGCGCGGCCTGGGCGCGCTGGCGGTTGTTCGCCTTCTTCACGCTCGCGGGGATCGCGTCGAGGATGGGCACGCGGTCGAGGCCGTGGACGCGGCCGACTTCCTCGATGAGGTCGATCTCGCGGTGCAGGTCGGGCCTGTGCGCGGGGATTTCTGCGTCGATCGCGTCGCCCGTGACGCGTGCGTCGATGTCGAGCGAGGTGAGGATTCGCGCCTGCTCGGCGGGCTCGATGTCCACGCCGAGCACATCATCGCACCGCTTCGTGCGCATGGAGACGACGGTGGGCGAGGGGAGGGCGGGGCCGACATCGATCACGCCGTCTTCGAGCGTGCCGCCCGCGACATCGATGATGAGTTTCGCGGCCCGCGCTGAGGCGAGGTCGATCGTGCGCGGATCGACGATGCGCTCGAAGCGTGCGCTGGCGTCCGTGCGGATCTGGAGGCGGCGGGCGGGGCGACGGATGGTCGCGGGGCGCCAGGTGGCCATCTCGAGGACGACATCGCGCGTGGACTCGGTGACGCTGCTCAGTTCGCCGCCGATGACGCCCGCGAGCGAGGTGGCGTTCTGCGCGTCGGCGACGACGAGTTCGTTCTCGAGGAGCGTGTGTTTGCGGCCGTCGAGAGTTTCGAGCGGCTCGCCCTTCTTCGCGTAGCGGATGACGAGTTTGTTCCCGGCGAGTTTGGCGAGGTCGAAGACATGCGACGGGTTGCCGAACTCGAAGAGGACATAGTTGGTGATGTCGACGACATTGTTGATGGACCGCTGGCCGACCGATTCGAGGGCGGTGCGCAGCCATTCCGGCGAGGGGCCGACTTTGACGCCGCGGATCACGCGGGCGGTGAAGCGGGCGCAGTCGTCGAAGGCGTGGTTCTCGATGGCGACGCCGGCGACAGTCGCGGACTTCGTCTCGCCGCGTGTGGGGGCGGCGTGCTGAAGCGTCTCGGGCACAACGAGTTGGCGTCCGGTGACGGCGGCGATCTCGCGGGCGACGCCCAAATGGCTCATGCAGTCGCCGCGGTTCGAGGTGACCTCGACATCGAGTCGGGCGTCGCCGCCCGGCAGGGGCTCGACGGATTCGAGGGGGAAACCGGCGCGGAGGAGCGCGGCCTCGGCCTCCTCGGCGGTGAGGTTCCCGGGGGTGAGCAGCGAATTCAGCCAGCGGACGCTTATGAGCATGGGGCCGAAGGATAGCCGATACTGATAGACTGGCAGCCCTTTCTGGCGTTTCAGAACGGGTTCATGCACAGGACAGGATCGCCATGACCACCTTCGCGCGCACCAGACCGGCCTTGCGTCCCGCCTCTTGGGCGGCGGCGTGGCTCTGCGCGGCCGCCGGGCTGCTCTCCGGGTGCGCGACGACCTCGCCCGGCGGCGGGGGCGTTCCCCCGAGCGACGCGATGCTCTCGGTCACGGTGATGCCCCAGCGACCGAGGTTCCAGCGTCAGGAGCGTGAATTCGCGCCGGCGCGGTACATCGTCGAGGCCGACGGCGTGCTCCGGGCCGCGGTGGGCGAGGGCGTGACCGTCCAGACCTACCCGGGCCGCACACGCGACCTGACGACCGAGGAATGGACGACCCTGTGGGAGACCCTGCTCGCCACCGGCGTGCTGAACGAGGACGACCCTCGCGCGATCGAGGGCGAGATGTCGCTGACCCCCGACCCGCTCCGCCGCGCGGTGGTGTGGGCCAATGGCGACGGGCGCAGCGCCGGTATGGTGATTGACCCTTCGCGCGACGAGGCGACCGCCGCGCTGGTCACGATGCTGGAAGAACTCGCGTGGATCCGCACGCCGTGGGAAATGTCGGGCGAGCGTCCGACGCCGCCCGCGGCCGCTCCGTCGGAAGGCATGCCCCCGATGGAGGAGACCCCGCCGCGCGGGCGCGACATGCCGTTCTCCCCGTTGCCCGAACCCGAGGATGAGAACGATCCGGCGGACATCCCGCCCGACTCACCGGACCCGTTCGCGCCGGGGAAGTGAGCGGCTCGATTGCGTGGTGTGACGCTTGACCCTCACTCCCCGTCCTTCGCCGCGTCGGATTTTCCTTTATCAACAATCTCCGCGGCTTCCGTCGTGTCCCCGTCATCGGGCTGCGGTGATGCGCCTTCGCGTTTGCGCATCACGAGTTCGGTCACGATGCCGAGATGATCCGAGCCGGGGATCTCGACGCGGTCCAAGTCGCGCACGGCGAACCCTTCCGACACGAAGACATGGTCGATCGGGTAGCGGAACAGCGGATGATCGGCGTGGTAGGTGCTGTACAGACCGCGACCGATCCGAGGGTCGCGCAGGCCGCTGAGGCGCGTGAACAGGCGTGTCGTGTGCGACCAGGCCACATCGTTGAAGTCGCCCGCGACGATGTAGGAATCGTGCTTGCTCTTCGCGACTGACTTCGCGACGAGCACGAGTTCGGCGTCGCGTTTGCGGCTGTCCTCGCGCTCGCCGTCGTCTTCTTTGTCGAGTCCGGGAGGCGTCGGGTGAACCGCGATGAACTTGACGGACCGTCCGTCGCGCAGCGTCAGGTCCGCCCAGACCGAAGGGCGTTTCCTGCTGACAAGGTGCTCCACGCGGGCGTCACGGAGCGGTAGGGTCGACCACACGACGAGGCCCAGCCCTTCCCCGCGGACCGAGCCCGCGTCGTGGGGATATCGCTCGCGCACCACTGAGAGCGCATCGATCCAATCCTGGTCGGCCTCCACGAGGACGAGAACATCGACTTCCAACGAGGCGATGACGCGCACGGCGTCGTTGCGCCGCTCGTTCTCGTAATCGAGGTTCAACACGGCGAGCCGGAGCGTGCGTGCGTCCGCAGGATCAACGGGCGCGTCGGGCAATGCGGTCCGCCAGAATCGTGTGTACGGAGCGATGTGCGAGAATTGCCACGCGGCAACGAGCGCCGCAAACGCGACGGTCAAGCCGTCAACCCAACCCATGCCGCGCGCGGCGCCGATGACGGTGGCGGCGAGCGCCACGCCCGCAGCGAATGTCCCGAGTTGCATCCTTGGGAAATCGCACAGACGGATCGGCCACCAGCCGACCCGAAGCAGCGGCGCCAGCGCGGTCAGCACCGCGAAGCCGCAAAGCCCGCGCACCGTCCAGAGCAGGATGTCGAGCGGGAGTGTGTCCACCGCACGAACGATACTCGCGAGCGAGCGATCGGCGCGCTAATTCCAGTTCACGCCCTTGGGCGCTTCGGGATCGACCTGGAGCGACGCCTTCGCGATCATGTTGCGCAGGTGGCGGAGTTCGTGCTCGACCATCTCGGCCCGGAGTTCGATGTCCGGTTCCGCGAGCAGGCCGTACTTCACATTCGGCTCGCGCACGATGAGGTGCCCGATGAGGTCAAGCACCGCGGCCGTAGGTACATCGGGGCGGTCGATGTAGCCCATGATGGTCTCGGCGATGGGCTCGCCGCGCAGGTCGACGAACTGCTTGATCTGCGCCGTGTCGAGGAGGTCGCGCACGCGCTCGCGGGTGTCGTCGAGGCCTTCTCCCGTGGCGTGGACGCCGACCGGCTCAAGCCGCGCGACGCGGTAGAGCGTGTCGGTTTCGTCGTCGGGAATCTCTTCCTCGATCCGTGCGCGGCAAACGCCCTGCAGGATCACGTTGAACCGCCCGTCGGGGAGCGATTCGTGCTGGAGGATTTGCCCGACGCAGACGGCGGGGCGCACGGGCGGGCGGCCGTGGTAGTCCTCGGTCCAGCGGTCGCCCTCGAAGACCGCCATCGCGATCTGCCCCGACGCGTCGAGCGCGTCGGCGACCATCTCGCGATAGCGCTCCTCGAAGATGTGGAGCGGTATCGCCGCGTGAGGAAACAGCACGACCTCGCGCAGGGGGAAGATCGGCATGGGCCGATTGAAGTTCACGCGGATTGCCGGCGCGTCGTCGGACATCACGGAATGTTAGGGGACGCGGTGAGCGATGGGCAGAAGAAAAACCCCTCCCAGAGAGTGAGAGGGGCAGGGGAGGGTAGGGCTCAGTGTTGTGCGTTCAGTGCGCGTCGATGCGCGGCTTGGGGGCCGGCGCCTGCGCGTCCTTGGCGGGCGCCTTGCGCAGCGCTCCGACATGCTCGATGCCCAGCAGGCGGAGCGAGTCGCGTTCGACGATGCCGCGCACCGTCTCGCGGGGGATGCCCGGGAGGTTGGTGCCGTTGCGCACGCTGTTGACGGTGTACATGCGCTCGATGGCGCGCTCGGGTGTTTCCTGAGGGAAGCCCGACGCGAAGAGCAGTTTCTCGGTGACGCCGCGCTCGAAGGCGGCGAGCATCGTGGTGTAGAGGTGCCAGGGCTTGGTGATGACGCCCGAGAGTTCGGCGAACACGCGCGGGTGCTTGGCGCACAGCGCGTAGGCCTCTTCGGTGAACCCGCCGCCCAGATCGCCCAGCACGAGCGAGAGCGTGGGGAGCGCGCGGCAGGCCTCGTCGAGGAGCAGCGGACGCGCGAACTCGAGCACGCTCTGGGGCGCCGTGAGGCACGGGTTCGCCACGAGGATCGGCATGCCGCGCTGCGCGGCGCGATCGGCGACCATCAGGAAGCGGTCGTCGGTGGGTCGCACGCCGCAATCCGCGGGGGCGACCGTGAGCCCGACCATCCCGAGTTCCTGGGCGGTGTCGATGTCGTCGAGGGCGGTGTCGGCGGTGGGATCGATGCCCGCAAAGCCGACGCGGTGGGAGGGGGCGTCGTTGACCCAGCGCGCGATGTTCTCGGTGGCGACCTGCACGCCGAGGCGGTCGATCCGCCAGCCGGTGAGGACCGCTGCCTGAAGAACCTGACCGCTGCGGGTCAGGCCCGCGGGCGAGGGGTCGATCCCCGATTGGTCGGCCGGCGCCGAAGTGGGGGAACTTTCGAGCGCGGCGGCGAACGGGTCCTTGCCGGACCACACGCGGACGCGAATGTCGATCGTCATAAAGGAATCGCTCCGGGAGGCGCGACTTCGACGCAATCAGGGAAAATCAGGAATCGTGGTGCGTCGATCACGCGGCATCCTTGCCTGGCGTGTCCGAACGGGCGGCTTTCCGTGGCCAATCCATGCTGGCCGGCCCTTCGGGTAGGTGCGAACAGAGATAACTCTAGCATCGGCCCGACGGCCGAGCGAACCGGAATCGTGGGGGTTCCCGGGGATGCCCGGGTCCGATGCCGGCCGACCGTCGTGTGGTGTCCGGAGCGGTGACGCGCCGATCTACCATCGCCGTCACGGATCCAATCACGAAACGCGGAGCATCGGGCATGGTCGGGAAAGTCACGCAGAAGTGGGGGGCATGGCTCACCGAATCAAGGGGGTATGCCCTGTCGTCCGTCGGGCTGCTGATCCTGCGGCTCGCGCTCGGCCTCTTCATGGCCGGGCTTCACGGGTGGGGCAAACTCACCAAGGTCGCCAACGGCGACATGGGCTTCGCCGACCCGATGGGCATCGGTCAGGGCCCGAGTCTCGTCCTCGCGACGGGCGCGGAGTTCGCCTGCTCGATCCTGCTCGTGCTCGGTTTGTTTACTCGCCTCGCGTGCATCCCGCTGATCGTGACGATGGCGGTCGCGGCGTTCATCGTGCACGGCAACGACCCGTGGGGCGACAAGGAACTCGCGTACCTCTACCTCGCGGGGTACCTGGCGCTGCTCTTCACCGGCCCGGGCAAGTTCAGCGTGGACGCGCTGAT
>CAYGLT010000102.1:0-6566 GCA_964350875.1 uncultured Phycisphaeraceae bacterium | reverse complement strand
ACGAGCATCGCGAGGCACAAGCCGATCGTCAGCCCGACGCCGGCGCCGAGCGGGATGCCCAGCGCGATCCAGAGCCCGACATCGCCGGTGACGGCGCCGATCGCCGCGCCGAGCGCCACACCCAGCCCGGCGCCCATCGCGAGGCCGACGCCGACCCCAAGAGCGACGGCGTCTCTTTGGGGGTCTTCGGGCATGGCGCCGTCCTTCGTGCGCGTTTCGTGTTACCTGGCCGTCGCCAGCATCGACGGCGTGTGGGTGTGCCACTCGGTCGCGTCTTCGTACATCCGCGCGATGCGCAGCATGCGGCCCTCTTCCAGCGCGGGGCAATAGATCTGCAGACCAACGGGCAGGTCCTCGCCGTTGGTGCCCGCGTTCTGCGCGAAGCCCATCGGCTGGGACATCGCGGGGATGCCCGCGAGGTTGGCCATCACGGTGTAGGTGTCTTCGAGGTAGAGCGCGAGCGGGTCGCTCGCCTTCTCACCGATCTTGAACGCCGGGCCCGTGGTCGAGGGCATGAGGATCGCGTGGACGCCGGGCATGCCTTTCTCGGCGCTGAAGGCGTTGTCGAAATCCTGCTTGATGAGCCGGCGCGTCTTGAGCGCCGTCAGGTAGTACGCGTCGTAGTAGCCGCTGCTCAGCGCGTGCGTGCCCAGCATGATGCGGCGCTGCACCTCGGCGCCGAAGCCCTCGGCGCGGCTGCGCGCGTAGAGCGTTTCGAGCGACTCGGACTTGTCGATGGTTGCGCGGCGGCCGTAACGGATGCCGTCGAAGCGCGCGAGGTTGGACGACGCCTCCGCGGGGTTGACGATGTAGTACGCGGCCACGCCGTAGTCGAGGTGCGGGAGTTCGATGTCCACGATCGTGGCGCCGCGCTCGCGGTAGGTCTCGACGGCGTCCTCGAAGCACGCGGCGACGGCGGGATGATTGCGCTCCGAGCGCGCCTGACTGGGAACGCCCAGGCGCAGGCCCTCGATGGGCCGGTCGAGGTCGTGCAGGTAGTCGGGCACTTCGGCGGTAGCGCTCGTCGAGTCGCGCGGGTCATGGCCCGAGATGGTCTGGAGCATCAGCGCGGCGTCGGCGACCGTGCGACCGAAGGGCGAGATCTGGTCGAGACTGCTCGCGAACGCGACAAGCCCGTAGCGCGAGACGCGGCCGTAGGTCGGCTTGATGCCCACGAGGTTCGTGATCGACGCGGGCTGACGGACGCTTCCCCCGGTCTCGGAGCCGAGCGCGGCGTGGGCCATGCGCGCGGCGACCGCTGTGGCGCTCCCGCCCGACGAACCGCCGGGGACGCGCGTCTTGTCCCACGGGTTGAACGACGGACCGAACGCGGAGTGCTCGGTGGATGAGCCCATCGCGAACTCGTCGAGGTTGGTCTTGCCCATGACGACAGCGCCGGCGTCGAGGAGTTGCTGCGCGGCGAAGCCGGTGAAGGGCGACTCGTACTTCTCGAGGAAGCGGCTCGCGCAGGTCGTGCGGCCGTAGGACAGACAGATGTTGTCCTTGAGCGCGACGGGGACGCCCGCGAGCGGGCCGACATGCTCGCCCGCGGCGATGCGGCGGTCGGTGTCGCGTGCGGCGTCGAGCGCGCGATCCGGGAAGGTCTCGAGGAAGGCGTGCAGGTCGCCGTCGAGCGCGTCGATGCGCGCGAGGGACGCCTTGGCGGCTTCCTCGGCGGAGACCTCGCGGGAGCGGATGGCGTCGCGGAGTTCGATGAGCGTGAGGTCGAGTGGGTTCACGCTGGGAGGGTAGCGTGGGGGGCGGTTCGGGTCCGGCCGATCGGGCTCGGTTGGGGTTGAACGCGGGGCGGACGGAGTCGGTGCGGCGAATTTCCTTGTGTCTGTCGCGGGATGAGGTAGATTGGAGGATCGGCGCCGTCACGGGGGCGGCCCGATTCAAGGGGTATCTCGCCATGTCTATCGCTTCGTTGCTGACCTGCCTCGGCCTTGCCGCGACCGTCGCTGCGCCCGCGGGCGCCGATCCCGCTCCGTCCTCCGCGCTTAGCCGCGCCGGAGGATTGACCGACACGCGCGTGGAACGCGTGGCGTTCGGCCAGACCTCGCCGCGCGAACAGGACTACAACGGCGAACTGATCACCATGCGCGCGGAGTTGGAGAACTTCCCGCTCGACACCGCGTTCGGCGGCGACGGGTTCTCGGCGCCCGCGTCCTCGTTCGTGGGTCCGCCCGGGTTTGTTTGGCCGCTGAACAACCTGCGAGGGCAGGCGGATTCAGCGGGCGGTTCGGTGTGGATGCGGGTCGTGGACCTCGCGAACGCCCCGGTGGGCGGATCGAACGGCGTCATCAACGCGACGCGGGCGATCCGCATCCAGACGGCGACGGCGCAGGCGCCGGGAGGATTCTTCACGGGCGCCAATCTTCGGTTCGGCGGCCAGCCGGGCGAACCGACGCAGCCCCTCGCGCCGACCGTCGATGATGTGGCCCGCGTTTCGGCGGAGTTGTACATCGGCACGATCGATCAGATGTTCACTTTCGAGCCGGTCGCGATGTTCACCGGCTTCATCACGGGCCGCCTTCTCTGGGGCGGCGTGTGCGTCGAGGACAACCCCGGCGAGTGCACCGATATCGGGCTACCGGCGGGCGCGGTGACGACGATCCACTCGCTCGGCGTGCAGTCGGGTTTCGGGCCGCCGCTGTTCTTCCCGGTGCGCACATGCATGGATTATGACGGCTTCGGGTACACGCCTATTCCCGGCTGCGTGCCTCACCCGGGTTCCGCCGTTGGCGACCTTGTTTCGCCGCCGATCACGAACTGGTCGCGGTTCGCTGTCGAGACGACGGCCGACGGCAATGTCCGGTTCCTGCTCGACCTTCTCGACGGAGCGGGCGAGCACATCATGACGGAACAGCCGGTCTTCGCGGCGTCGTTCATCGATCGGCTGGGCTGGAATTCTTCGTTCGAGTCACAGGACGCGTTTCTGCTTGTCGACAACATCGAGGCGTCCGGCCCGCTGTACACGCTGCCCAAGCCCCCGCCGCTGACATGCCCGTATCTCGACGATGTCGAGTGGTTGCGAATCGGGTTGCTGCTCGGGCAGACGACACGATGGGCCCAAGGGCCGCATTCGGGCGCGACGGTGAACAACGACGGCGTGCGCGGGCAGGTGATCAGCCAGATCAACAACATCTCTCCCGACAACCACTACCGGCGCGAGTTGTCGACCGAACTCCTGCCCTCGAGCGCGACGCTGAGCAACGACCTTGTCGCGAGCGTGCAGGTTCGGACGAGCGGCAGCACCGTGCGCGGGTTTGCGCTGTTTGATGGAGCGGACCTCGCCGCGCGGGTGTTCTTCGGCCGCGAGGACCCGAACAACCCCAACAATCCGTTTTACGAGCCCAGCATCTATGCGCAGATCAACCCGCTCTATGACCCCATCGACGACCCGGAATCGGAAGACCCGCGGGACAACATCACCGTGATCGGTGTGGATGTCGCCGACACCAAACAGAATTGGCAGAACAACGGCGTGTACCGCACGCTCGAGATGCGCCTCTCGGCCAACGGCGTGCTTCGCGTCTCGATCGACGGCCAGCGCATCTACGCCGGCGCCGGCGCGTTTGGGAATTCGATCGACCGCTTCGCGTTCGAGTCGGAGAATCAGGCGTTCGGCGCGGGCTCGCAACTGCGCCTCAACGATGTGACGCTGACCTGCGACGCGCCGTCGTGCGCGGCGGACTTCAACCTCGACGACACCGTCGACTTCGCCGACCTGAACACGGTGCTGACCAATTTCGGCATCCTCACGATCGTGCCGCCTCAGTACTTTCTCGGCAACACGAACGGCGACGACTCGATCGACTTCACCGACCTGAACGCCGTGCTCACTTCGTTCGGGACGAGTTGCGACTGATCACCGCTGAGTGAGCGCGTAGGCGATGTGCCTGAGCAGTCGTTCGCGCCACAGAGGAGTGGCATCGAGCGCGCGGGGCCTGACGCGCACGATCAGTTCGGGCGGCGGCGCGGTTGCGTCGCCGCCTGTCGTTTTTGACCACGCGCGCAGGGATGCGGTCGTGCACTCGGCGAGGCCCCACCCGTCGGGAAGGTCGGCTTTCCTGAGCATGCCGCGCGGCGTGGCGATGAGCAGGCAATCGGCGAGGCGGTAGCGCGCCATCTCCTCGAACTTCGTCTCGGCGCGCAGTTTGCGCTCGACGACGGCGAGTTCGCCCGTGACCTTCTGGCGCGCGGGGCTGACGCACGCGTTGAAGTCCCACTCTTCGAGTTCCTCGAAGAGCATGCGCTCGCGCGGTTCGGCGCCCGGCGCGTTCTTCGAGCGGAGCATGGCCTCGATGCGCTCCTGCCGTGTGCGCAGGGCCTGGGCGTCGCGCGCGAGCGATTCGCGCTGCTCGTTGTCGCGCAGGAAGTCCTCGCGAGTGGCCTTGCACTCGATGATGACCGTGCGGGCTCGGAGTTGCTCCTTGGTCCACGGGCTGGGGACGGCGCGGGCGGAATCGCGCGGCGAGAGGCCGTCCTCCCCGGGGGTGAAGAGGCCCGTCTGGGCGGACTGGGTCTCGGTGTGGCGGGGGGAGCGGGGGAAGTAGCCTGCGACATCGATGCGTCGGCGGCCGAGGGGGCACCGGACCTCGTCGGCGATGGCCCGGGCGCCGCGCTGCCGCAGGAATGCCCTGGCGGCCGTTTTGAGCGCGATGTGGACCTCCGTTTCCACCGGGAGGAGGGTACCGCGCTGATAAAGGAATCCGGAATGCGAAGAGCGCGCAAAAGCGGCGGGCGCACGGAACCGCGCGTCCCAGATCGCGTACCTTTCGCTGAGATGGATAACTTGGTACCATGCGCCCGATTGCACTCGATGCAAGCAGACCCGAGAAAAACTTTGCTCTTTTTCTAGCAGCCGCCCTTCCGAGAGGTCATTCCGATGCTTTCCCGCCGCCCTTCCGTGAACCGAAGCGTCAGAATGACAAGTGTTTGCGCCGCGAGCCTCCTGGCCGCGGCCGGGGGGTCGGGGTCGCTGGCCGGCGACCTGATTCCCCAGCGCCCCGCCGTGGAGGACGCTCAGGTCCTTCTCTATGAGGGTCAGAAGACCGCATTTGGAATCGTGGACACCATCCAGATCGAGTCGTTCTCCCTCGGAGCGGACGGCGCGTCGTATGTCCTCGCGAGGCTGGACGACGCCGGGAACAGCCGGCGGTGCATGTTGCGCTTCGCGCCGGGCGCATCCGAGCCTGAACTGGTCGTTTCCAGCGGCGCCGTCACAACCTCGGGTGACTCTGTTCTGTACCTGAATGAGATCGCTCTGCTGCCCTCACAAGGCCCGGTGATGGCGGTAGCCAGGCTCGATCCTCCCAGCGGCTCTTCCCACAACGCCCTCGTACGAGTTGATTCCCCAGAGTCGATCACGGTTCTGGTGAGGGAGGGCGATCCGGCCCCTCCCCCACTGACGGGCACGCTCGATGGTCTACCGACACAGATGTTCAACTCGCTGAGCGAGACGCATGTCGTCGGTCAAGCGCTCGTCCGGCTCGAGCCACTTCTCTTCACCTTCGCGATTGTTCGACTCTCGATCGACGGCGAGATGGCCCCCATCGCCGCGGTGACCTTTGACGGCGTCGAGCGCATCGATGCCAACCCGGGGATCGGCCCTGACAGCACAGTCGTGTATGGGACAACGCTGGAAACCACCGGTCGCGGCGCTTCGGAATCGATCGCCGGGCTCAGCAGCCACTCGGTAGACGGCGTCAATACGCCGCTTGTCTGGGCGGGCGACCCCGTGTCAGGCACGCCCGAGAAATCCGTGATCGATCATGTGAACTATTCGTCGACGGGGTTCTTCCCCGATGCGCATCGGATCGGCGTCGGCGGGGATGTGTACACCACTGCGTTCCTGACAGCGGGTGCGGGGGCGGGTAGTACCGCTTCGTCGCTCATCCGGGTCACCGAGAGTGGTGCGCACTCGCTCCTGCGCAACCTCGACATCGATCCGTCGGGCGCCACGTCGATCTATCGCGCCGTGCGACCCTTCCGCGACGGCTCGCTCGTCGCAACGCAAGGCGCGAGGACGGAAATCTGGTTTGCCGACGGAGCGCATTCGCAAGCGGTCGTCGATGCGTCCACGGTGTTCCCCGGTTTCGCGCCCGAATCGACGCTGAGCGGATCGATCCAGCAGTTCATGGGGCCGCGCAACGCCGATCTTGATCGCGATCGCGTGGTGTTCCATGCGTCCATCACCGAAACGATCGATCCGCAGCCGCCCTCGATGGAATCCGGCATGTTCACGCTTTCCGAACTGGGAGAATTGGAGTTGCTGGTCCGTTCGGGCGACATGTTGATCTCCGGTGGGGCGCAGCGCGAGATCCTTGAGGTTCAGCCGCCGGGTGTCGTATACAAGACCGATGACGCGTCCGGGCAGGTGTTGTTGAACGCACGACTGAGCGATGGCGCCGACGCCCTCGTGCGGCTCGTGCGCGTCGTTCACGACATCGGTCCCGAGCCGTGCCCCGGCGACGTGAACGGCGACCGCGTCGTGAACTTCTCGGATCTGAACGCGGTGCTCTCGGACTTCGGGATGCAGGGCGCGATGCTCGCCGCGGACC
>CAYGLT010000101.1:0-6588 GCA_964350875.1 uncultured Phycisphaeraceae bacterium | reverse complement strand
GAGCGCTCGCGCAGGAGCGTCGAGAGTTGTTCGGCGCGTGCGCGCTGGGCGCGCAGTCCCTGCACTTCATCGCGCAGGGGTTCGGGGAGCGCGAGGAACGCGGCGTGGTTCGTGAGCGATCCGGGGGTGAGGCGCAGCGCGCCCTCGAGCCGTTCGAGCAGGTCGCGCGAGCGCGGCGGGGCGCGGTAGCCCGTTTCGATCTGCGAGAGGTAGGACTTGGTGCAGCCCGCGGCGTCGGCGAGTTGCTGGAGCGTGAGCCCGAGTTCCCGCCGCCGCGTTCTGAGAATGGTGGAGATCGCCTGCATCGCCCGCCCTTGTGCGCCGTCTTGGGGTGATACCGTACAAAGACCTTGCAAGCCATTGTACACCTGCTACAACTCTTGTCATGCTGGTTTACTCAAATGTAAACAACTCGATGTGTGCAACGGCGTGCGATCCGCACGGAAATGTGTCAAAGGAGCTCGGCAAGGCCCGCCGCAAGGTTGTGGAGGCGGTTCCGGCGCCGAGCGAGCGGGCCGGGGCGGTCGTCCCCGAGCCCGCAGGCTCGCCGAGGATCACCGGCGATTCGGCCCGTCGGCGGGCGGCGGCGATCGACCTGCGTCGGAAGGAGACCCGCGAACTGGGCGAGATCATCGTCGCTCGTTCGGAGTTCCTGCTCCCCGATGATCGCGCGCTGGTGTGCGCGGTGTTCGGCGAGGGGATGGACTCCGAGCGCGTGGCTCGTTTGCGCGGCGAGACGGCGCGGGGCGTGCGTCGGCGGGTTCGCAAACTCGCGGAGCGGGTGATGTCGCGCGAGTTCGAGGTCGTGGCGGGGCATCGGGACGCCTGGCCGCGTGCGCGACGGTTGGTGGCGACGGCGTGCGTGCTGCAAGGGCGCACGATGCGCGAGGCGGCGGCGCACCTGCGCATGACGCTCCACGAAGTGCGCAGGCAGATGGATCTCGTGCGTGCGCTGGTGGACGCGGAGGGCGCACGATGAGCGGCGCCGAAACGATGGAGATCGCGTGGCCAAGGTTGTGCGCGGGCGCGCCGACGCGGCGCTCGTGTGAGGCGGCGAGCCGGTTCGGACTGCTGATCGACGAGCACGCGGAGTCTGATCCGGCGCGCAACGCCGTGCGGATCGCGGCGTCTCCGGCGGGGATCACGCTGTTCACGGGGCCGAGCGGCGCGGGGAAGAGCACACTCCTGCGCGAAGCGGCGCGATCGCTTGCTCAGGGCGGCGTGCGCGCGGTGCGACTGGACGAGGTTCGCCTGCGCGAACGGCCGAGCGTGGACCTGCTCGACGGCTCGGTTGAGGCAGCGCTGCGCGCGCTGGCGCGGGTCGGGCTGGGTCAGGCGGACTGCTTTCTGCGCAGGCCGAGCGAACTGAGCGACGGTCAGCGTTGGCGTCTGCGCCTCGCGGTGGCGCTCGAGATGCTTGCGAAGTCGGACGGACCGGCGGCGCTGATCGTGGACGAGTGCTGCGCGGCGCTCGATCCGGGGTCGGCGTTGGCCGCGTGCGCGACGCTCCGCCGCGTTGTCGAGCGGTCGAAGAATCTGCGTGTGCTGTGCGCGAGCGCCGATCCCCGGCTGATCGATGCGCTGAGGCCCGACGAGTTGGTCCGCGTGCAGAGCGACGGTGTTCGCGTGGAGAAGCGTGCGAAGGGCGAAGAGAACACGCCGCAGATTGTCGTCGAGCGCGGGACGATGCGCGACTATGCGGCGCTGGCCTCGACGCACTACCGCAAGGCGAGGCCCGCGCGTCCGGCGTGCGTGCTCACGGCGCGGCTGCGCGAGCCGGAACGCGTGGGTCACGACGGATCGGTGGTGGGCGCACTGGTGGTGTCGTTCCCGACGCTGAACTCCGCCGTGCGCGAGGTTGCGTGGCCCGGGAGGTACGCGACGCGCGACCGATCGGCGAACGCGCGGCGACTGAACGAGGAGGTGCGCACGCTGTCTAGAGCGGTCGTCGATCCGCGCTTCCGCGGTCTGGGCGTCGCGGTCGAACTGGTGCGCGCGTACCTGGGTGATCCGCTCACGGAGCGCACCGAGGGCGTGGGCGTGATGCCCGGCGTGAGCAACTTCCTCGAAGCGGCCGGGATGACGCGTCACGAGTTGCCGATTCGCCCTTCGGACGCGCGGCTGCTCGATGCGCTCGTGCACGCGGGTGTGGAGGAGTGGCGCCTCGCGCAGGGGACGGTCGCGTTTGCGCGGGCGGTCGATGGTTCGAGCGCGGCGTTCGTCGAGCGTGAACTGCGCATGTGGGCGAACGCCGGCCGCGCGCACCGGAGGTACGCGGATCGCCCGGTCGACGAATTGTTCGTGCGTGCGTGCCGGTTTGTGGCGTGCAGGCCCGTGGGGTACACGCACGAGCGATGACGATGTGCGGCGGTTGGCCGCGTGCTGTTTCCGTGTTCACGGCGGGGAGGACTCCTCGAAAGGGAGCCGTCCGTGACAGATTCGAATCGAACGAACGCGTGCGCGAAGGGGGATCTGCCCCACGCGCTGACCTTCTTCCTGACCTCGGCGCAGCGCACGGAAGTACTGCGCGCGCTCAAGCGGCGCGACAAGGATCGTGCCGCGGCCCTGCTCAAGGCGCTGCGCATCGACAACACGAAGGGGGGCGCCCGATGAGCGGTCTTGAACGACTCAACGGGACGCACGACGCCGCCCCGGCCCCCGCGCCGACCCCCGCGAGGCGTGCGAAGGCCGAGCCGAAGGAACTCACGCCCGAGGCGCTGGCGAAGGGTCTGTACGCGAAGCGCGGCGAACTGAGCGCGTTCGCGCGTCGGCACGGGATGACGCTCGACGAACTCGCGCGGCGCACGAGCGAGCCCGAGACGAACCGGTCGATCGTGTCGCTCAGGCGCCTGGCCGAGGCGCGGGCCGGGGTGCTGCTCGCGCGGGCGCGGGCGGACGCGACCTCGTTGTTGCTCACGCTGGCGCGCTCGGCGGGATCGGACGAGACGCGCCGCCGCGCGTGCGTTGATCTGCTCAAGGCGCCGGCGGCGGTGACGACGCCCGAGGAACGCGATGACGATGAAGATGGCTCGATCGACGAAGGGGCCGCGGCGTCGGTGCGTTCGATGCTCGAGCGGCTGGGCGAGATCTCGCGCGACAACGAGGAGACCGGCCGATGAGCGGCGTCCCCACCGTGCTGACGCGCGGCGAGCGAGCGCATTTGCTGGGCGTGAGGCCCCGGACTGCGAACCAGTTGCACGAGTGGCTGCGCCTTGCGATGGATGTCGATGTCCCGCGCGCCGCGTTGCTGGACGGCGCGTCGTCGCCCTTCGAGTACCTGTGTCACGCATTCTTCGAGGAGCGCGAGGCGGGCGTTCCGGCTGATTGTGTGGTGTGGGCGTGCCGCGGCGGCGGGAAGACTTTCTACGGCGCGGTCGCAACGCTGCTCGACCTGCTGTTCAAGCCGGGTGTGGAGGTGCGCATCCTGGGTGGATCGGCGGAGCAATCGCGGCGCATGCACGAGCACCTGCGCCGGTTCTTTGAGCGGCCCGAACTCGCGCGGCTGCTCGACGGGCCGATGACGCAAAGGCGTGTGCGCCTGCGCAACGGGTCGGTGGCGGAGATCCTCGCGCAGAGCGAGACGAGCGTGCGCGGGTGTCGGCCGCAGGTACTCCGGTGCGACGAGGTGGAGTTGTTCGACCCTGATGTGTGGCGTGCGGCGCAACTCGTCGCGAGGAGCGAGGTGTGCGGCGACACGCTCGTGCGAGGGCGCGTCGAGGCGATGTCCACGATGCACCGCGCGCACGGGTTGATGGCGGACCTCACGAGCGATCCTGCGCGGCGGGTGTTCCGGTGGGGGATGGTGGATGTGCTCGCGAGGTGCGCGCCGGAGCGGGCGTGCGGCCCGTGCGAGTTGCTCCCGGAGTGCGACGGCCGCGCGAAGCGGGCGAGGGGGCATATCGGCATCGAGGACGCGCTGGCGATGAAGCGCCGGAGCGATGCGCAGAGTTGGCGGAGCGAGATGCTGTGCGAGACGCCGCGGCGCGATGATCTGGTGTTTCCCGAGTTCGCGCGTGCGACGCATGTGTTCGCGCACGAGTGGCCCGAGTTGGTCGAGCCGCGTGCTTCATCGGTGGTGAGCGCGTCGGTGGGGGACGGGCCGCTGGCGGAGGCGGGGATCATCGCGCGGCGGGGCACGGCGAGCGGGTTCGATCCGTCGCTCGTGTGGGTGTCCGGGATGGACTTCGGGTTCCGCGCGCCGACGGCGATCCTGTTCGCGGCGATCGACGCGGGCGGCGTGGTGCGTGTTGTGGATGAGCGGATCGAGAGCGCGGCGACGCTGGACGCTCATGTCGATGCGATGCTGGCGTCGCGCTGGCCGCGTCCTTCGTGGATCGGTGTCGATCCCGCGGGGAATCAGCGGGCGTTGCAGACCGGCGCGAGCGATGTGGCGCTGCTGAGGAAGCGGGGGCTGGTGGTGCGCGATCGCCGCGTGTCGGTGGAGGCGGGGTTGCGATTGGTGCGTGCGCGGCTGGCGCCCGCGACGGGTTCACCGACGCTGTTCATCCACGCGCGGTGCGTGAAGTTGATCGAGTCGCTGGAGCGGTACCACTACCGTGATGGCGGTTCGCGGCCGGACGAACCCGTGAAGGACGGCTCGGATCACGCGGCGGATGCGCTGCGGTATCTGGTGCAGAACCTCGACATGCCGCGCGAGGAGCGGGTGGGTCGGTATGTGTGATCACCCGTACATCGGCATGAGCCACTCGATGACGAGGTACATGCCGATGGCGACGAGGATGATCCCGCCCAGCACCTGCGCGAACATGACGGCGGTGGCGCGGGGGAGGTCGGCGAGTTGCGGCACGCGGACGGCCTTGTACGCGAACGACACGCCGAGCACGAGGGGCACGATGAGCAGCAGCCACCACGAGTGCGCGGGGAGCGGATCGACGAACGGGATCCACGCGAGGGTGCTGGTCGGCATCACGCGGCCTCCGGGGAGGGGGTGGACGGCGCGGGGTTGGAAGAACGGATCACGCGGACGCGCTTGTCGGGGCGCCAGCCGGCGTCGATGACGGCGATGATGTTCATGAGTCCCGCGAGGGCGCAGTAGAGGGCGCCGATCTCGTTGATCTTGCCGAGGGACTTCGTGTAGGCGCCGTTCTCGTCGGGGTAGGGGGAGCGCATCTGGCCGGTGAGTTCGTCCTTGACTTTGAGGGACTGGTGGAGGGCGTCGACGCCGAAGGCGACGGGCCCCACGCCCGCCTGGGCGGTGAACCACCAGAAGTCCTCTTTGCGGTCGACGGCGTCGATCCCGCCGATGAGCATCCCGCCCAGGAAAAGGCCCAGCACGCCGGCGCCGATGCAGACGCCGCGTTTCACCTCGCCCAGCGAGGCGTGGCCCGCGCCGGGGAGGAGGAGGGCGAGGACGAGGGCGACGGGCTGGAACCGGTCGGGTTCGCGGGGGTTGTGGTCGTTGGGGTTCGCGGTGCTCAACGGGGGATTCCGTGGTCGTCGTCGTGCGCCGCGCAAGTCCGCCGGGCGGGGCGGAATCCGGGATCTCGCGGGGGCGAAAAGGAGTCGGAAAATCGGCCGATCAGGGGATTGACAGACCCCCGACCGGTTGTAGTGTAACCGCCCGTGGCCCGCCCGGGCCGCGACGCCTTCCCGGCCGCGCCTTTGCAGCCATGGCCGCGTGATCGAAAGCACCTTGCGGCGACGCGAAAATCGTGTCGCCAACCCCCGCGGAATTCACGACCGACTCACCCTCACCGGGACCGACGCCGATGCTCGCAACCCTTGACGCTCCGACCTCCGCCGCTCTGGACCTCGATGTGTCCGAGAACGCGTACACATCCTTCCTGGCCGACATTACCGGCCTGGCCGTCACAACCCTCACCTCCGCGAAGGATGAGGACGAGGACGACATGGATGATGACGAGGATTGGCTCGATGACGACGATGACGATGACGACTTCGAAGACGACGACGACAGCGTCGACGACGACGACTTCGAAGACGACGACATGGACGACGACGACGACGACTTCGGCGACGACGACGATCTCTGATCGAACCGTCTGAACCGCCCCCGGGAAGCCCCCGATCGCCCG
Organism: uncultured Phycisphaeraceae bacterium; assembly: GCA_964350875.1. Taxonomy (GTDB): domain Bacteria; phylum Planctomycetota; class Phycisphaerae; order Phycisphaerales; family UBA1924; genus JAHBXC01. Next base: position 532 of record CAYGLT010000101.1, on the reverse strand, counting down.
TCGTCAAACACGCGACGGAGCACGATCATGGCCGACCGGCGATCCAGCGACAGCAAGCCCACCACGCAGCCGCGCGGCGAGAACACGCCCAGCGGCTGTTCTTCTTCCGACGCCGAGCGTCCCGAATGGGCCGGCCACAGCGTGGTCGATCGGCGCAGCGGCATCGATCGCCGCGACATGCAGGCCATGCGTGAGTCGCTCGGTCAGGGCGGCGGATCGAACACGGGGCTCGAGCGTCGCCGCGGCCCGGGGCGCAGGCGCAGCGATTTCGCGAAGTCCGCCGAGGAAGGCGAGATGACGCGCGAGCAGTTCCTGTTCATCCAGGCGATCGAGGCGTTCAAGCGCGTGAACGAGCGGACCTACCCGACCTGGAGCGATGTGCTCGAGGTCGTGCGCCTGCTCGGGTACCGCAAGACGATGCCCAGCAATCTGAGTCTTCCCCAGTGCGAGGACTGGCGCGAGCCGGCGGATTCCCCCGCGGGGTGCGAGTGGCAGCCGTCGAAGAAGTCGCGCGACGCGGCGTGATGCGCAT